>NZ_JBITBT010000034.1:0-94770 GCF_044452505.1 Amycolatopsis sp. NPDC051903 | reverse complement strand
GCCGGCGTAGTGCACCAGCACGTGCATGCCGTCCGCGGCCAGGCGCTCGGCCACGACCCGGCCGATCCCGCCCGAACCACCGGTGACGATCGCGATGCGCGGGCTGGTGGTGGTGTTTTCTGTGGTGGTCATCGGGAGTCCTTCGTATCGTCGTTCCGCTCTTCTGTTATCGAAGTTACGCGCTGGCCGGTACTCGCGCTAGTGTTTTGACGTAACGATGCTATGATGTACGTAACATTGCTACGTAGGCCAGGTATCTGCGATACACTCGAGGTATGGACATCCGCACCCAGATGCTCGAAGCCGCCGAGAAGCTGCTCGACGCCTCGCCCGACCGCGACATCTCCACCCGCGCGGTGTGCGAAGCCGTCGGCGTCGGCGCTCCGATGCTGTACCGCCTCTTCGGCGACAAGAACGGGCTGCTCTCGGCCGTGGTCGACCACGGCTTCGACCGCTACCTCGCCACCAAACGCGCCGCCGAGCCCTCGGCCGACCCGATCGCCGACCTCAAGAACGGCTGGGACACCCACATCGCGTTCGCGAAGGACCACCCCGCCGTCTACCGGCTGATGTACTCACCGGCCTTCGCCGAAGTTCCGCACGCCGCGCAGGAAGCGCTGCGCCTGCTGCGCGAGGTGCTGGTGCGGTGCGCCGCCGTGGGCCGCCTGCGGGTCGATCCCGACACGGCCGCGCAGCGGATCATGTCGGCCAACATCGGCGTGGCCCTGAACATGGTCACCCAGCCCGGCACCTACACCGACCCCGAACTGTCCACGCGCGTGCGCGACGCCGTGCACGACAGCCTGCTCACCTCCGCGGCCACCGGTGAAGCCGGCGCCACCGCCGAGACCGCCGAAACCCCGCTGCCGACGGCGGCGCTGCAGCTGGCCGCGCTCCTGCGCACGGAGGACACGGCCCTCGGTGCCGAGGAGACGCAGCTGCTGCTCAAGTGGCTGGACGGGCTCACCCACGAGTGATCCGTCCGAAGTGGACGAAAGCGGCCGGGTGGCTGGCTCCACAACCGACAGAGGTTGGTGACAGTCAGACCCAACCCCGGCCCCGGGGTGTCGACGATCCACGGCCGTAGCGCAGCTAGCCCTCGGAGAGCACGAGGTCGAGCAGGCCCGGGAAGCGCGCGTCGAACTCGGAGCGGCGCAGCCGGTTGAAGCGGCGCGGCCCGCGATCGAGCTGTTCGAGCAGCCCGGTGGAGCGCAGCACCGCGAAGTGGTGGCTGGCCGTCGCCTTCGAGACGGGCAGGTCGAAAGCGCCGCACGCACGCGTGAAGTCCGGGACCGCCGAGAGCTCGCGCAGGATGGTGCGGCGCACGGGATCGGTGAGCGCGTCGAGCGCCTGCTGCAGCGTCACCTCGGTGGGGTCCTTGTGGCTCAGCGTCCGCGCCATGCCGCCTCCCAGCTCTCCGGTGTCACCGCGTCCTCGGGTCACTTCACCGCTTCATCGGGCGTCACCGTCGATCGTACCCGCGATCGCGGCTTCGCCCACTTCGTGGCTCAGACCGCCGAGATCGTCGCGGATCCCGTGTCCAGGAACGGATGCGACGCGGTCACGGTGATCGTGCCGGGGGTGCCGCGCATCGAGCGGATCCACACCGCCGCCGCGCCGCCGAGCGCGCCGAAGTCCAGGAACTCCTCGCCGATCAGGATTCCCGGCCCGTCGACCGAAACGCTGAGCACGCCACGCGCGTGCGGCCGCGGCGCGCCGTAGCGGTCGACCGACCGGAGCGTGACGCGGATGGTGTCCTGGCCGTCGGCGATGATCTCGCCGTCGTCGGCCGTCACGGCGAGCGTGTCGAACGCCGGGTCCCCGCTGAACCGGCGCCGCAGCACCGTCTGGCCCTTCACGCGGCCCTCGATCACCAGCTCCGGGGTGCCCTTGATCCCCGTGAGGTTCACCAGGAACGGCGGGTGCTTCAAGTGCGGGAAGCGGGCCCGGTCGGGCTGCACCGTGACCGGCCGCCGGCCCGCGACCGTGATCACGAGCTGGTCGCAGTTGGACCACACGAGCGCGGTGCGGCCCGGGCCGCCCCGGGGCGAGCCGGCGCCGAAGTCCCAGTAGAACGCCGGCTCGATCACCGCGCCGCGCGAGGGATCGCGCTGGGCGCGGTAGAAACCAGCGCCCAGCTTGGGAATCCGGAAGAAGTCGACGACGCCGGGGTACTTCACGCCGCGCAGCGAGTGGTACCAGCCCGACGGGTAGTCGAAGCCGCACCACGCGATCAGCCCGCAGTAGCGCGGGTCCGACGCCGCGTGCTCGTGCACCCAGGCGTGGAGCATGCCCTGTTCCCGCTGCACGTCGAGCGGGTCGGTGCGCCGGAAGTACGGCGCGCCCACGAGCGTGCCCACGGCTTCGCTCACGAGGTAGGGCACGCCGTGGCGCGGTGGCCGCAGCGGCGGCGGCGCGTTGCGCGAAGGCGGGCGGCTGTAGTCGTTGAAGGAGAACACGCCGCCGGCGGCCTTCACCGGGTACAGCGGCGAGACGTAGCCCCGCTGCCCGGCGACCGCACCGGTGCACGGCCGAGTCGGGTCGAGCTCGGCGGCCAGCTGGTCGGTCTTGCCGTAGAGGGTGTACTGGCCCAGCGTTTCGTTCACGCGGGTGCCCCACACGATGATCGACGGGTGGTTGCGGTCGCGCACGATCATGTCGTGCACGTCGCGCACCGCGAGCTCCTGCCACGCCGTGTCGCCCACGTGGTCCCAGCCCGGCAGCTCTTCCCACACGAGGATGCCGAGCTCGTCGCACGCGTCGAGGAACGCCGGCGACTGCGGGTAGTGCGAGCAGCGGACCATGTTGACGTTCAGCTCGTTCTTGAGGATCTCCGCGTCGCGCCGCTGCACGCGCTCGGGCATCGCGCCGCCGACGAACGGGTACCACTGGTGGCGGTTGAGCCCGAACAGCTTCAGCGGGCGGCCGTTCAGGCGGAAACCGTCCACAGTGAACTGTGCGTCGCGCAGCCCCGTGCGCACGGAGTAGGTGTGCACCTTGCGACCGCCGACCGACAGCGTGACCAGGATGTCGCACATCGCCGGTTCGGTGACGTCCCACAGCTTCACCGCGTCGAGACCTTCGAGCGTCACGGTGGTGGTCGTCTCGCCCTTGGCCAGGCCGGTCGTGTCCGTGACCGCGGTGGCGATTTCGGTACCGGCCTGACTCAGTGTCGCGGTGAACCGCACCGGTCCCTTCACGGCTTTCGCGGCGTCGACGGTGCAGTGCACGACCACCGCGCGGTTCGGGGTGAGCACGGCGATCTGCTCGGCGAACACGTCGGACAGGTACACCTGCGGGGTGCCGTAGAGGTTCACGGCCCGGTAGATCCCGGCGGGCTGGTAGAAGTCGATCGCCGTGGGGTTGGGGTACTCGGGCAGGTCCGGGGGAGTGTCCTGCTGCCACCGGCCGTCGACGGCCACGGCGAGCACGTTGTCCTTGGCCGTCAGCAGCCCGGTCACCTCGCAGGTGAGCGGCAGGTACCCGCCGCTGCGGGAGGCGATGCGGCGGCCGTTGAGGTACACGGTCGCGGCGCTGAGCACGCCGTCGAACCGCAGGAACGTCCGGTTCTTGCGCAGCTCCGGCGGCGCCAGGAAGTGCTGGCGGTACACCCACAGGTGCTGCCAGTCGCTCGGGTGCCAGCCCTGCCACGACAACGGGGTCACGCAGTGCGGCACCGACACGAGCGGCATCGACCGGTCGTCGAAGTCCTGATCCGTGCAGCCGGGCACGAACGGCCCGAACTGCCACGTGGTCCCGAACCCGCTCGTCGCCTCGATGGGGGTGGGGCGGTAGAGCGCGGCCGACAGCGCGCCCGAGCCCGCGAGCGCCGCTCCGGCACCCAGCAGGAACTTGCGCCGCGGGTGACCGGTTCTCGGGGCCGGCGCGGCCCCTGGTTGTTCGTCCGCCATCCCTACGCGCTCTGCCGCCCGCCGGACTCGTCGTAGCCGGCTTGCGTGGCGAGGATGTCGACGGCGTGGTCGCGCAGCCAGGTGAACAGTCCGGACAAGTGGTCGGCGGTGCCGCGGCCGAGCGGGGTCAGGCGGTAGCTGACCTGCGGCGGGGTGGTGGGTTCGACCTCGCGGTGCACGAGGCCGTCGCGCACGAGCGTGCGCAGCGTCTGCGCGAGCATCTTCTCGCTGACGCCCTCGATGCTGCGGCGCAGTTCGAAGAACCGCAGTTCGCGCTCGCGCAGGGCGATCAGGACCCACACTCCCCAGCGGCTGGTGACGTGGTCGAGCACGGTCCGCGCCGGGCAGTCGGTGTGAAACACCTCATACCCGTCCTGGGTCGTCCGGCCCGCGAACTGCGTCCATTCCTCCACGTCGTGAGCTTACTCAAAGGTGCGTCCTTCCGGTCCCGCGACGCGCTTCCTAGCGTCGTGACCACTGTGGATCTCAAGCGATACAGGGGGTTTGTCATGATCGTCGTGACGGGAGCGACCGGGAACGTCGGCCGGCCACTGGTGGCGGCACTGGCTTCGGCGGGGGTCCGGGTGACGGCGGTGTCGCGCACGCCGGCCGCGGTGCCCGACGGTGCGGTGCACCGGGTCGCGGACCTCGCGGCACCGGACTCGCTGCGCCCGGTGCTGGAGGGAGCCGAGGCGCTGTTCCTGTTCCCCGGCGGGCCGGCGCCGGCCGAGCTTTTGTCCGCGGCGGAAGCCGGGGGAGTGCGGCGGCTCGTGCTGCTCTCGTCCCAGGGCGCCGCCACCCGCCCGGAGGCGTACGCGTTTTTCACCGCGTACGAAGAGGCCGTGCGCGCGTCGGACCTGCCGGCGACGATCCTGCGCCCGGGCGGCTTCGCCACCAACGCCCTGGCGTGGGTGCCGTCGGTCCGCGCCTCCCGCACGGCGGCGGCGCCCTTCGCCGACGTCGCCTTGCCGTTCGTCGATCCGGCGGACGTCGCGTCCGTCGCCGCGGCGGCCCTGCTGGACGACTCGCACGCCGGCGCTTCGTACACCGTGACCGGGCCGGCGGCCCTGACCCCGCGCGACCGCGCCGCGGCCCTGGCCACGGCTTTGGGTGAACCGATCCGGTTCGTCGAGCAGACGCCGGCGGAGGCGCGCGCACAGCTGCTGGAGCTCATGCCGGCACCGATCGCCGACGCGACGCTCGCCGTGCTCGGCTCCCCGCTGCCCGAAGAGCAGAAGGTGAGTCCCGACGCGGAACTCGTGCTGGGCCGTGCACCGCGGACGTTCGCCGAGTGGGCGGCGGCCTCGGCCGACGCGTTCCGCTGACGGGGGCGGGACGTGCCGGTCACCCCGGTTCTCGGGTCGGCGATGCACCACCGCGAAGCCGGCCGGGTACGCGGGGTCGCGGTCACCGAAACCATCGTGAAACCGTTGGCGTGGGCCGAATTCCCGGAAGGCGGACGGCAGCTGTTCCGAGGTCTGCGCACCCCGGGCACCGGTGAGCGGATGGTGCTCGATGACAACGTTTTCCGGTGCGAGCTGCTGCCCGGTTCGACCACGCGCGGGGCTTGGCGCCCGCGGACCTCGAGGAGTATTCGCGGCCGTATCCGGCGCGCGCGAGCCGGCTGCCGCTGCTGACCGACGGCTCAGGCGGGCTGGCCGGCCCGGTCGCCGAGCAGGCCGACCAGTTCGGTCAGCGCCTCGCCCAGCGGGAGGTCCACGCGGACCTGCGCGCAGGCGTCGCCGCGGGTCTGGCCGCGGTTGACGATCAGGACGGGTTTGCCGGTTTTCGCGGCGTGGCGGACGAAGCGCAGGCCGGACATCACGGTCAGGGAGGAGCCGAGGACGAGGACCGCCGAGGCTTCGTCGACCAGGCGGTAGCAGCGTTCGACCCGGGCGCGGGGCACGTTCTCGCCGAAGAACACGACGTCGGGTTTCAGCACGCCGGCGCACGCGGGGCAGCCGACGAGGCTGAAGGTGCGGACGACGTCCTCGTCGAGTTCGACGTCGCCGTCGGGGTTGATGCGGGTGGCGGTGCCGCCGAAGGACGGGTTGGCGGCGCGCAGGCGGGTGTCGAGCTCTTCGCGCGGACTGGTGCGGCGGCAGCCGAGGCAGATCACGCGGTCGAGGTTGCCGTGCAGCTCCACCACGCCGCGCGTGCCGGCCGCGCGGTGCAGACCGTCGACGTTCTGCGTGATGACCCCCGCCAGCAGACCGCCGCGGCGCAGGGCCGCGACGGCGTGGTGGCCGGAGTTCGGCTCGGCGCGGGCGATGGTGCGCCAGCCCAGGTGGCTGCGCGCCCAGTAGCGCTGCCGGCCTTCGGCGCTGGTCGTGAACTCGTCGTAGGTCATCGGCGTGTGCCGGCGCAGGCTGCCGGATTCGCCGCGGTAGTCGGGGATGCCCGATTCGGTCGACAGGCCCGCCCCGCTCAGCACCACCACGCGGCCGCGGGCGACGACCTCGGCCACCTCGGCGACCGTTCCGGTGCGCGGGAGCGGTTCGCCCGTACCGGTCCAGCTCAAGGTCGGTCGTGTCCGCACCTGATCAGCTTACGTGCCCGCGAGCTCGCGTTCGAGCTGCTCGAGGCTGCGGCCCTTCGTCTCCGGCATCAGCCGCACGACGAACACGAACGCCAGCGCCGTCATCACCGCGAAGAACAGGAAGTTCAGCCCCGCGCCGAACTCGGCCAGCAGCGGCGGGAACACCAGCGCGACGGCCAGGTTGAACAGCCAGTTGAAGACCACGCACACACTCACCGCCGCCGCGCGGACGCGCAGCGGGAACAGCTCCGGCAGCGCGACCCACTGCACCGGCCCCCACGACACCGAGAACGACGCGATGTACACGGCGATCCCGGCGAGCGTCAGCCCGAGCAGCACCGGGCCCTGCGCGAGCCCGCCGAGGTACACCGCGGCCAGCAGGACCATCGCGCCGCACATCCCGGCCGCGCCGACGAGCAGCAGCGGCCGCCGGCCCACGCGGTCGATGAGGCGCATCGCGGGCAGCGTCATGAGCATGTTCACCGCGCCGATGCCCACGTTCGCGAGGATCGCGCCCGACGAGCCGAACCCGACGTTGGTGAGCAGCGTCGGCGCGTAGTAGATGATCGTGTTGATGCCCACGAAGTTCTGGAAGAACACCAGCAGCATGCCGACCACGAACACCTTGCGCAGCCGTCCGCCCGTGAGCATCCGCAACCGCAGCGGTTCCGCGCGCTCGGCCTCCTGCCGCGCGCCGGCGCGGATGTCGGCCAGCTCGGCTTCGGCCGCGTCCTCGCTGCCGCGCAACCGAGTCAGCACGGTACGCGCAGTGGTTTCGTCGTGCTTGTTGACCGCCAGCCAGCGCGGGCTCTCCGGCTGCGTGTAGATCCCGGCCACGAGCAGCACGGCCGGCACCACGCCGAGCCCGATCATCCACCGCCACGCGCCCCAGCCCGACAGCGCGTAGTCGGCGACGTAGGCCACCAGGATCCCGACGGTGACCAGCAGCTGCATCAGCGACGTGAGCTTGCCGCGAACCTCCTTCGGCGCCAGCTCCGACAGGTACATCGGCACCACCACCGACGCGATGCCCACGCCCACGCCCATCACGAACCGGAAGGTCACCAGCAGCGGTGCCGTGCCGGACAGGGCCGCGCCCAGCGTGCCGACGATGAACACCAGCCCGGAGCCCAAGATCATCCGGCGCCGCCCGAGCGAGTCGGCGAGGCGTCCCGCGAGCCCGGCGCCCGCCATCGACCCGGCCAGCAGGCCCGACACCACCATGCCCTGCACGATGGGGCTCAACGGGATGTCCCGGCCGAGGTAGAGCAGCGCCCCGGAGATCACGCCCGTGTCGTAGCCCCACAGGATCCCGCCGAGCGCACCGAAGAACCAGATGCCGAAGTTCGCTGCCCGCCGCCCGCTCACCCGATGATCATCACCCGGGCGGGCAAGATCGGCAGCGCGAACCCGATTCCCCTTGCCGGCCAACGGGAAATCACCCCGGTGGGTCAGAATGTGGTTCGCGCCACGCCCGGCTGGGTACTTCTCGGACATGTGGTTCGCGTTGGGTACACCCGTAGTACTGATGGTCGCCGCTGTGCTGATGGAGCGGTTCGAGCAGCGCTGCACCCGGGTGTCCACGAGAGCCGCGCTGAGTGATCGCGCCGGGGGCGACGAAGTGCCGCGCCCCGTCGTCAGGCCGGCGGTCGTGCTGCGGCACTGATCCCGGCGGGATCCGGGACCGAAGTGGACTTCGGCTCCGGAGCGAACCGCGCGGCACCGGACGTGGTGCGGCACCGGTTGCGGCCGCGGGGTCGGCCAGAGACGGCGACCGGTGTGAGCACCGTGTTGGGGACAGGGCCGGGCTCCCACCGTCGGGGTGCGGGAGCCCGGCCCGTCGCCGTGGAAGGAGCCGGTGCGCTCGTTACTGCGCCGCACCCGCGGTGAGGTTCTGGTACCACGTGTCCCACGGGTGGTTGGTCGCCGCGTAGTTCGCCGGCGGGTTCGTGACGAGGCTCGCCGAATCGAAGTCCCAGCCGCGGACCAGTTTTCCGGCGTTGCGGGCGGCGATGATGAACGCGGACTCCGTGGCGGGCGCACCGTAGAACAGCGCGCCCTGCTGCAGTTCGGCCGGATCGCCCTGCTGGTACTCGTCGAACGCGACCTGCGGGTACTGGATCCGGCCGCCACTCACGCGGTCGGTGGCGTAGCGCAGGGTCTGGGCGGGCGTCGCGCCGTCGGCTCCGGTCGAGACGGTCACGCGGCGGCTGCCCGAGATCCCGGTGGCCTTGGGGTACAAGGGGTCCGAGGTCTTCGCGTTCCCGGTCCAGGCCACCGTCGTGCCCGAGGAGTCGAGTGTCCCCTGCCACTGCCAGTTCTGGCTCGAGCTCTGGCTGCGGTGGACCTCGCGCACGCCGGACCCGGTGAACGCGACGGTCGGGGTCACCCCGTTGTCGTACTGGTGGCTCGCCGACCAGGTGATTTCGCCGTCGGCGCCGAGCTTTCCGGTGTGGTACCAGAGCGTGGTCGCCGACTGCGACTGGTGCACCTCGACGAGCCGGCCGGAGTCGTCGAGCGCGATCGCCGGCGTCTGGCCGCTGTCGTAGCGGCCGTGGCGGTTCCAGGTGACGGTGCCGTCGGCGGCGTACGTACCGGTCCAGTACCAGAGCGCGCCGGCACCCGAATCGTGCACCTCGACGATCTGGCCGTGGCCGTTGAGCGCCACCGCGGGGTGGTAGCCGACGTCACGGCGGTAGGCGGCGCGCGTGCCGCTGTCACCCGAGAGCAGCGTGAGCACCTTGCCGCGCAACGAGTCCGTGGTCGCGCCGGCGGGGTAGTCCTTCGCGAGCAGCAGCCGCGGGCCGAACGCCGCCTGCAGTTCCTGGTTCACCGCCGCCAGGTTGCCCGCGGCGAGCGACTGGTTGTCGGTGAGGTCGTCCTTCAGGTCGAGCATCACGACGATCGGCGCGGCGGTGGGGTGCGCGGCCGACCAGGTGCCGACGACGGCCAGCCAGTCGCGCAGGTTGTTCGACGCCGGGTTGCCCGCGTGGTCGACGAGGTCGCCGGGGCTGCTGTGCCCGATGCCGTAGTCGTGGGCCGTGGCGTAGCCGTTGTCGTGGACGTCGAACTCGACGAAGCGGACGCCGTGGCCGAGCTGGTAGGCGATCGAGCCCTTGGCGCCGTCGACGTTGCCCGAATAGCTGTTGTGCGTGGCCTTGAAGACCGTCGCGGTGAACGGTGTGGCCGCCGCGGTCGCGGGTGTGCCGACCAGCGCGAACGCGGCGGCGGCCGCGGCGAGCGCGACGGACGCGCGGAAGCGGTGCATGTGCCTGACCCCCAGGTCGAGTGCGGAAACGCGGAAATGGTAGCGATCATCCACGCCGTTCGTGGCATCTTCGGACGATGCCGGACAACAACGGGAAAACCTTTGCCGACCAGGTGGCCGACGAGCTGATGGCGCTGCCGCACGTGGTCGCCGTGGCGCTCGGCGGCTCGCGCGCGCTGGGCACCGACCGCCCCGACAGCGACTGGGACGTGGCGGTCTACTACCGCGGCCCGTTCGACCCCGCCGAGCTGCGGGCGCTCGGCCACCCGGGCGTGGTGTCGGAGCTGGGCGAGTGGGGCGGCGGGGTGTTCAACGGCGGCGCGTGGCTCACGGTCGACGGCCGGCCCGTCGACGTGCACTACCGCGACCTCGCCTCCGTCGAGCACGAGCTGGCCGAGGCTCGCGCGGGCCGTTTCCACTGGGAACCGCTCACGTTCCACCTGGCCGGCATCCCGAGTTACCTCGTGGTCGCGGAGCTGGCGATCAACCGCGTGCTGCGCGGGACCCTGCCGCGCCCGGAGTTCCCGGAACCGCTGCGGACGACGGCGCCGCGGTTCTGGCGCGCGGCGGCCGAGCGGACGCTGGGCTACGCGCAGGGTGCGTACGTCGACCGCGGCCACGTCACGGAAGCCGCCGCTTCGGCCGGCGTCGCGGCGCTGCAGACGGCCCACGCCGTGCTCGCGGAGCGCGGCGAGTGGGTGACGAACGAGAAGACCCTCCTCGACCGCGCCGGCCTGCGCGCTCTCGACGACGTGCTGGGCGGGTTCGCGCACGACCTGCCAGGCGCCTTCGCGACGGCGGCGGCGCTGCTGCGGTCGGCCTGCTGACCGCCGCTCGGCATGGCGTGCCTCGCCGAGGCGCTCGGTGCGCAAAGTGCCCGGCTCGGCGACGTGGCCGGCCGTCGACGCGCGCCGGTTCGAGACCGCGCAGGCGGCGGGACAGCGGATCGCGGCGATGGTGGAGGAGCGGCGATGCGCACGGGGGGCGTTCGAGAACGCGATCCGCGTTCGGCGGGCACCTGGTGGCGCGTTCGGCGGCGATCGCGCGGGTTTCACTTGCGGCAGCGGTGCGGCAGGCGTTCGGCGACCGGGCGCGGCGAACTACTGCTCGGCGTCGAGGATCCACTCCCGGTGGTCGCCGGAGTCCGGGCGGTAGGAGCACTCGCTTCCCGTGTGGACGGTCGCGCGGAGGTGCCGGCCGAGGGGCTGGTCGAGCGTGGTGATCCGGGCGATCGCCGCGGAAATGGCCTTGGTGGCGGCGACGCGCGCGCGTTCACGGCTGGAGCCGCCCGTGCGCGGCCGCCCGCCCAGACCCGTCGCGGTGGAGAGCTCGTGGACGAGAGCGTCGCGTTCGGCGCGCAGGGCCCCGGCGCGGGCGGTGTCCGCCCAGTCCTCGGCTTGGGTGAGTTCTTCTTCGAGGTCCCGGAGGCGGCGCCGGTACGCCTGGAGCGCTGGGCGGTCGAGCACCTCGCCGGGCGCGGGCTGGTCGAGGACGGGCTGGCCGGCGGCGACCAGGTCCAGGCACGAGACCGGCCGACCGGGCCGGGCCAGGAGCTCGCGCAGGTAGCGGTAGCCGCGCAGCGGCCGCACGGGGACGGCGCCGGGTTCGGCCCCGATGAGCCACAGGCCGTCGGCCGCCGGGTGCAGGTGGGTGCGGACGTGGTTGCCGGCGGCGGGTCCGGGCGGGGTCCACGCCAGCAGCCGATGCCGCCACCAGGTGGCGCCCAGGCGTTCGTAGCCGGTGAGGGCCCGCTCGCGCAGGCGGGCCGCGGTGTCCGGGTCGTGGCCGACCGCGGCGGCGCGGGCGAGCGTGTCGTCGGTGAGGCCGTGGAACATCACAGCCCCGGCGTTGAACACGGCCCGGCCGGCGTAGGGGGTGAGCAGCCGGCCCGCGGTCGCGATCAGGTCCCGGTCGTCGACGGCGAGCGCGACCTCGAGGACGCACTGCAGGGTCAGCAGCCAGTTGACGTCGCGGGGCAGCTCGTCCAGCACGTGGCCGTGGAACAGCTGCGCGACGGCACGGGCCCGGTCGGGGCGGCCGGCGCCGAGCCACAAGTACGCGCTCTCGGCCACGACCGTGGTCGCACCTTCGGCGAGGGCGAACGCTTCGCACTCCTCGGCGATGGCCGCGCAGGCCTCGGTGTCTCCGGCGTGGAGCGCGGCGTAGCCCTTCATGGCTTCGACGACCATCCACGCGTCCGCCAGCTCCGCCCGCCGCGCTGCGGCGCCGGC
Organism: Amycolatopsis sp. NPDC051903; assembly: GCF_044452505.1. Lineage (NCBI taxonomy): Bacteria > Bacillati > Actinomycetota > Actinomycetes > Pseudonocardiales > Pseudonocardiaceae > Amycolatopsis > Amycolatopsis sp. NPDC051903. The sequence continues at coordinate 82,821 of NZ_JBITBT010000034.1, read as the reverse complement.
CGCCTCGATGAGCTGCCCGGCGGTGTCGGTGCGCCCGTGCAGCAGGTCGAGCATCAGCCGCCGCGACAGGGCGAAGAACCGGGCTCGCGGGGACTGCTCGCCGAGCCGTTCCAGCGCGCGCAGGTGCCAGTGGATCGCCGGTACGGCCAGGTTCTCGCAGGCGACCTGCAGCCCCCACAGGTGCGCGCGCAGGCGGGTGTCCGGGTCGGCGACGTGAGCCGTGACCTCGTCGAGCCGGGTCGCGAGTTCGGCGCGTGCGGCCAGGTCGTCGGGACCCCAGCGCGTGGCGAGCGCGGCGTCGAGGCAGTCGGCCAGCAGCTCCGGTTCGCCCGTGCGCTCGGCGCACCGCGTCGCCTCGTCGGCGAACCGCCGGGCGCGGGCGGCTTGGCCGGCGTAGGCCCAGCACCGCGCGAGGGCGGCCGCGAGCCGGGCGCGGCCGGGGTCGCCGGTGGTGCGGGCGAGGACGTCGTGGAGTTCGGCGGGCAGCCGGCCGGGCTCCGTGCCGAACGTGTAGACGGACGCGGCGCCGAGCGCGGCCCGGGTCCAGGCCGGCAGGTCGTCGGCGCGTCGGCCGCGGGTGAGCGCGGTGTCGTAGAGCCGGGCGGCCTCGTCCCCTCGACCGGCGGCGCGGGCCGCGTCGGCCCGGTCGAGGAGCTCGCTCAGCGTCGGTGGGCCGCTCGCCACAGCTCATCGTAGGGTGGCGGCGGCCCGTTCGACCAGGTCAAGGCCGGAGGAGCCGGACGGTGGCGGCGTGTTCGCGCTGCCGGTCCTCGTCCCAGTCGCCGGTGCAGTAGATCGACATCTCGACGATGCTCTCCCCGGCGACGTCGGCCCTGATCATCTCCCGGCAGTACCACCGGCCGCCGTCGCCGGTCCAGCGCTCTTCCAGCTCGAGCGTGAACCCGTGCGCGGTCGGTTCCACCCGTTCGACCCGCACCCGGCCCGGCCGCGGGTGGCCTTCGGTGCGCAGGGCCACCACGTCCTGGATCGTGACCGCCTGCACGCGCCACCGCGGCAACGACAGGTCCGCGAAGACGCCCGGTGCGAACAGTCCACCGGGGACCTCGCCGGTTTCGAGGAACCGGATGAGGTTCGCCACCGCCACTCGCGCGCCGCCGCGCAGCTCGGTGGCCGTGGCGGTCACGACTGCGCTCCGGTCGTCGCGGCCAGGTTCTTCTCGACGACGGCCATCGTGGCTTCGAGGTCTTCCGTCGGGCTGAACTCGACCACCGAGGTGCCGGCGGTGATGAGGGGGAGGTGCCCGGGCGGCGCGTAGTAGGCGTCACCGGCGACGAAGCTCTCCTCGTGATCGGGCCAGCGGAAAGTCAGCCGGCCCGCGGTGACGACGCCCCAGTGCGCGCACTGGCAGCGGTCGCCGGGGAGCCCGGCGAACAGCGGTGCCGCGTCGACGTCCCGGGGGAACGTCTCGAAACCGACGGTGTAGCCCCCGAGGGCTGCGTACCGTCCCTCGATGAGCTCGGTGTCGACGGCGATCGGCGTCGACTGGCGGTGGGCACTGGGCATCGTGGCCTCCTCGATCGGGAACAACGGACACCCCTGCGGCGTGACGACGGGGGGAACACTTGTGCCCGGATCGGGCACACCACCGCAAAACCCCTCGAACAAAGTGGTTAGTGTCGACAGTTTGCGCCGCCGCTGAGGTGACGCCTCGATAACGGGACAATCCCGGCCGGTTGGACCACTGGTCCGCCTTCGGCGCTGTGACCTGGAATTCTCCTTATTCGGCAAGATCTTTTTCGTCGGAGCTCGGGCGGGGAGTCTTACTGCGACCCTTGACACAGCCGGGGTTGGGGCTGAGACTCTCCCGAAGTGTCGACACCTTGCGAAATCGCAGCGCAGCCATCAGCAAGGAGGAAACGGTAGTGAGCAAGCCAGAAGTCCGACCGGTTGGGGTGGCGGTCGGCTGATGACCTCGTCGAACGTGTGCCTGGACGCGCGTGATCTGCTGCTGGGCCACAAGACCCGGCGTGGCAACGCGTTCTCCACGGCGGTCCTCGACCTCAACCTCCAGATCATGGACGAGGAGTTCGTGGTCATCGTCGGGCCCAGCGGGTGCGGCAAGACCACCTTCCTCGAAGCCGTCGCCGGGCTCGTGCCCGTCGCGGGAGGTGCGCTCGAGGTGGGCGGAAAGCCCGTGAAAGGTCCCGGTCCCGAACGATCGCTGGTGTTCCAGCACGCCTCGCTGTACCCGTGGCGGACCGTCATGGACAACGTCCTCTTCGGACCGCAGGTGCAGGGCCGCCTGACAGCCGAGGTCCGCAAGCGGGCCGAGGAACTGCTGGAGATCGTCGGGCTCGCCCACGTGACCCACAAGTACCCGCACGAACTCTCCGGTGGCATGAAGCAGCGCGTGAACCTCGCGCGAGCACTGGCCACCGACCCCACCCTGCTGCTGCTCGACGAGCCCTTCGGTGCGCTCGACGCGCAGACGCGCGAGATCCTGCAGGACGAGCTCCTGCGCATCTGGCAGGCCGACACCGTCAGCTCCAAGAAGACGGCGATGTTCGTGACCCACGACGTGAACGAGGCCGTGCTGCTGGCCGACCGCGTGCTCGTCTTCTCCACGTCCCCCGCCCACGTCGCCCTCGAAGTGAAGATCGACGCGCCCCGTCCGCGCGACGCGGCCTGGCGGCGCAGCTCGGAGTTCCTCGCCTACGGCGACCGGATCCTGGAGGCGCTGCACCACAAACCGACCGGCGACACCGCATCTCCCTCCCCGGAAACCGCAGCTTCGGAAGATTCAGCGAGGAACCATGAGCACGGCGTCAACTCTGACCAGGCCGCCGACCACATCGGGGCAGCCCGCGGCGCTTGAGGGCAAAGGACTGTCGGCCTGGGTCCAGCGCCGGCGCACCGGCCTGCTCGGCACGCTGGGCATCGTGATCGTCCTGGTGCTGTGGCAGATCTGCAGCGCCACCGGGCTCGTCGACGTCTCGTTCAGCAGCAGCCCGACCCGCATCGTCTCCTCCGAGATCGACCTGTTCGGTTCCGGCGACATCTGGCCCGCGCTCGGCGCGACCGGCCTGGAACTGTTGTGGGGCCTGCTGATCACGTTCGTCGTCGGCATCCCCGTCGGTCTCGTGCTGGGTCGCAGCAAGATCCTGCACGACATGACCGAGCCGATGGTCAACATCCTGTACTCCGTGCCGTACGTGATGTTCCTGCCGATCATCATCTTCTGGTTCGGCATCGGCGACGTCTCGCGCATCCTGGTGATCATCTGGGCCGCGATCCTGCCGCTCATCATCAACATCACCGCCGGTGTGCGAAACCTCGACCGCGATTACACGCGCGTCGCGACGGTGTTCTGCACGCCGCGGCTGAAGTTCTTCTACGCCATCGCGTTACCCGCGACACTGCCCTACATCCTCGCCGGTGTGCGCCTCGCCGTCGGCCGGGCGCTGGTCGGTGCGATCGTCGCGGAGCTCTTCCTCGCCAGCCAGGGTCTCGGCTACTTCGTCCAGACCCAGACCTCCAACTTCAACATGGACAACGCCATGGCCGGCATCGTCATCCTCGCCGTCGTCGCCCTGCTGCTGAACGGCGCCGTGCGGATGATCGAACGCCGCTTCACCCACTGGGCAGGTGCACAATGAAGTACACCAAGGTTTTCACGGCGCTCACCGCTGCCGCCGCTCTCGTGCTCGGGCTCACCGCCTGCGCCGGCAAGGGCGGTTCGACCGCCGCGGTCAAGGCGGACGCCAACGGCGCGCTCCCGATCACGATCGGCTACACCGCGCTCGGCGCGGGCTATTCCGACCTGTACGTGGCCCAGGACGAAGGCATCTTCGCCAAGCACGGCCTCAAGGTCACGCTCAACCGGCTCAACGACAGCTCGCAGCTCGTCGCCGCGCTGTCGAGCGGCAGCGTGAACATCGGCGTCGGTGTCGCGGCGGACACGGCCGCCGCGATCATGAAGGGCGCCGACCTCAAGTACGTGGCGATGTCGGAGCCGCACTACAACCTGGAGATGTGGGCGAGCCCCGCGATCAAGACGATCCAGGACCTCAAGGGCAAGAAGGTCGCGATCTCCTCGCCGGGCTCGCAGAGCGACTTCGGCCTGACCGACCTGCTCGAGGCCAACGGCATGAAGCGCGAAGACGTGCAGGCCGTGTTCGTCAAGAGCGTGCCCGCCGAGGTCGCCGCGCTCGGCAGCGGCGCGGTGTCCGCGCTGCTGACCCAGCCGCCGAACGGCACGCAGAGCCGGGAGAAGGGCGCGCACCGCCTGGCTTCGCTCGCCGACCTGCAGTTCCCGCTCGGCGCCTACACCGTGCAGAACAAGTTCCTGCAGAACAACCACGAAGCCGTGAAGCGGTTCTACGCCGCGGAAGCCGAGTCGCTGCAGTACTTGCGCGGGCACAAGGCCGAGACGGTGAAGGCGATCAAGAAGTACAGCGGTGTGCAGAGCGACGAGCTCGCCCAGTACGCCTACGACTTCTTCCTGACCGTGTGGTCGAAGACGCCCGAGGTGGATCCCAAGGTGATCAAGCAGGCGTTCGACGAAGCCGCCCACAACGCCAAGAAGACGCCGCCGTCGGACGTCACGCAGTACATCGACAACACGCTGGCGGCCGCATGAGCGCGCCGAAAACCGCGGACCCGGTCTTCGAAGCCGGCTGGGCGCAGTACCTGACCGAACGGGACCTCGCCGTGCTCGAGGCGACGTCGTGGGCGAAGCGGGCCCCGTTCGGCTTCGGGTCCACCCCGCTCGTCGTCGCCGTCGACCTCTACTACGCCGCGCTCGGCTTGCCGCGCACGGACATCGTCTCCTCGGTCGCCGAATGGCCCAGCTCGTGCGGCGACCGCGGCTGGGAGGCCGTGGACCGCACCGCGCCGTTCCTGCAGGCGGCCCGCGACGCCGGCGTGCCCGTGGCGTACTTCCACTCCACCCCGGCGGAGTACGGGCGCTGGAACCGCAAGCCGGCGCCGGCGCTCAAGCCGAAACCGCGCGCGGTGGACCCGAACGCGATCGTCGACGAAGTCGCCCCGGCCGCCGGTGACATCGTGCTGCAGAAGATCGGGCCCAGCTGCTTCTTCGAGACGCCGCTGGACACGATCCTGCGCGCGGGCGGATACGACACGCTGCTCGTGGTCGGCGAATCGACCAGCGGGTGCGTGCGTTCGACGGTGGTCGACGCGTGCAGCCGCGGCTACCGCGTGGGCGTGATCGGCGACCTGTGCTTCGACCGGTTCGAGTCGTCGCACTGGATGAGCTTGTTCGACCTGAACCAGAAGTACGCGGACGTGGTGACCGCCGAGGCCGCCACGGAGTACCTGCGGGCCGGTACGCGGCAGCGAGGAGTGGCATGAACGACACCGGTCCCGACCTGCGCCGCTGGCTCGCCGAGGCCGAGCGCGAGGGCGAGGTGCAGCCGATCGAGGGCGCCCACTGGGAGCTCGAGATCGGTGCCCTGTCGCAGGTGAACTACCGGCGCAGCAAGCCGAAAGCCCTGTTGTTCGACTCCATCAAGGACTACTCGGCGGGTTCGCGCGTGCTGTCCGGTTCGGTCAGCAACCCGCGCCTGCTCGGTTCGGTGCTCGGCCTCGGCTGGGACAACACCGACGAGGACCTGATGGACAGCCTCGCGGTGAAGCCGGGGGAGTGGGTGGCGAACGCGGCCGAGTTCCGCGCCGTCACCGTCGCCGACGGCCCGCTGCTGTCCCATGTGGACGACGAGGTGGACCTGCTGAAGTTCCCCGTGCCGCGCTGGCACGAGGGCGACGGCGGGCGCTACATCGGCACGGGCTGCGCGGTCGTCACGCGCGACTACGACACCGGCCGGATCAACCTCGGCGCGTACCGCATGCAGGTGCAGGACGACGGCCGCTCGGCGACTGTGAACATCGAGGCGGGCAAGCACGGTGCGCAGCACCTGCGCCGCTGGTTCGAGGCCGAGGGCCGGGCGCCGATCGCCGCTTCGCTGGGCCACCACCCGGCGTACCTGGTCGCCGCGGGCGTCGAGGTGCCCGCGGACGTGTCGGAGTACGACTACGTCGGCGCGATGACGGGTTCGCCGGTGCGCACGATCGCCGGCCTGGCCACGGGCCTGCCTCTCCCGCACGACGCGGAGATCGCGATCGAGGGCTGGGTGCGCCCGGCCGACACGCGGCCGGAAGGCCCCTTCGGCGAGTGGACCGGGTACTACTCCGGTTCGCGCGACCCGATCCTCGCGATCGACGTCGAGAAGGTCTACTACCGCGACGACCCGATCCTGCTCGGGGCACCTCCCGGCAAACCGCCGCACGACTACTCGTACATGCGCACCGTGATGAAGTCCGCGATCATCACCGATTCGCTGCGCAAGACCGGGCTGCCCGGCGTGCGCAGTGTGTGGGCGCACGAGGCGGGTGGCGGGCGGTCGCTGCTGATCGTCGCGATCGAGCAGCGTTACCCGGGCCACGCGCGCCAAGCCGCGTACCTCACGGCGCAGCTGCCCAACGCGGCGTACATGAACCGGTTCACGGTCGTGGTGGACCACGACGTGAACCCGCGCGACCTCGGTGAGGTCGTGTGGGCGATGTGCGGGCGCACCAACCCGGAGCTCGACATCGAGGTCATGAAGCGCACGTGGGGCAGCCGGGTCGACCCGCTGACCCTGCCGGGTGAGCTCGCGTTCAACAGCCGGGCCGTGATCGACGCGTGCCGGCCGTTCGAGCGGCTCAAGGACTTCCCGGTGGTCGCGGAGTCGAGTGAAGAGCTGGTTGCGTCGGTGACCCGGCGCTGGCCCGAGGTGCTCGGCTAGTGCCCGACGCGGGCGTCGAGGACCTGCGCAAGGAGCTGTTGTTCAGCGCGTTGCACGGGTCCGACGGCGACTCGTCGCTCGCGGTCGCGATCTTCCGGGACATCGCGATCGGCATCGTGGAGGGCCGGCTCCTGCCCGGTCACGAGGTCAACTCGGCGGAGCTGGCCCGGCGGTACAGCACCTCCCGCACCCCGGTGCGGGAGGCGCTGCTCCTGCTGGAGCGAGAGTCGCTGGTGATCGTGCCGCCCCGGCGGCGGCCGTACGTGTCGCCGGTGGACATGCGGCAGGTCCGCGAGATCTACGAGATCCGCGGGAGCCTCTACGCGCTGGTCAGCGAGCTCGTCGTCGCCCGGGCGAGCGACGAGGGGATCGACGGCCTGCGCACGTGGCAGAAGCTGCTCACCGACGACGCGGAGCGGGGTGACGTCCACGCCTACTTCTGGCACAACGTCGGGTTCCGCAACGCCGAAGCCAGCTTGTCCGGCAACGGCGAGCTGCAGCGGCGGCTCAGCTCGCTGGGCCTGCAGATGCACCGGTTCAGGCACCTGAGCCTGTCGCTGCCGGGCCGGCTGCTGCACTCCCTGGCCGACCACGAACGCCTCGTCAACGCCTACGCCGACCGCGACGCCGCGCTCGCCGCCGCGGTGAGCAAGTCGCTGGTGCTGCGGGGCTACCGGGCGATCGAGCGGTCCGGTCAGGTGTGAACCCCGGCCCGGTGCCGGCCGGGCGCGCGTAACCGCCGTCTGTGTGCGTGAGGCCCCGACCCGTGCACAGGCGCCGGTCACCCGCGTCCGGCCGGTGCCGGGCCCGGCGCTATTCGCTGCCCGGTACCGGTGCCGCCTCGACCGACAGGCCCGACCAGCCCGATTCCTCTATCGCCTGCAGCCCGGCCGTGATGATGGACTTGGTCAGCGCCACCGCCAGTGGCGCGTCCCGGTCGCGGTAGGCCTCCAGGAGCCGCTCGTGGTCGTCGACGGAGCGGGTGAGCCGGCCCGGCAGCGACAGGCTCACGTGGCGCAGCTGGAGCGTCCGCAGGCCCAGCGAGCCGAGCAGCCGGGTCAGCTGGTGGTTGCCCGCGACCTCGGCCTCGGCCTGGCGGAACGTGACGTTGTGCCAGAAGTACGCGTCCACGTCGCCGCGTTCGGCGTCGTCGCGCAGGTGGGCCTGCCACTTGTCGAGCACGTCGAGGGCCTCGGCCGGAGCGGTGCGCACGATGAGCTCGCTGACGAGCCCGTGCAGGCTCGCGCGGATCTCGTACATCTCACGGGCCTGGCTGAGCGTCACCGGGGCCACGCGCGGGCGGCGGCGGGCCGGGATGTCCACGAGCCCTTCGCGTTGGAGGGTCAGCAGCGCCTCGCGCACGGGCGTGCGGCTGCTGGTGTAGCGGCGGGCGAGCTCCACGGAGTTGACGTCGGCGCCCGGGGGCAGCCGGCCGTCGATGATCTGCAGCGCGAGGTCTTCGACGATGCGGTCCACGAGCGACACGTCGGTCCGCCCGCCCCGCAGGATCTGGCGCAGGACGTCGATGCCGGGCGCCTCGCGGCTCTCGTCCGGCACGGTCACGGGGTCTCCTCGGGGGTCGTGGCGGCGCGCAGCACGTCGAGCATCTGCTGCGCGGCGGGCGGGTGGCTGGCGTTGAGCAGCCGGACGGCCGCGATGCGCCGGCGCGGCGCGGGGCCGGCGATGGCCACCGCGACGACGTCGGGCCGCAGGGCCACGAGCGCGAGCCGCGGCGCGGCGCTGATGCCGACCCCGGCCGCGACCAGGCCCTGCGCGGACAGGTAGTCCTCCGTGGCGAAGCCGATGTCCGGTTCGAACCCGGCCAGCCGGCACAGCGTGGTGAACGCCTCGTCGTACGGCGGGCGGTGGCTGCGCACCACCCAGCTCTCGCCCGCGAGCTCGCGCAGCTCCACTTCGGACTCGCCGGCCACGGGGTGGTCCACCGGCACGAGCACGCACATCGGGTCGTCGGCGAGGTGGATCCACTCGATGTCCGCGGGCACCGAACGCGGGTCGAAGTCGTAGTCCCAGGCCAGGCCCAGGTGGATGGACCCGTCACGCAGGTTCGCGGGCATGTCCGACGCGTGGGCCGAGCGCAGCACGATCTTCGTGTCGGGGAAGCGTTCCTGGTACGTGCGCACCACGCGGGGGATGAGATCCGCGCCGGCCGTCGGGAACGCGCCGAGCCGCACGTAGGACTGCTGCGCCTTGAGGTCCTGCATCTCCTGCTCGATGTTCGCGATCGTGCCGAGCAGGCCCGTGCTGCGCTCGGCCAGGATGCGCCCGGAGTCGGTGAGCTCGATGCCGCGCGGCCCGCGGATCATGAGCGTGACGCCGAGCTGCCGTTCCAGCAGCGCCATCTGCTGCGAAACGGCGGAGTGCGTCATGAACAGGGCTTCGGCGGCCGCGGTGAACGAGCCCCGTTCGGCCACCGCCGAGAAGATCTGCAGCCGCCGCGCTTCGAGCACCCGAGTCCTTTCCCGACCGCTCGCGCGGTCCCGCCGTCAGCCATCGTGGGTGAGAGCGTCGCCGCGCCTGGTCACATCACCGTCCCACGGCACCGGCGCGAGCTCCCACAGGCCCACCCGGGACAGCGCGCGGCGGGCGGTGTAGTCCACCAGGTCGTCGATCGTCCCCGGTCGAGGATAGAAGGCCGGGACCGGCGGCGCGATGATGGCGCCCGCTTCGGCCGCGGCGGTCATCGAGCGCAGGTGCCCGAGGTGCAGCGGCGTCTCCCGCACCATGAGCAGCAGTGGCCTGCCCTCCTTGAGGCACACGTCGGCGGCGCGGGCGACCAGGTCGTCGGTGTAACCGGTGGCGATCGCCGAAAGCGTCTTGATGGAGCAGGGGGCCACCAGCATGGCCTCCACGGGGAACGAGCCCGACGCGATCGTCGCGCCGATCTCGCCCGGCCGGTACGTGTGGTCGGCCAGCTCCTTCACGTCCTCCACGGAGAGGTCGCACTCGTGGCGCAGCGTGACGATCCCGGCCTTCGACAGCACGAGGTGCGTCGAGAAATCCGGCCGTTCGCGCAGCAGTTGCAGCACTCGCACGCCGTAACACGCACCGCTCGCACCGGTGATCGCCACGACGACGTTGCGCCGCGGAAGTCCTGTCCCCGTCACGGGCACCCGCCTCTCACTAGCACCCGATCGTGTTCCCGGGCTTCCGGTCATCGCATCATGCCGGGCCCGGCAGGCGCGAGGGGGCCGCTGTAAGAACTCCTAACCGGGGCCGACAGCAAAGCGCGCTGGTTGCCTCCGACCTCGGGACCTAGCGTCGAAGACCAGCGAGTTTTCCCCAGGCCATCGGAGGACTGAGAGGTGAGTCGGACGGACACCGAGGAGATCGTGCCCTACCCGGTCGTCGACACGCACGCGCACATCGTGCCGCCGTCGCTGCTCGCGGCGCTGGAGAAGGCGCCGGCGCACGGCTTCAGCGCCCGCCGCACCGAGAAGGGCTGGGTCGTCGACGTACCCGGCATGGGCGAGACCCGCCCGATCGGCGCGCGGATGAACGAGCCGGGCCCCCGAGCGGGCTGGCGCGCGCAGACCGGGGTGGCCAGACAGATCATCTCGCCGTGGATGGACATCCAGTCCGCGTTCCTCGAGCCCGCCGCGGCCCGTGAATGGGCCCACCTCGTCAACGACGCGATGGCCGAGTCCGTGCAGGAGCTGGGCGGCGGCACGACGGCGCTGGCGTCCGTGGCCACCGACGACGGCGAGCAGGCCGCCGCGGACCTGCTCGAGGTGTGGAAGCGCCCCGAGTTCACCGGCGTCATGCTGAGCACCGACCCGCTCACCGGGTCCGCGCCGCACGAGGCGAACTTCGAGCCACTGTGGACGGTCGCCGCGCGCGAGGAGATCCCGGTGGTGCTGCACCCGCCCACGTACGGGCCCTCGGGTGAGCTCGCCACGCTCGGCACGATGGGCAACGTCCACGGCCGGCTGATCGACAACACCGTGGCGATCACGCAGCTGATCCTCCACGGCCTGCTCGACCGGCACCCGGGCCTCAAGCTGATCCTCGTGCACGGCGGTGGTTTCCTGCCGTACCAGGCGAGCCGGCTCGACGGGGGCTACCGCACCAAGGAGGCGTTCGCCGGGGAGCTGCAGCGCGAGAAGCCCTCGGACTACCTGGGCGACTTCGTCTACGACACCGTGGCGCTGTCCTCGTCCTCGGTCCGGTTCCTCAGCGGGCTCGTCGGCTCCGACCACGTGGTGCTGGGCAGCGACTACCCGTTCGCGCTGGGCGACCCGCGCCCGGTGCACACCGTGCTCGACGCCGGACTGTCCGAAAGCGACACCGAGGCGATCCTGCGCGCCAACGCCGAGAAGATCTTCCGGAGGCCCGAATGACCCCCTCGACCTCGACCGCGGGCCCGCTCGCGGTCCGCCGCTGGGGCTCGGGCGAGCCCGTGGTGCTGCTGCACCCGCTCGCCACGTCGGGCGAGCTGTGGACGCCGCTGGCCGAAGCGCTCGCCGACGAGTTCCAAGTGTTCGCGTTCGACCTGCGCGGCCACGGTGAATCCGCGTGGGACGGCAAGCCGTTCTCCATCGCCGACCTGGCCGACGACGTCGGTGCGGCGCTCGACGCCCTCGGCCTTGAAACCGCGTCGCTGCTGGGCCTGTCGATGGGCGGCAGCGTCGGCGTGAACTTCGCCGGCCGCTTCCCGGGCCGGGTGCGCTCGCTCGTGCTCGCCGACACCACCGCCTACTACGGCGACGACGCGCCGAAGGTGTGGGCGGAACGGGCCGAGAAGGCCGTGTCCGTGCCGCGGGCCAAGCAGGTCGGCTTCCAGCTGGACCGCTGGTTCTCGCCGGAGTTCCGCGAGGCGAACCCGGCCGAGGCCGACCGCATCGTGAAGATCTTCCTGCGCACCAACAGCGAAGCCCACGCGGCGGCGTCGATCGCCATGGGCGAGATGGATTCGCGGGCGCTGCTGCCCGCGGTCACCGCGCGGACGCTCGTGCTCGTCGGCGAACACGACTACGCGACCCCGCCGGAGATGGCGGCCGCACTGGCCGAAGGCATCGCCGGCGCCGAACTCGAGGTCCAGCTGGGCCTCCGGCACATGTCCCTGATCGAACGGCCCGCGCTCGCCGAGCGCGTCCGCGCGCACCTGCGCGCGGGGGCCGCTGTCTCCACGGAGTCCGAGTGAAACCCGGCAGATTCACCTACCACTCGCCGCGCAGCCTCGACGAGGCGCTCGCGGCCCTGCAGGTGCACGGCGACGACGCGAAGGTGCTGGCCGGTGGCCAGAGCCTGATGCCGATGCTCAACTTCCGCCTGGCGCGGTTCGAGCACCTCGTCGACGTCAACCGCCTCGGGGCGGAGTACGCCGAGCCGACGTTCGGCGACACGCGCATCACCATTCCGCTGCTCGTGCGCCAGCGACAGCTCGAACGGTCCGAAGAGGCCGCCCGCCTGCTGCCCGTGCTCACCGAAGCGCTGCAGCAGGTGGCGCACCCGCAGATCCGCAACCGCGGCACGATCTGCGGCAGCCTCGCCCACGCCGACCCGGCGGCCGAGCTGCCCAGCGTGCTCTCGGTGCTCGACGCGACGTTCACGCTCGTGTCGTCGCGGGGCGTGCGCGAGGTGCGGGCGGAGGACTTCTTCCTCTTCCACCTCACCACGTCACTCGAGCCCGACGAGCTGCTCCTGCAGGTCAGCGTCCCGCGCCCGCCGGCGAACCAGTTCTCGGCGTTCCGCGAGTTCGCGACCCGGCGCGGGGACTTCGCGCTGGCCGGCGTCGCGGCGGTGTGCGAGTTCGACGCGGCGGGCGCCGTTTCGGCGTGCCGGATCGCCGCGGCCGGCGTCGCGCCGACGCCGCACCGGCTCACCGACGTCGAGGCGCTGGTCACCGGCGCCCGGCTCGGTGACGAGCTGTGGTCCGACGTCGAGGCCGCGGCCCGCGGCCAGGTCGACCCGACCGGCGACATCCACGCGAGCGCCGAGTACCGCAGCCGGCTCACCGGTGTGCTGGTCAAGCGCGCGCTCACCGACATCCGCGAGAAACTGGAGGCGAGCCGTGCGTGATCCCGTGACGGAGTTCCCCACCCGCACCGGGGACGAGACGCACACCGTCGGCTTGACGGTCAACGGCCGCGTGCACGAGGCCGTCGTCGACCCGCGGATGACGCTCGCCGACTTCCTGCGCGAGAAGCTGCGCCTCACCGGCACGCACCTCGGCTGCGAGCACGGCGTGTGCGGCGCGTGCACGGTGATCGTCGACGGTGCGGCCACGCGCTCGTGCCTCATGCTCGCCGTGCAGGCCGACGGTGCCGAGGTCGAAACCGTCGAGGGCCTGGCGAAGGACGGCGAGCTGACGCCGCTGCAGTGCGCGTTCAAGCGAAACCACGCGCTGCAGTGCGGGTTCTGCACGCCCGGTTTCCTGATGAGCGTGACGGCCGCGCTGCGCGAGCAGACCGTGACCGACGAGGAGCAGGCCCGTGAGGTGCTCAGCGGCAACATCTGCCGCTGCACCGGCTACACCGGGCTGGTCAAGTCCGTGCTGGAGGTCGCCGCCGAGCGCTCCGGAGAGGAAACCGAGGCATGAGCGACACCCTGGTCCCCGAAGGCACGATGATCGGCCGGCGGCTCGAGCGCCGCGAGGACGAGCGTCTGCTGACCGGTCACGGCGGTTACCTCGACGACCTGGACCTGCCGGACGCGCTCGCCGCCGCGTTCCTCCGGTCGCCCCACGCGCACGCGAAGATCCTGTCGTTCGATGCGTCCGAGGCGCTCGCGCTGCCCGGCGTGGTCGCGGTGTTCTCCGGCGCCGACCTGATGGAGATCCAGAAGCCGCTGGCACCGAAGGTGCAGCACCCGCAGCTGCGCGACTACCCGCGCCTGCCGATGCCGCCGGCGGAGCTGCACTACGTCGGCGAGCCGCTGGCCGTGGTCATCGCCGAATCGCGCTACCTCGCGGAAGACGCGCTGGAGCTCATCGAGGTCGACTACGAGGTCCTGCCCGCGGTCTCCTCGACCGCCGTGGCGCTGCAGGAGAACGGCCCGCTGGCCCACTCCGGCGACGAAACCAACGTCGCCGTGCTGCTCAGCCAGAGCGCGGGCGACGCGGCCAAGGCGCTGGCCGAAGCGCCGAACGTGCTGTCCGACGAGTTCTTCGTGATGCGCGGCGGCGGCCACTCGATGGAGACCCGCGGCGTCGCGGCGCGGTTCGAGTCGGCGACCGGGCAGGTCACCGTCTGGGACACCACGCAGGCCCCGCACTACGCGCGCCAGCAGCTGTCGGTGATCTACGAGATGGCCGAGGACGACATCCGCGTGATCGCGCCGGCCGACGTCGGCGGTGGTTTCGGTCCGAAGGCGCAGTTCTACGGCGAAGAAGTCGTGATCCCGTGGGTCGCGATGAAGCTGGGCCGCGCGGTGAAGTGGGTCGAGGACCGCCAGGAGAACATGGTCACCTCGATGATGGAGCGCTCGCAGACCCACCGCGTCGAGGTCGGCTTCGACAACGACGGGTTGCTGCTCGCGGTCAAGGACGTGATCGAGCACGACCAGGGCGCGTACTGCGCCGGCCTGCAGGTCCCGTCGATCACCACCTCGACCGTCCCCGGCCCGTACCACGTGCCGAACATCGCGATCGAGCTGCGCGCGTGCTACACGAACATGGTCCCGACGTCGTCGGTGCGCGGCGCGGGCCGCCCGCAGGCGGTGTTCGTGATGGAGCGCATGATCGACCGGATCGCCGAGCACCTCGGGCTCGACCCGGCGGAAGTGCGGCGCCGCAACCTGATCCAGGCCGACGAGTTCCCGTACAAGGTCGGGATCATGTTCCGCGACGGCAGTCCGCTCACCTACGACAGCGGCGACTTCCCCACGCTGCTGGAGGGCACGCTCGAACGCATCGGGTACGCCGAGGCCCGTGAGCGTCAGGCCGAGCTGCGCAAGGAAGGCCGCTACGTCGGCATCGGGCTCTCGGTGTACATCGAGGGCTGTGGTCTCGGCCCGTACGAGGGCGCGAAGATCCGGCTGACCAACAAGGGCCGCATCCTCGTCACGCTCGCGGCGGCCGGGCAGGGCCAGGGCTACGAGACCGTCTACGCGCAGATCGCCGCCGACGGCATCGGGCTCGACATGGACTACATCGAGGTCAAGACCGGCGACACGGCCCGGATCCCGTTCGGGCAAGGCACGTTCGCCTCGCGCATCACGGCCACCTGCGGGCCGGCCGTGATGGACGCGGCGAAGCAGATGCGTGAACGGCTGCTCGACACCGCGTCCGTGCTGCTCGGCTGCGACGCGTCCGAAGTGGACTTCGTGGGCGACAAGGTCTGCCTCGGCGGGGACCTGGAGAAATCCGTTTCCCTGCAGCAGCTCGCGCAGACCGCGAACATCGGCAAGCACGGCATCACGATGCCGCGCGGCATCAAGGCCGGCCTGGAGACGTCGAGCTACTTCTCGCCGGAACGGGCCGCCTACGCCAGCGGCGCGCACGCCGCGCTCGTGGAGGTCGACCCGGAGACCGGGGAGATCGAGATCCTCAAGTACGTGATCGGCCACGACTGCGGCAACGTGATCAACCCGCTGCTGGTCGACGGCCAGGTGCTCGGCGGCTTCGCCCACGGCGTCGGCAACGCGATGTACGAAGAGCCCGTGTACGACATCGAAGGCCAGCCGCAGGCGACGAGTTACCTCGACTACGCGCTCGTGTCGGCGACCGAGGTGCCGCCGGTCGAGCTGTTCCACATCCAGACCCCCAGCCCGCTCAACCCGCTCGGGGTGAAGGGCGCGGGGGAGGGCGGCACGATCCCGGCGCCGGCCACGATCGCCAACGCCGTGGAGGACGCGCTGCGGCCGCTGAAGGCGCGGGTGACCCGCGCGCCGGTGACGCCGTCGCGCATCGTCGACGCCATCCACGCGGCCGAACTCGCCGCGGCGGACCAGGACTGAGAGGCACCTGATGCTCATCGAGAACTCCTTCGACGTCGCCGCCGATCCCGACGAGGTGTTCGCCTTCCTGCAGGACGCGCACAACGTCGCGGCCTGCTTCCCGGGCGCCGAGCTCGTGGAGGACCTGGGCGACGACTCCTACCGCGGCAAGGTGAAGATCAAGGTCGGCCCGGTCACCGCGGCCTACCAGGGCGTCGCGAAGATCGTCGAGAAGGACCAGGCGCAGCGCGTGGCCGTGCTGCTCGCCGACGGCAAGGACAGCCGCGGCGCCGGCACGGCCAAGGCCAAGGCCACGATGCGCGTCACCCCGGCCGGCGAGGGCGCGCACGTCGCGCTCGAGACGGACCTGACGATCTCCGGCAAGCTCGCGCAGTTCGGGCGGGGCATCATGGCCGACGTGTCCGGCCGCATGGTCGGCGAGCTCGCCTCCCGGGTGCGCCGGCGGATCGAGAACGGCGGCGAGGAACCCGCTCGGCCCGCCACGAACGGCGCCGCGCCGGCGGCCGCCGCCTCGAACGCAGCCTCGAACGGCACCGCACCCGCCGCCTCGGCCGGTGCCACCGCGGCGGCGACCGCCACCGCGCCGCGTCCCGCCACCCCGTCCGCTGTCCCCTTCGACGAAGCACCGCCGATGAAGGCGTCGGTGCTGATCCGCATCGTCCTCGCCGGCTACCTCGAGCGGTGGGCCGCGCGCCTGCGCAAGTCCACCGAAGCCTGACTCAGAAGCCTGACCCACCCGTTCCACGCTCCGCACTCCCCGTCCCCCCGCTCGATGGCCGCCGGCGCCGTCCGTCATCGCTTTGGAGCTCACCCATGGCCGTCACCGCCGCCACGGCTCCGGTCGAACCGAAATCCGAACCGGTCCCGATCTTCGACATCGGGATCGACGAAAAGGTCAAGATCACGAGCTCGATCGGGCTCGGGGTCCAGAACATCCTCGGCATGGCCGGGCTGCTGATCTTCCCCGCCCTGATCGGCACCGCGTTCAAGCTGTCCGCCACGGACACCGCGTACCTCTACGGCGTCACGTTCATGACGTCCGGGCTCGTGGTGATCCTGCAGTCGGTGTTCCTGCTACGGCTGCCGATCGTGCAGGGCCCGTACGCCGGTTCGCTGGCCGCGCTGCTGGCCGTCGGGCACGGCAAGGGCGGGCTCGGCGCCGCCTTCGGCTCGATGGTCGTGGCCGGGCTGATCTGGTGCGTGCTCGCCGTGCCGCTCAAGCGGTTCGGGCTGATCACGTACCTGTCGAAGTTCGTGCGCGACCCGATCATCTGCGGCGTGCTGGTGCTGATCCTCGCGACCCAGCTCACCAGCACGGCGCTGCCGAACGTCCTGGGTACCCCGGGCAGCCCCGGGTTCCCCGGCATGAACCTGATCTCCGGCGCGGTGACGGCCCTGGTCGTCATCCTGCTCACGTTGCTGCCCAAGGGAACCGTCCTGCGCCGCGGCGCGGTGCTGGTCGCGGTGGTCGTCGGCACGGTCGTGTACGCGATCTTCGAGCCGACGCACTTCGCCGGGGTGGTGCACAACGTCGGCTTCACGGTGCCGCGGATCTTCCCGTTCGGCTTCGCCGTGCAGGGCGATCTGGTGCTGATCTTCTTCATCACGCTGCTGCCGGCGATCGCCGAGAGCATCGCGACGTACGACATCGTCGCGGGCTGGGGCCGGCAGGAGCTGTCGGGCTACCGCGTTTCCCAGGGTGTGTTCGGCGAAGTGCTGGGCAGCACCGTCGGCGCGGTGTTCGGCGGGATGTCGACGCTGGCCTACCCGGACAACATCGGCCTGCTGCGCGTGACGAAGGTCGGCTCGCGGTACGTGACGCTCGCGACCGGGATCATCCTGCTGGTGCTCGGCGGCCTGGGCCCGTTCGACCACCTGCTGCAGGCCGTGCCGCTGCCTGTGCTGGCCGCCGCCGGCACCGTCCTGTTCGGAGTGTTGTTCGCGAGCGCCATCGACACCCTCGGGGGCGTCCACTGGTCCCGCGACAACCTGATGCTCGCCGGGTTCCCCTTCATCACCGCGATCGGCGGCCTGTTCGTGCCGCCCGCGACGATGAAGGTCCTGCCGCAGGTGGTGCAGCTGGTCCTGCAGCAGCCGCTCATCCTCGGCACCGTGCTGCTGCTCCTGATGAAGGCCGGGTACGGCCTGCGCCGCAAGGCCGACTGAGCCGGCTCAGAGCGAGCAGGAGGTGGCCAGCTCCGCGGGAGTCGCACCCGCGGGGCGGGCGACCGTCGCCGAGGCGGGCGGGGAGGCGCCGCGCAGCCAGCCCGCCAGCGCGGTGAACGCCGTGCGGAAGCAGGGCCCGATCGGCCGCAGCCGGTCGGGGAACGTGTCGACGAGCCCGTCCACGTGGTTGCCGTCCTCGATGCGGTAGTAGCGGTGCAGCGCGCCCCGGCCTGCGCGCTCGACCATCCCGTCGTAGACGTCGGAGTCGCGGCTGATCGGCAGCAGGCTGTCGAGCGTGCCGTGCAGGGTCAGCAGCGGCCGGCCGATGCGCCCGGTGAGGGCCACGCGGGCGACGGCGTCGTGCACGGAGGTCGGCCGGGCGGCGTAGTCGTAGTCGGCGTCGCAAGCCGGAGTTCCACTGGTGCAGAACGGGATCCCGGCGGCGAGGTCGCCGTCGAAGGCCGGATCGAACTCGGCGCGGTAGGTGCGCTGGGTGAGGTCCCAGTAGACCTGGTCGTGGTAGGGCCAGAGGAATTCCGAGCCCGGCGCGAAGCCCGCGGCCAGGATCGCTTGGTGCGCCTGGGGATCGCCGGCGGCGTAGGCCGGGTAGTTCCGCAGCGCCGGCGGCAGGGACGTGAGCAGGTTCGGGCCGTCGGCGGTCCAGAGCGTGCCCTCCCAGTCGACGCCGCCGTCGTAGAGCCACGGCCGGTTCTCCAGCTGCCAGCGCACGAGGTACCCGCCGTTGGAGAGCCCGGCGGCGATCGTGCGGGCCGGTGGACGGCCGTAGTGGGCGGTGGCGGCGAGCTTCGCGGCGACGGTCAGCTGGGTGACCCGCTCGTTCCACTCGGCGAGCGCGTCGCCGGGGCGGCGCCCGTCGGTGTAGAAGTCGAGGCCCGTGTTTCCCTTGTCCGTGGCGGCGAACGCGTAGCCGGCCGCGAGGACGGCGTCGCCGATCGCGCGGTCGTTCGCGTACTGGCGGCGGGTG
Source organism: Amycolatopsis sp. NPDC051903 (assembly GCF_044452505.1). NCBI lineage: Bacteria > Bacillati > Actinomycetota > Actinomycetes > Pseudonocardiales > Pseudonocardiaceae > Amycolatopsis > Amycolatopsis sp. NPDC051903. Next base: position 63,990 of record NZ_JBITBT010000034.1, on the reverse strand, counting down.
CCGGGGGAGCCGGAGACGACCAGGCCACCGTTCCAGTCCGCCGGCAGGCGCAGCACGAACTGGGCGTCGTGGTTCCAGCCGTGGTTGGTGTTCGTGGTGGACGTGTCGGGGAAGTAACCGTCGACCTGCACGCCGGGGACCCCGCTCGGCGCGGGCAGCCCGGCCGACGTCAGGCCCGCCCAGTCGGCCTGCACGGTGTGCCCGGTGGCGAGCGTGCCCGTGGTGGTCAGGTCGGCGAGGCACGCCTGTTCCTGGTGCGCCGCACCGGGCACGCGCACCGGGCCGCAGCGCGCGGCCGGGTCCGCGGCCGCTGCGGGTGCCGCGAGGACGGTGCCGGCGAGCAGGCCGGCCAGGGCGAGGGAGAGCCGCCGCGTACGCATGCCGGAACGGTAGGACTGGACCATCGGTGGCGGTATCCGGCGGGACCACACAAACCGGGCGCCGGTTGTGGTGTCCGGCACCGTGGGCACGCCCCGCGACCGTCCCTACGCTGAGCGTGACAGTGGTTGATGAAGCACAGGAGGTGGTCGGTGTGCGGAAGGTCCTCGTCGGGCTGCTGGTTTCGGCCCTGCTCGTGCTCCTGCCCGGCTTCGCGTCGGCGGCGGCGATCAAGGAGGTCACGGGGTTCGGCGCCAACCCCGGGGCGTTGCGGATGTTCGACTACGTCCCCGACGGCCTGCCCGCCGGGCGGCCGGTGGTGGTGGCGCTGCACGGGTGCACGCAGAACGCGGCCGGGTACGGCCAGGGGGCGGGCTGGGTCGAGCTGGCGCAGCGGTGGCGCTTCGCGGTCGTGCTGCCGCAGCAGTCGCCGGTGAACAACATTTCGAGCTGCTTCAATTGGTTCCAGCCCGCGGACACCGCGCGCGGGTCCGGTGAAGCGGAGTCGATCGCGCAGATGGTGCGGCGCGCGATCGCGGACACGGGTGCCGACGCGAGCCGGGTGTACGTCACCGGTCTGTCGGCGGGCGGGGCGATGACGTCGGTGCTGCTGGCGGCGTACCCGGAGCTCTTCGCCGGCGGGGCGGTCGTGGCCGGCCTGCCGTACGGCTGCGCCTCGTCGGCGCTCGACGCGTACTCGTGCATGTACCCGGGCAAGGACCTCACGCCCGCGCAGTGGGGTGCGAAAGTCCGGGCCGCGGCACAGTTCTCCGGCCCGCGGCCCACGGTGAGCCTGTGGCAGGGCACCGCCGACTTCACCGTTGCCGCCGCGAACCTGCGTGAACTCACGGAGCAGTGGACGAACGTCGCCGGAGTGCCGGCGACTCCGTCCACAACGGACACAGTCGGCGGGTTCCCGCACGCGGTGTACCGCGACAGCGCGGGCCGGGCGGCGGTCGAGACGTATTCGATCACCGGCATGGGACACGGCCAGCCGGTCGCGCCGGGCACCGGTCCGGACCAGTGCGGGCACGCCGGCGCCTACCTGCTCGCGGTCGGCGTGTGCGCCGCGGCGCAGGTCGGACGCGCCTGGAACCTGGCGTCCTGACGCGGGGGCCGGGTCGCCCGAGCTTGCTTCGCTGCCGCCGCAGGCGGATGATGGGCGACTCGGTATCCCCGAGGTCAGGGAGGCGCGCGATCGCGGGCAACGCTGCCGAACCCGGGCGCACGGTGCTGAGCCGTGCGTTCGCGATCCTGGACTCGTTCCTCGACGGCCGCTCCGAGCAGACGCACGGCGAGATCACCCGGGCCACCGGGTTCGCTCCCGCGACGGTGTACCGGCTGCTCGCGGAGCTGGTCGGCTGGGGTGCGCTCGAACGCACCGGCCGCGGCCGCTACCGCATCGGCCTGCGGCTGTGGCAGCTCGGCTCGCAGGCGCCCGGCGGGCGGGAACTGCGCGACGTCGCCCTGCCGTACCTGCAGGATCTGCTGCAGGTGACGCACGAGGTGGTGCACCTCGTCGTGCTCGACGAAGGCCGCGCCCTGTACCTCGAGAAGCTCGAAGCTCACCCGGACGTGGTGGTCACCTCCCGGGTCGGGAAGCGCTTGCCGTTGCACGCCACCGGGCCCGGCAAGGTGCTGCTCGCCCACGCGCCGACCGGGTGCGTCGACGACGTGGTGGACGCTGGTCTGGACCGCTGCGCGAGCGGCACCATCACCGATCCGGTCCGGCTGCGCGTGGCGCTCGCCGAGATCCGCCGCACCGGGTTCTGCTTGTCGCGCGACGAGATGACCGAAGGGGCGTCGTCGGTCGCCGCGCCCGTGCACGGGCCGGACGACGACGTCATCGCCGCGATTTCCGTCGTCGTGCCGAGCAGCACGCCGAACCTCTCGCCGCTCGTGCCGGTGGTCCGGATGGCGGCACTCGGCGTGTCCCGGGCCCTCCAGTCGGCGTGACTTTTTCCGCTCAGTGAGAGCCGGGCTGGGCGGGCGAGCAGGACGTACCGGACACTCCTGGGCCAGCACCGGCCCCGAGGAGGTTCCTTGCCGACCACCGTCCGAGACGCCGCGTTCGACGTGCTGCGCCGCCACGGCGCCACCACGTTGTTCGCCAACCCCGGTTCGACCGAGATCGCGCTGCTGACCGACCTGCCCGCGGATCTGGAGTTCGTGCTCGCGCTGCACGAGGGCTCGGTCGTCGGGATGGCCACGGGCTGGGCGCTCGCGCACGACCGGCCGTCGGTCGCGATCCTGCACACCACCGCGGGGCTCGGCAACGCGGTCGGTGCGCTCGCGACGGCCCGCGTCAACCGGGCTCCGCTGGTCGTGCTCGTCGGCCAGCAGGACCGCCGCCACCTCGCGCTGGAGCCGTTCCTCGCGGGCCACCGGCTCGACGACGTCGCCGCACCCGCGCCCGTGTGGGTCGGCGAACCGCCGCGGCCGCAGGACGTGCCGGGCGCGCTCGCCCGCGCGTGGCACGAAGCGCGGGATCACCGCGGACCGGCACTGGTGATCGTGCCGATGGACGACTGGCTCGCCCCGGCCGAGCTCGACGAGCCGCTGCCCGCTCCCGCGCGGCTGGTGCGGACCTCCGCCGCCGAGCCCGCGGTCGTCGCCGAACTCGAGGAGTTCTTGGCGGGCGCGGAAAAACCCGTGCTCGTGGTCGGGGCCGGCGCCGACGACGCCGACTCGTGGCACGCACTGGAAGCGCTTGCCGAACGGCTCCGCTGCCCGGTGTGGCAGGAGGCGTTCGGTGCGCGGGCGGGGTTCCCGCAGGACCACCCGCAGTTCGCCGGGCACCTGCCCCCGGGCCGCGCGGAGCTGCGCAAGGTGCTCGCCGGCCACGACGCCGTGCTCGCCGTGGGCGCACCGGTGTTCCGCCAGTACCCGCGGGAACCCGGACGGCTCATCGGCGCGGGGACGCGGGTCGCCGTCGTCACGGACGATCCTGATGAAGCGCACCGCAGCCCCGCCGACCTCGCCGTGCTCGCGCGCCCGGCCGCGGTGTGCGCCCCGCTGGCGCGGCGGTTGCCCCAGCGGCCCGCGCCCGCCGAAGCGCTGGGCCGCACGATCGACCTGCCCGAGCCGCCCGCCGCGGGAGCGCGCCCGGCGCCGGAGCACGTGTTCGCGGCGCTGGCCCGCCGGCTGCCCCGGGAAGCCGTGCTGGTGGAGGAGACGCCGTCGAGCCGGCCGGTGCTGCACGCGCTCGTACCCGCGCGGGCGCCACTCGGTTTTCTCAGCGCTGCCATGGGCGGGCTGGGCTTCGCCGTGCCCGCGGCGATCGGCGTGCGCCTGGCGCGCCCGGACCGTCCGGTGGTCGCGGTCGTCGGCGACGGTTCGTCGCTGTACGCGATCCAGGCGTTGTGGAGCGCGGCCCACTACGGCGTGGGCGTGCTCGTGCTCGTTCTCGCCAACGGCCGCTACGCGATCATGGACCAGCTCGCGGCCCGCCACGGCGAGGCGTCCGCCGGCCCCGGCGCTCCACCGTGGCCCACCTTCGACGAGGTCAGTGTGAGCGGCCTCGCGCGCTCGCTCGGGTGTCCCGCCCGGCGGGTGACGACCACCGAGGAACTGGAGTCCGTTTTGGACGACGTGCTGCCGGCGCTGGCCGGGCGCACCGAACCGCTCGTGCTCGACGTGGCGGTGGCGTCGTGAGCGCCCCACTGCTGGAGCGCGCTCGGTGGCCGGGCCGGATCTTCTCGACCGGCTGGGTTCCCGCTCCGGGCGGCGAGTACGACTCCGTCGAACCGGCGACCGGCCAGGTCCTCGCGCGCGTCGGCGCCGCGTCGGACGCAGACGTGGCGAAGGCGGCCGAATCGGCCGGACGCGCGCAACGGGAGTGGGCGGCGCTGCCGTACGACCACCGCGCGCGGGTGCTGCGCCGCGCGGCGCGGCTGTTCGAGGACCACGGCGACGCGATCGACGAATGGCTCGTGCGCGAATCCGGGGCCACGCGGGCGTTCGCGCGGTTCCAGACCGGCGCGGTCGCGGCCGAAGAGTGCGACGAAGCCGCGGCGCTCGCGGCCCACCCGTACGGCGCGGCCGTGTGCGTCGGCGTGGTGCAGGCGGGCGTGTTCGAAGAAGCGGGGTTACCCGAGGGCCTGCTTCCCCCTGCTGCCGGTGACCGGCAGCGTCGACGCGGGCGCGAAGCTCGCGACCGGTGGCCCGTTCGAAGGACTTTTCCACCAGCCGACGGTGCTCACCGACGTGCCGGTCACCGCGCCGGCGTACGCGCAGGAGATCTTCGGCCCGGTCGTGCCGTCCTCCACAGTGGACGAAGCCGTGGCGCTGGCCCGTGGCACGGAATACAGGCTGTCACCGGGCATCCTGACCCGGGACGCGCCGAAGGGGCTCGCGGACCGGATCCCGGCCGGCTTGGTGCACGTGAACGACCAGACGGTGCACGACGAGGCGCTCGCCCCGTTCGGCGGGGTCGGCGACTCCGACGCGGGCTCGCGGCACGGCGGCGCGCGGGCCGGCGTCGAGGCGTTCACCGAAACGCAGTGGGTCATCGTTCGCGGTGATCTTCCGGAACATCCGTTCTGACGCTAGTGTCCCCAGGTCCCCTCCGATGACGCAGGTGATGACATGACGGTCTCCTCCCCGGCCGACCCCCGGGCCAAGTACGCGCGCTGGGTCGCCCCGTTGTGCTGGACGGCGGTGGCGCTCGAAGGGTTCGACCTCGTGGTGCTGGGTGTGGTGCTACCCGCGCTGCTGAAGATCCCGAGCTGGGGCCTCGACCCCAACACGGCTTCGCTGATCTCCGTGGTCGGGCTCCTCGGCGTGGCCGTGGGCGCGCTCGCCATCGGCCCCGTCAGCGACCTGTTCGGCCGGCGCGGCACGATGCTGCTCACGGTCACGAGCTTCTCGCTGTTCACGCTGCTCTGCGCGGTCGTCGACGGCCCGTGGCTGTTCGGGCTGCTGCGGTTCCTCGCCGGCCTCGGCCTCGGCGGCGTGCTGCCCACCGCGCTCGCCCTGATCACCGAATACGCCCGCGTCGGCCGCGGCGGCAGCGCGACCACGGTGCTGATGACGGGCTACCACGTCGGCGCCGTCCTCACGGCGCTGCTGGGCATCCTCGTCGTCGAACAGTTCGGCTGGCAGTGGATGTTCGTCATCGGCGCGGCGCCGGCGGTGATCCTGGTGCCGCTCATGGTGAAGTTCCTGCCGGAGTCGTCGGCGTTCCTGGCCGCCCGCCGCAACCCGGCGTCGTCCCGGGTGGCGCGGGCCCCGCGGGACCGCAACCCGGTCGCCGTCCTCTTCCGCCACGGCTACACCCGCGCGACGATCGCCTTCTGGGTCACGTCGTTCATGGGTTTGCTCCTGGTGTACGGCCTGAACACCTGGCTGCCCCAGATCATGCGCGAGGCGGGCTACGAACTGGGCGCGGCGCTGGCCCTGCTGCTGGTGCTCAACGTGGGCGCCGTCATCGGCCTCCTCATCGGCGGCCGCGTCGCCGACCGCATCGGTTACCGGCGCTCCACCATCACGTGGTTCACGGTGGCCGCGGTGTTCCTCGCGCTGCTGAGCATCAAACTGCCGGGCTTCAGCGTGTACGTCGGCGTGCTGCTCGCGGGGATCTTCACGTTCAGCGCTCAGGTGCTCGTGTACGTCTACGTCGCCCGCGTGTACCCGGCGTCGGCCCGCGGCACCGCCCTGGGCGCCGCCAGCGGCATCGGCCGCTTCGGCGCCATCTCCGGCCCGCTGGTGACCGGCTTCCTGCTCACCGCGGGCATCGCCTACCCGTGGGGCTTCTACCTGTTCGCCGTCGTCGCCGCGATCGGCGCAGTCGCCATCACCCTCGTCAACCGCGACCCCGCGCCGGACGCACCACTGGAGACGGTCGCGGACGAGACACCGGCAGCGCCGGCCGAGTAGTTTTTGCGCCCGGTCACCGGGTTTTCCGCCCGGTGGCCGCGCCGCTCGGCTGCTCAGCGCGCTCCGGCCGGCCGGATCCGGATGTGCCAGACCTCTTCCGTCGCACCGCATTCGCCGTCCTCGGCGGACCGGCTGGCCGTGCGGCCCGCCCTGAGGCGGCGGGCGCCGGCGTGGCACAGCGCGCCCTCGGGTACACGACGACCAGCCGAGGACCCGGCATAATCACGACCATGGACCAGCTCCGCCTCCGCGCCGCCGAGCCTGATGAGGCGGCGGCCATCACCGAGCTCGCCCGGCGGTCGAAGGCGTACTGGGGCTACAGCCGGGAGTTCCTGGACCGCGTGCGTGACGAGCTCACCGTGCACGCCCACCAGATCCGGGCCGGCACCGTCGTGGTGGCTGCGGACGGAGCGACCCTGCTCGGGTATTACCGGCTCGACGGCGCGCCGCCGGACGGAGAGCTGGCCGACCTCTTCGTCGAGCCCGGTGCGATCGGCACGGGGCTCGGCCGTCGGCTGTGGGACGACGCCGTCGCCCAGGCGCGGCAACGAGGATTTCGCTCCCTGGAGCTCGAAGCCGATCCGAACGCCGAAGCTTTCTACCGCCACGTGGGCGCCAGGAAGACCGGCGAGCGGCAAGTGGCCTCGGGCCGGACGCTCCCGGTCCTGCGGATCGACGTGTGACTAACCCTGCTGCGATCGCCCGTACGCCACCAGCCGTTCGCCGGTCGTGCGGATGTGGCGTTCGACGGCCGCCCGCGCGCCCTTCGCGTCGCCCACGCCGACGAGGTCCAGGATTTCCACGTGTTCCGCGCCGGCTTCCTCGGGGCGGTGCAGGCCGCCACCGGTGCCCCACATGCGGACGTAGCGTTCGGCGCGGGACTTGAGCTGCGCGACGAGTTCGAGGGCCGTCACGTCGTGTGCGTATTCGTTCATGGTGCGGTGGAACTTGCCGTTGAGCCGCAGCCATTCCTCGTGGTCGTCCTCGCCGCGCATGGCCTTCTCGGCGGCGCGCAGCTCCTTCACGACGCCGACGGGGATGTTCGGCACGGCGCGCTCCAGGAGGTACCCCTCGATCAGCGCGCGGTTGTCGTAGATCTCGCTGATGCGCTCCAGCGACAGCCCGCGCACCACGGCGATGTGGTGCGCGCGCAGTTCGATGAGCCCCTCGGCGAGGAGCTGCCGCATCGCCTCCCGCACGGGCACGCGCGAGATTTCGAAGTGGTCGGCGATCGCCGCCTGCTTGAGGACCGCTCCGTCGGCCAGCGAACCGCTCTGGATCGCGTTGCGGAGGCTGTCGGCGATGAAGTCGGCCGCGATGCGCCGGCCGGGCTCGAACGACTCGAGCTTGAGCATCGTCAGATCGGTGCTGGTCACCAGGAATTCCCTGTTGGTCGTAGGAAGCGGTCGAGAGCTGGTTGCCGACCCTCGGAGCTTACTGTATTCAGTTTACGGTCACCGGGACGCTTGCGGCGCCGCCGGGTCGGTGACGGCCGCGGCGGCACGGGAGCGCCGGACGGCCCGCACCGTGCACAGGCCGGTCGCCAGCGCGACACACGCGCCCGAGAGCAGGAACGCCCACACGTATGACTGCGCAGCCGGCAGCCCGCCGGGCAGCGGGTGCACCGCGAACAGGACCCCGACGATCGCGCTGCCGAGCGAATTGCCCACGGCGTACAGCACGGTCGCGACGGTGAGCGCGGTCCCGGACCGGCGCGCCGGCGCGTCCGCGAGCAGCATCACCTGCGCCGCCGCGATGCCCATCGTGTTGCCGAACGCGTACACGGCGAGCGCGATCATCATCGGCACCGGGATCGTGTGGAACGCCGCGAGCGCCAGGTACGACACCGTGCAGCCCAGCACCGCGATCGCCGTGGTCGCGACGAACCCGAGCCGGCGGCCGAGCCGGCGCAGCAGGAACGCGCCGACGAGCCCGCCGAGCGCCGTCGGGATCGCGAACAAGGTGACCTGCAGCGGGGTGAACCCGAAGCCGTACCCGGCCTTCGGCGGCGTCTGCGCGAAGCGGGTGACGGCGGAGATCGCGCCGTAGATGCCGAACGCGATCAGCAGGACGACCACGTTGGGCAGCCACACCGTGGGCAGGGTGAGCACGCGGACGTCGATCAGCGGGTGCCGCGTGCGCCGCTCGACGACCCAGAACACGCCGAGCAGCACGACCGCCGCGGCGAACAGGCCGAGCACGGCCCCGGAGCCCCAGCCCCACGCCGGCCCCTTGGAGATCGCGAGCAGCAGGCAGACGAGGCTCACGGCGAGCAGCGCACCGCCCGGCACGTCGAAGCTGCCGTGCCCGCGCTCGCCGCTTTCGCGGACGAACAGCAGAGTCCCGATCAGGCCCAGCGCCACCACGACACCCGCGACGTGGAAGTACGCGTGGAAGCTCGGGTCGAACGCACCGATCAGCCCGCCGAGCAGCAGCCCGCCGCCGACGCCGACGGTGTTGCCCGCGTGGATGGTGGCGATCGTGCCCTGCGCGCGGGCGGGGCTCATCGTGTCGCTCGCCAGCGAGGCGGGCAGCGCGAGCATCGGCGCCTGCGCGCCCATCAGCACGCGCCCGACGAGCAGCAGCGCGACGCTGTCGGTGACCATCCCGATCACCGCGCCCACGAGCACCAGCGACAGCGCGACGACGATGATCCGCCGCTTGCCGTGCAGGTCGGCCAGCCGCGTCAGCACGGGGATGGCGACGGCCCCGCCCAGCAGCTCGGCCGTGAGCAGCCACGACACCTCGGCGGCGCCCAGGTGCAGCTGCTGCCCGAGGTGCGGCAGCAACGGCACGATGCCGACCTGGAGGAACAGCACGGTGAAGCTCAGGAACGTCAGCACCGCGACGGCGAGGCGGCCGTTGCCGGTGCGGGCGGGGGAAACCGGGGAGAGGGGAGTGGTCATCAGGCTCTCCCGGGGAGAGCGAGAGAGGAAGTGGCGACTGTAGACATTGTGCCTCCGCGGTTCTCACGAGGTGGCCTCGAGACGGACGGACAGCCGGGCGAGCGCTGCGGCTCGACGTGTGTTGCAGAGGTGTATACACCTCGTCGGCGCGTTCGCCAAGCCCGGTGGACAGCGGTAACCGACCGGCTTTCTTCCGTGACCCCAACGCTCGGCCGCGGATTTCGCGACAGTGCGACCCTCGACCCGGGCAAGCGGTCACCGCGTGAAAGGTGCTGCCGTCGCGCGCGCGGTGTTGCCGTACTTCGCCGGCATAGTGTAGACAGTTGCCAGTTAAGGAGGTTCCATGACGCGTGTCCTTACGCAGGACCGGGTTCGAGCCCGGTTGCGCGACACCGTGGATCCCGAGCGCGGCCGGATCCCGATGTTCGTCTACTCCGATCCCGATGTCTACGAGCTCGAACTGCAGACGGTGTTCCGCGACGCGTGGCTGTTCGTCGCGCACGTCTCCGAACTGCCCGAGGCGGGCTCGTTCGTGGTGCGGGACATGGGGGAGGAGTCGGTGATCGTCGCGCGCGGCGACGACGAGACCGTGCGGGTGTTCCTCAACTCGTGCCGGCACCGGGGCATGCGCCTGGCGTGCGAGGACTTCGGGACCACGAACAGGTGGCGCTGCCCGTACCACGGCTTCACCTACGGCAGCAAAGGCGAGTTCCTCGGCACCCTGATCGGCGCGCCCTACGAGCGCATCGCCTACCCGGGCGGGCTCGACCGCGACGCGCTGCACCTGATCGAAGCGAAGGTCGGCGTCCACCAGGGCCTGGTGTTCGCCACGTGGGCGAAGGAACCCGAAGACCTGCGCGGCTACCTGGGCGACCTCGCCTGGTACCTCGACCTCGTCGTCGGGCGGGCCGAGCTGGAGGTGGTCGGCGTCCCGCAGAAGTGGATGGTCCCGACCGGCTGGAAGCTCCCGTCGGAGAACTTCACCGCCGACGCCTACCACACCGCCACCGCGCACTCCTTCACCGCGCGGCTCGGCCTGACCAAGGGGGTGGACTTCGGCCGCGACGGCTACCACGTCGATCCCGGCGGCGGGCACGGCCTGGGCATCGGCGTCCACGACGAGGCCGAGGGCTCGTACTTCCCGCCGGAACTGGCCGACGAGTACGCGGCGCGTCTCGACCCGGACCAGCTCGCCTTGCTCAAGCGGATCAAGAACACCCACGGGAACGTCTTCCCGAACCTCTCCTTCCTGATCCCGAACTTCATCGAGATCGACGGCCGCCGCGTGACCGGCATGATGCTGCGGCTGTGGCAGCCCTGCGGTCCCGACAAGGTCCAGGTGTGGTCCTGGCACCTGGTCGAGAAGAACGCGCCGCGGTGGTGGAAGGACCTCGGCCGCAAGATGTACACGCAGACGTTCGGCGCCTCGGGCATGTTCGACCAGGACGACACCGAGAACTGGGAAGCCCAGACGCGCAACGCCAACGCCGCGCTCACCCGCAGCGAAGAGGTGTACCTGCACTACGAGATGGGCCTCGACATCGAACCGCTGAAGGACTTCCCCGGCCCGGGCGCGGTCTACGACGGCAAGTTCAGCGAGGCCGCCGGGCGCAGCTTCTACCGCACCTGGCTCGACCACCTGAGCGGAGCTGAGCGGGCATGACCGGACTCGCCCCGCGCGTGGCGCTGGAGGTGCGGCTGGCCGTCCACGACTTCCTCGTCGACGAAGCCGCGCTGCTGGATCACGGCCGCTTCGAGGAGTGGCTCGCGCTGTTCACCGACGACGTCGAGTACACGGCCCCGATCCGCGTCACCCGCAAGACCGGAAACCCCGGCGTCGTCGAGGACATCGGCTGGTTCGATGACAACCGCGCGTCGCTCGGGCTGCGCGTGCGGCGCCTGGCCACCGACGTGGCCTGGGCCGAGGACCCGCCGTCGATGACCCGCCGGTTCGTCACCAACATCCGCATCGTGCCCGCCGAAGACGGCTACGTGGTGACCAGCAACCTGATGCTGTTCCGCAGCCGCGGTGACGGTGGGACGTACGACCTCGTCGTGGGCGAGCGGACCGACGTGCTGCGTGAAGTGGACGGAGACCTCAAGATCAGCCGGCGCCGGATCCTGCTGGACCAGGCGTCGCTCGGCACGAAGAACCTGGGTGTGTTCCTATGAGCGAGATTTCGACCGACCAGACCCGCTGCCAGGGTTACGGCAACTGCGCCGCCGCGGCGCCCGAGGTGTTCGACCTCGGCGACACCGGCGTCGTCGAGGTGCTGAAGCAGAACCCGGACGGCCCGGAACTGGAGCGGGCGCGGGAAGCGGCCACGTTGTGCCCGGTGCAGGCGATCACCGTCGGCTGACGCCCGACGACGAAGGGCCCGGGACGCGCGTCCCGGGCCCCCTTCGCGTTCACAGGTCGACGGCGAGGTACTGCGGCTCCAGGAACTCGTGGATGCCGTGGAACCCGCCTTCGCGCCCCAGGCCCGACTGCTTCGTGCCGCCGAACGCCGCGGCCGGATCCGAAGCGACGCCGCGGTTCACGGCCACCATGCCGGAGTCCATTCGCCGTCCGACGCGCAGGGCTTCGGTGACCGTGCCGCCGACGACGTAGGAGATGAGGCCGTACTCGGTGTCGTTGGCCATCCGCACGGCGTCGGCTTCGTCCTCGAAGGTGATGATCGGCGCGATGGGACCGAAGATCTCCTCGCGGGTGATCGTGGTGCCGTGCTCCACCCCGGTGAGCACGGCCGGGGCGACGAACGCGCCGCCCACCGGCGCGGTGCCGGCGGCGTACACGCTGGCCCCGTCGCCCTCGGCGGCCGCGACGAGGCCGGTGATCTTGTCCCGTTCGGCCGTGCTGACCATCGCGCCGAGGTCGTTGCCGCGGTCGGTGCCGGGGCCGACGGCCAGCTTGCCCAGCGCCTGGCCGAGCGTGGCGGCGAACGCGTCGGCCAGCGAAGCGTGGACGTAGAAGCGGTTGGCCGCGGTGCAGGCGGCGCCGCCGTTGCGCATCTTGGCGATCATCGCGACCTCGACCGCGGTGTCCACATCGGAGCCTTCGAGGACCAGGAACGGCGCGTTGCCCCCGAGTTCCATCGACGGCGACACGATGCGGTCCGCGGCCTCGTGCAGCAGGATCCGGCCCACCGCCGTCGACCCGGTGAACGACAGCTTCCGCACGCGCTCGTCCGCCAGCATCGCCTTGACGACTTCGCCGGCGTTCGTCGTGGTGACCACGTTGACCACCCCGGCGGGCACTCCCGCGCGGCGCAGGACGTCGGCCACCAGCAGGGCGGTGAGCGGCGTTTCGGCGGCGGGCTTGAGCACGACGGTGCAGCCGGCCGCGAGCGCGGGCGCGATCTTGCGCGTGGCCATGGCGGCGGGGAAGTTCCACGGTGTGACCAGCACCGAGACCCCGATCGGCCGGTGGTCCAGCACGATGGTCTTGTCGGCCGCGGGGGAGCGGCGGAAGTCGCCGGGGACGCGGGCCGCCTCCTCGGAGAACCAGCGGAAGAACTCGGCCGCGTAGGCGGTTTCGCCGGCCGCGTCGGCCCACGCCTTGCCGTTCTCGAGCACGATGGCCCGCGTGATCGTCTCGGCTTCGGCGGTCATGATCTCCCACGCGCGACGCAGGATTTCCGCGCGCTGCCGCGGCGCCGTGGCCGACCACGACGGCAGGGCGTCGTGGGCCGCGGTGACGGCGGCGAGGCCGGCCGCGACGCCGGCGTCCGCGACCTTCGCGAGCACCTCGCCGGTCGCGGGGTCGACCACGGGGAAGCGGTCGGGCGCCGGCTCCCAGGCGCCGTTGACGAACAGGTCGGACGGATGCGGTGAGGTCACCGGGGGCTCCTTACGGGGTGGGTCAGCCGGCGACGAGCGAACGCCCGCCGTCGAGCCGGAGGATCTCGCCGGTCAGCGCGCCGGCGGCGGGATCGGCCAGCAGCCGCACGTAGTGCGCGACCTGGCCGGGGGTGAGCAGGACACCGAGCGGGTTGCCGCCGCGGATGCGGTCTTCGCGGGTGGCGGCGGAATCGTCGTCCCACAGCGCCTGGCCGTGCTCGACGCGCAGGCCCGTGCGCACGCCACCGGGTGCGACGCCGTTGACGCGGACGTCGGGCGCGAGGGCGCGGGCCGCCCACTTCAGCACGCCGAGGTCAGCGTGTTTCGAGGCGGTGTAAGCGATTCCGGCGCCGTTGCCGCCGGAGAGGAAGCTCGCGTCGGACAGCACGAAGACCACGCAGCCCGCGGCGGCGCGCAGGGCCGGGGCGGCGGCCGCGAGGGTGAGGACGTAGCCCTTGACGTTGATCGAGGTCACCGCGTCCAGGAGTTGCGCGAGGTCGGCGAGTTCCGTGTCCAGGCCCGCGCCGCCGTCGTGCACGCCGGCGGCGAGCACGAGCACGTCGAGCCGGCCCTGGGGTGCGGCGGTGGCGACCGCGCGCCGGACCGCGTCCGGCTCGCGCACGTCGCCGGTCACGGACGTGATCCGCTGGTCCGGTCCGCGTTCCCGGTCGAGACCGGTGACCGCGGCACCGGCCGTGGCGAAGGATTCCGCGATGGCGGCGCCGATCCCGCCGGCCGCGCCGGTGACCAGCACCCGGGTGCCGGCCTCACCCACGGCGGCCTGCTCGCACGCTCGGCCTGTTCGACGTTCGGGACATGCACCACTCCTCATGACCTTGACGGGTGATGCAGCCACCATAGTATAAAGGTGGCAACTGTCTACAGTTGCAACTTTGGAGGGCCGGTGCCGGTTCCGCCGACGAGCTCCGTTCCCCACCGAGCCGGGGCGCACCCCGCACACCGTGCTCGGTTCACCTGCCCCGACAACCGAGAGGTCTGCCATGCCTGACTACACCCGTGCCGACGTCAAGGCGCGAGCGCGCGAGCAGTGGAGGGGCGCCTGCAACGTCACGCTGCCCTCGTTCACCGCCGACTTCTCTTCGCTCAACGAAGAGGGGATCCGCCACGACGTCCGCCGCGCCGCGGAGCTCGGGTTCTGGGGCACGCTCGTCGCCAGTGAGTGCGGCACGACCGATGAGGAGTACCTGCGGTTCCTCGAAGTCGCGCTCGAGGCCGCGCCGGCCGGGTTTCGGATCGTGTCGCACCTGAGCTTCGACACCACCGAGCAGATCGTCCGCGTCGCGCGGCGCTCGTACGAAATGGGCGCGGAGGCCGCGCTGCTGTCGTACCCGCCGTCGTTCGTGCCGGCCACTCCGCAGGAGATCGCCGACTGGACCGCCGACGTGGCGCAGGCCTCCGACGTCGCGCTGATCATGTTCGCCGTGATGACGTGGGGGTTCAAGCGGCTGGACCCGAGCGGGTTCCCTAAGTCGGCGCTCGAGCGGATCGTCGGCCTCGACACGGCCGCGGCGCTGAAGTTCGAGATCGGCGGCCCGGCCACGATGACCGCGTTCTCCGACGCCCTGCACTCCTACGGCGACCGCATCCTGGTCGAGAACCCGATGGAGCAGTACCTCCCGGTGCAGTTCCGCGACTTCGGCGTCCGCTGGATCGGCACCAGCGCGTACGAGAGCTTCGGCGGCCGGGTGCCGGAGATCTTCCGGCTGCTCGAAGCGGGCGAGAACGACAAGGCGCTGGAGGTGTTCTGGAGCTACCAGGCCGGCCGGGAGGCCAAGGGCGCGTTCCACGCGAGCTTCGCGGGCGCCGGGCTGATCCACCGCGTGGGCTGGAAGTACCTGGGCTGGCTCAACGGGTTCAACGGCGGCCTGCTGCGCATGCCGCAGATGCGGCTCAACCCCGGCCAGATGAAGAGCCTGCGCGCGGGCCTCGCCGGCAGCGGGTTCGACCTGCCGGCCGACGACGCCGCGTTCTACGCCGGCCGGGTCGGCTGAGTCCATGACACTGCACTTCACGGCCGGCGACGTGCGCGCGCTCGTCACCGGCGACGTGGCGCTCGCCGCGGCCCGCGACGCCGTGCAGGCCGAGGCGGACGGCGAGACGTTGGCGGTCGCGCGCACCGACATGCCCACGCCCCGCGGGTTCCTGCGCGTGATGCCCGGCCGGTTCCGCGGGATCGGCGGGATGAAAACGATGTCGATGACCCGCGGCGTCGGCAACCGCTACCTGCTCACCGTTTACGACCTCACCGACGGCGACGTGCTGGCGATCCTCGACGCCGACGAGATCACACGCCTGCGCACCTCCGCCACCACCACGATCGCGGCCGAGCTGTTGCTCGACGGCGCCGAACCGGTGCGGCTCGGCCTGCTGGGCACGGGGTTCGAGGCGACCGGGCACCTGCAGAGCCTCGCGAAGCGCTTCCCGCTGGCCGAGGTGTCCGTCTACAGCCGCGACGCCGGCCGGCGCGCGAAGTTCGCGGCCACCACGAGCGAGTCCCTGGGCATCGAGGTGGTCCCGGCCGACAGCCCGGAAGCGGCGGTGGCCGGCGCGGAACTGGTGTGCCTGGCCACCAAGGACAGCCGGCCGGTCGTCGACGGGGCCGCGTTCGCGCCGGGCGCGGTCGTGCTGTCGATCGGCTCTACGCGACCGGATCTGCGCGAGCTGGACGAGCGCGCGTTCGCCCGCGCCTCGCGCGTGCTGGCCGACTCAGTGCCGGGGGTGCTCGCCGAATCCGGCGACGTGCGGGCGGCGCTCGACGCCGGGGTGCTGGCGGAAGAACAGATCGTGCCCATGGCGGCGGCGACCGGCGTCCTGGCCGACGCCACCGGGTTGCGGGTGTTCAAGTCCGTGGGCACCGCGCTGCAGGACCTCGCGCTCGCCGCCGCGGTGATCGACGCCGCCTCCGCCGGCGGCCGTGGCCGCGAGCTGGGCGAACTCGCCGCGCTCAAGCCCAGTGAAGCACCCCCTCGGCCCGCGCGCGCCGAGGCGTGAAGAACGGAGAAACCATGACCCGACACGTCATCCGGTTCGCGCACGCGCTCGTCGAGGTGCCCGATCCCGGCGCGTCCACCGAATTCCTCACCACCGGGCTGCGGTTCGCGCACGAGCGGCGCGACGACGTCGACTGGTTCGTGCCGCGCGGCGAGTACAACGCGCCGGGCCGCCCGGGGCTCGGGCTCGTCGAAGGCAGCGCGACGAAGCTGCGGCAGATCACCGCCGACGTCGAGCCCGGTTCGCTCGACGCCGTCGCGGCGAACCTCGACGGCCTCGAGCACCCGTGGACCCGCGACGACACCGGTCTGCGCACGGCCGACCCGGCGGGCACCCCGCTCCTGCTGCGCGTGCCCGAGCCGGAGAAGTGGCCGCAGCCCGCGGCGCAGAACACGCCGCGCCGCCTCGGGCACATCAACTTCAAGCTGCCCGGGGTCCTCACCGTCGACGAGTTCTGGCAACGGGCCTTCGGCGCCAAGAAGTCCGAGCAGATCGGCAAGGAGTTCGCGTTCCTGCGCTTCGGGTCCGAGCACCACAACCTGGGCCTGCGTGAAGGCGAGGGGCCGGCGATCCACCACCTGGGCTTCCAGTTGCCCGGCTGGGACGCCTACCGCGAGATCTGCGACCACCTCGCCGAGACCGGTTACTCGGTCGAGTACGGTCCCGGCCGGCACGGGCCCGGCAACAACATCTTCATCTACGTCGTGGACCCGACGTCCGGGCTGCGGTTCGAGCTGTTCACGGACATGGAGCACATCCACGACGAGAACCACTACGAACCGCCGCGGTGGCAGCTGAGCGACCGGCCCCGCACCATGAACAAGTGGGGCCCGGCGCCCCCGGACTCGTTCCTGTTCGGCTAGTCCACCGTGGACTGTGAGAAGGGAGAGCCATGACCGCACCGTGGTGGTCGCAGCTGTTCGACGGCGAGGAAGCCCGCGCCTACCACCGTCAGCACGGCGGTGACCGGCGCCCGCTCGGGCAGCGCCCCGTCGTCCTGGTCGTCGACGTGACCCGCGCGTTCACGGGCGAGGAAGGCGAAACGCTCGACGAGTCCACCGCGCGGTGGCCTACGAGCTGCGGCCCGAACGCCTGGACGGCCATGCCGTACCTGCGCCACGTCGTCGACCTGGCGACCACCCGGGGGTGGCCGCTGGTCTACACGACGGCCCAGGTCGGCGCGGCCGCGCGGTTCGGCGGCACGGTGAAGGGCGAGCTGTCGGCCATGGGCTCACCCATGGACCGGCCGGGCGCCCAGGAGATCCCGGACGAGATCGCGCCGCCCGACGGCGCGCTGGTGCTCGCCAAACCCAAGGCCAGCGCGTTCTTCGACACCTCGCTGGCGGCCCACCTCATCCGGCTCGGGGCCGATTCCCTCGTCGTCGCCGGCGCCACCACGTCCGGCTGCGTCCGCGCCACCGTCGTCGACGGCCACTCCCACGGCTGGCCGGTGTTCGTCGTCGAGGACGCCTGCTTCGACCGCGCGCGCCTGAGCCACGGCGTGAACCTGTTCGAGATGAACGCCAAGTACGCGGACGTGCTGACCACCGCGGAACTCACCACGCTCGCCGGCTGAACACGGCGCCCGTTCGGAACGGGGAAGGCCTCCGCCCGGCGGCAACCGGACGGGCGCCTTCCGATCAGCGTTCGCCCGGCCCGGAAGGGGGAGAAGGTGAGCGCCGGCAAGAAGAGGGTTCACTCGCCCTTACCCGGCAGGGGTTTCGCCGGAGAAGTCCACAAAGGACTCAGTGATCGGGCGCGGTTCGCAGCGTCGAGGCCCGCACCACCAGTTCCGGGAGGTAGGTGACCTGCTGGTGCACGTGCCCGGGATCCGACGTCTCCTGGATCAGCAGCTCCGCCGCCGTGCGGCCGAGGCGGTGGCGGGGCTGGCGGACCGACGTGAGGGGCACCGTGGCGGCCGCGGCGAACTCGATGTCGTCGTAGCCGACGATGGCGAGGTCGTCGGGCACGCGGATGTGCAGGGCCGCGCAGCTGCGCAGCAGGCCGAGCGCCACGAGGTCGTTGACGCAGAACGCGGCGGTCGGGCGCGTGGCCGACGGGAGGCCCGCCAGGCGCTGGCCCGCGTTGCTCCCGTCCTCCACGGTCAGCTGGGGCGTGGCGAGGTCCACCAGGTGGTCCGGGCCGAGCCCGGCGCCGGCCAGGGCGCGTAGCGCGCCCTCGCGGCGGTCGCGGACCTGGCCGAGCGTCACCCGGCCACCGACGAACGCGATGCGCTCGTGGCCTTGCTCGATGAGGTGGCGCACGGCGATCTCGCCGCCGCGGACGTCGTCGACGGCGACGGAGCAGTGGCTGTCGTCGTGGCGCCGGCGGTCGACGATGACCAGGGGCGTGCCGCGGCGGGTGAACTCCTCGAGTGCGGGGGAGTCGGGGTCGACGGGGGTGATCAACACCCCTTGCACGCGTTGCTGTTCGAGCCGGCTGAGGTAGGCGCTCTCGCGCTCGGCGAGGTTCGCGCTGTTGCACACGAACAGGGCCAGGTCGTCCTCGGCGGCGACGTCTTCCATGCCCGCGGCGACGTCGGTGAAGAACGGGTTGCGGCCGTCCAGCACCACGTACGCGAGCACGCGGCTGCTGCCGGCGCGCAACTGCCGCGCGGACTCGTTGCGCACGAAGTTGAGCTTGATCATCGCGGCTTCGACCTTCGCCCGCGTCTTCGGGCTCACGCGGTGCGGGCGGTTGAGCACGTTGGACACCGTGCCCAGCGATACGCCCGCGGCCGCGGCGACGTCCTTGATCCCCGCCGCCCGGGTCGCGGGCCCCGCCACCTGGTTCGCGTCTTCCACCCGGCACCCATCCTTGGTTGAAACGTGACAATCACGCAACGTCGCCTGAAAAACGGCCCCTTCATCGTTGCTCGCTGCGTCATTGACTTTTCGTTCTAGCGCATAGTAGCGTCGCCGCGCCAGGTTTGTGAAACCTTTCAATCCCGGAGGTCGCGATGACGCGGCAAGAGCGCGACCGAGTGCCACTGCTCGAGGTCCGCGGGGTCTCGAAGTCGTTCGGCGCGGTCGCGGCGGTCGCGGGCGTTTCGTTCCCGCTCTACGCCGGCGAGGCCCACGCTTTGGTCGGCGAGAACGGTGCGGGCAAGTCCACGATCGTCAAGATGCTGGCCGGTGTGCACCGCCCCGACACGGGGACGCTGCTGCTGGAGGGCCGGGAGGTCGAGTTCTCCTCGCCGGCCGACGCGAAGGCCGCGGGGATCGCCGTGATCTACCAGGAACCCACGCTCTTCCCCGACCTGACCGTCGCCGAGAACATCGTGATGGGCCGCCACCCGCGCGGCCGGCTGGGGATGATCGACCGGTCGGCGATCCGGGAGGAGGCCGAGCGCCTCTTCGCCCGGCTCGGCGTGCGCATCGATCCGAACCGCCCGGCGCGCGGGCTGTCGATCGCCGACCAGCAGATCGTCGAGATCGCCAAGGCGCTCAGCTCCGACGCGCGGGTGCTCGTGATGGACGAGCCGACCGCGGCGCTGAGCCTGGTGGAGGTCGAGCGGCTCTTCTCCGTGGCGCGGGCGCTGCGCGACGAGGGCGCGGCGATCATGTTCATCTCCCACCGCTTCGAGGAGATCACCGACCTGTGCCAGCGCGTGACGATCATGCGCGACGGCAAGCACGTCTCCACCGACGCGATCGAGGACGTCACGGTCGACGAGATGGTGCGCCGGATGGTCGGGCGCGACCTGGAGGCGCTGTTCCCCAAGCAGGACGTGGAACCGGGCGCAGTGGTGCTCGAAGTGGACGGTCTGGCGCGCGAAGGCGTCTTCCGGGACATCTCCTTCGAGGTGCGGGCCGGGGAGATCGTCGCGTTCGCCGGGCTCGTCGGCTCGGGCCGGTCCGAAGTGGTCCAGGCGGTGTTCGGAGTGGACGAACGCGACGCGGGTGTCGTGCGGGTCAACGGGAAGAAGCTCAAGCCGCACTCGCCGCGCGCGGCGATGTCGGCCGGGATGGCGCTCGTGCCGGAGGACCGGCGCCAGCAGGGCCTGGTGATGGAGCTGTCGATCGAGCGCAACGTGACGCTGCCGCGGGCGCGCGCGTTGTCGAAGCTCGGCCTGCTGCTCGGGCCGGGCGAACGCCGGGAGGCGCTGCGCTGGACGGAGCGGCTGCGCACGAAGTACGGGCGCCTCGGCGACGCGGTCGGCACGCTCTCGGGCGGCAACCAGCAGAAGGTCGTGCTCGCCAAGTGGCTCGCGATGGCGCCGAAGGTGCTGATCGTGGACGAGCCGACGCGCGGCATCGACGTCGGCACGAAAGCGGAGGTGCACCGGCTCATGTCGGCGCTCGCGGCCGAAGGGGTCGCGGTGGTGATGGTGTCCTCGGAGCTGCCGGAGGTGCTCGGCATGGCCGATCGCGTGCTGGTGATGCGTGAGGGCCGGATCGTGGCGGAGATCCCGCGGGCCGAGGCCGACGAGAACTCGGTGATGTTCGCGGCGATGGGACAGGGAGCGGCGGCATGAGGACTGCTTGCAGGTCCGAATCATCGAGCACCACGCTCGCCGACGCGATGCTGCTGCCGCGCCTCGGCGCGTCCGAAAAGGAGGCGGCGTGAACGCGACGAAGGTGGCGGCCCCGCCGCCCCGGCAGGTCAACGCGCGGGAGGGGCGGTCGGTGTTCGGGACCGTGTTCAAGGCGCGCGAGTCGGGCATCGTGCTCGCGCTCGTGGTGCTGGTGGTGTTCACCGCGACGCAGAACTCGCGGTTCCTGTCGGGCCAGAGCATCCGCGACATCCTGCTCGGCACGGCGATCCTCGCGGTGCTGGCCGTGGGGCAGGCGGTCGTGATGATCACGCGCAACATCGACCTGTCCGTGGGCTCGGTGCTGGGGCTGTGCGCGTTCGCGGTGGGGACGCTGTTGCGCGACAACCCCGGGCTGCCGGTGATCGTGGCGCTGCTCGCGGGACTGGCGCTCGGCGCGGTGTGCGGGCTGGTCAACGGCGCGGTGGTCCGGTTCGGCCGCGTGCCGGCGCTGGTCGTCACGCTGGGCACGCTCTACGCGTTCCGCGGCGCGACCTACTTCTGGGCCGGCGGACAGCAGATCAACGCGGACAAGCTGCCGCCCTCGTTCCTCGACTTCGGCGATTCGTCGGTGCTGGGCGTGCCGTGGCTGGTGCTCATCGCGGTGCTGGTGATCGTGGTCGCCGGGGTGGTGCTGCGCAACTACCGCGGCGGCCGGGAGCTGTACGCGATGGGCTCGAGCCCGCAGGCCGCGCAGCTCGCCGGCATCAAGGTCGGGCGCAACACCACCATCGCGTTCCTCGTGAGCGGTGCGCTGGCGGGCCTGGCGGGCGTGCTGTTCGCCGCGCGGTTCGGCACGGTCGACGCCGCGGCCGGCACGGGTTACGAGCTCAACGTGGTCGCCGCCGCGGTCGTGGGCGGGGTCGCGGTGTTCGGCGGCAGCGGCACGGTGTGGGGCGCGAGCCTCGGCGCGCTCCTGCTGACGGTGATCGGCAGCGCGCTGGCCGTGCTGGACATCAACCAGTTCTGGCAGCAGGCGATCGTCGGCGCCTTGATCCTGCTCGCCATCGGCGCCGATCGGCTGGTCGCGGTCCGCGTCGCGAAGGCACTGAAGAAGAGGGATTCCCATGTCTGACACCCCCGTGCCCCGGGCGCACCGCCGGCCGGCGTGGCTCGACCGGCTCGCGAGCTGGGACGTCGCCGTCATCGTGATCGCGGTGGTGGTCCTGCTCGTCTCCTCCGGCGCCGTCGAGAACTTCGGCACGAGCCGCAACTACACGTTCCTGCTCCTGGACCTGCTGCCGATCGCACTGATGGCGCTGCCGATGACGTTCATCATCGTCACCGGCGAGATCGACCTGTCGGTGGCGAGCACGCTCGGGCTGACCTCGGCGGTGATGGGCTCGCTGTGGAACTCGGGGCTCACCATCGAGTCGATCATCCCGCTGTGCATCGTGCTCGGCGCGGTGCTGGGCGCCGTCAACGGCTTCTTCGTCACGGTACTGAAGCTGCCGTCGCTGGCCGTCACGATCGGCACGATGGCGCTCTACCGCGGGCTCGCCTTCGTGGTCCTCGGCGACAGCGCGGTGGCCGACTTCCCGGGCTCCTACACCACGTGGGTCACCGGGACGCTCGGCGGCGGCCCGATCCCGAACGTCCTGCTCCCCCTGATCGTGCTGGCGATCGTGTTCGGGGTCGTGCTGCACGCGACGCCGATCGGGCGCGGGGTGTTCGCGGCCGGTGCCAGCGACCAGGCCGCGCGCTTCGCCGGCGTCCGCACGGGCCGGCTGAAGTTCTGGCTCTACGTCGTCAGCGGCGCGGTCGCGGGCCTCGCCGGGGTCCTGTGGACGCTGCGCTACTCCAGCGCCCGCGCGGACAACGGCTTCGGCCTCGAGCTCGCCGTGGTCGCCGCGGTGCTGCTCGGCGGCGTCTCGATCTTCGGCGGCAAGGGCACGCTGCCCGGTGTGCTCGGCGGCGTCGTCCTGCTCGCCACGCTGCAGAACGCGCTGCGGCTGCAGGACGTGTCCAACGAAGCGCTCAACATCGTGACCGGCGTGCTGCTGATCATCTCGGTCCTGCTGCCCAACGTCATCTCCTCCGCCCGCGCCGCGCTGCAGCGGCGAAGGCGCCGATCCCCGTCCCCCGAACCCGGAGCTCTCGCCGGTGCCGGGCAGTAACCCCAGAAAGGTGACGAAGATGTCCCGACGAACCCTCACCGGTCTCGTGTCGGTCGTGAGCGCGGCCGGGCTCGTCCTGAGCCTGACCGCGTGCGGCGGCACCACGAAGAACGACAGCGCGGGCTCCGGCCCGGCTGCGTCCACCGCGTCGGCGAACCCGGACGCCCCCAGCAAGACGGGCGTCAAGATGGCGTTCCTGCCCAAGCAGCTCAACAACCCCTACAGCGACATCGAGGTCGGCGGCGGCAAGACCGCGCTGGACGAGCTCAAGGGCGAGTACAAACTGGTCGGCCCGAACGACGCCAGCGCGTCCTCGCAGGTCAGCTACATCAACACGCTGATCCAGCAGCAGCAGGACGTGATCGGCATCGCCGCCAACGACCCGAACGCGGTGTGCCCGTCGCTCAACCAGGCGCGCAGCGCCGGCATCAAGGTCGTCGCGTTCGACTCGGACGCGGCCAAGAACTGCCGCGACGTGTTCATCAACCAGGCCACCACGCAGGGCATCGGCGAGCAGCTGGTCAAGATGGCCAGCGAGCTGGCCGGTGGCTCCGGTGAGATCGCGATCCTGTCCGCGACGCCCAACGCCACCAACCAGAACGCGTGGATCGCCGTGATGCAGGAGGAGCTCAAGAAGCCGGAGTACTCGAAGCTCAAGGTCGACAAGATCGCCTACGGCAACGACGACGACCAGAAGTCGTTCCAGGAGGCCCAGGGCCTGCTGCAGTCGTTCCCGAACCTCAAGGTGATCGTGTCGCCGACCACGGTCGGCATCGCGGCCGCGGCGCGCTACGTGAGCACCTCCAGCTACAAGGGCAAGGTCGCCATCACCGGCCTGGGTACGCCCAACCAGATGCGCGCGTTCGTCAAGGACGGCACGGTGAAGGAGTTCGCGCTCTGGAACCCGGCCGACATCGGTTACCTCGCCGCGTACGCGGGCGTGGCGCTGAGCTCCGGCCAGATCACCGGCGCGCAGGGCCAGAAGTTCAAGGCGGGCAAGCTCGGTGAGTACACGATCGGCGCCGACGGCGAGATCGTGCTCGGCCCGCCGACCGTGTTCAATGCCGGCAACATCGACAAGTACAACTTCTGAGCGGGGCGGCCGGCCGGGCCCCGTGCCCGGCCGGCTCCCGCCGAGTCCATCGAGTCCACTGAGGACGGAGATCGTGGCGCGTTACTGCTTCCAGCTCCAGGTCCGGCCCGAGAAGATCGCGGAGTACGCCGAACGCCACCGCGCGGTGTGGCCGGAGATGCGGGCGGCCCTGCGCGAGACCGGCTGGCGCAACTATTCGCTGTTCCTGCGCGGGGACGGCCTGCTGATCGGGTACGTCGAGGCCGACGACCTGGCCGCCGCGCAGGCGGCGATGGCCGAAACCGAGGTGAACGCGCGCTGGCAGGCGGAGATGGCGCCGTTCTTCACCGGTCTCGGCGGTGGCGCGCCCGATGAGGGGTTTGCCTTGCTCACCGAGGTTTTTCATCTGGACGACGAGCGCGCGAGCGCCTGAGGGGAAAGACGTGATCGAGTTGCCCGACCTCACTTCCGTGAAATCCGCGCTGCGGGCGCAGCGGATCGAGACGCCCTCGTGGGCCTTCGCGAACTCCGGCACCCGCTTCAAGGTCTTCCCGCAGAAGGGGGTGCCCCGCACCGCCGAGGAGAAGATCGCCGACGCGGCGACGGTGCACCACTTCACCGGTGTCGCGCCGAGCGTGGCCCTGCACATCCCGTGGGACCGCGTCGACGACTTCCGCGCCCTGCGTGCCTACGCCGAAGACCTCGGCGTGACGATCGGCGCCATCAACACCAACGTGTTCCAGGACGAGGACTACAAGCTCGGCTCGGTGACCAACCCGGATCCGGCGATCCGGCGCAAGGCGACCGATCACCTGCTCGAGGCGATCTCCATCATGGACGTCACGGGTTCGCGCGATCTGAAGCTGTGGTTCTCCGACGGGCTCAACTACCCGGGTCAGGACGACCTGCGCGATCGCCAGGACCGGCTGGCCGCGGCGTTGCGCGAGGCGTACGACCGGCTGGGCGAGGACCAGCGGATGCTGCTGGAGTACAAGTTCTTCGAGCCCGCGTTCTACGCCACGGATGTGCCGGACTGGGGCACCTCCTACGCGCACTGTGTGGAGCTGGGGGAGAAGGCCACGGTGTGCATCGACACCGGGCACCACGCGCCGGGCACGAACATCGAGTTCATCGTGGCGTTCCTGCTGCGGGCCGGCAAGCTGGGCGCGTTCGACTTCAACTCGCGCTTCTACGCCGACGATGATCTGATGGCCGGGGCGGCGGATCCGTTCCAGCTGTTCCGGATCATGAACGAGATCGTCCGCGGTGGCGCGCTCGACCCGGCGTACGGCATCAACTTCATGCTCGACCAGTGCCACAACATCGAGGCGAAGATCCCGGCGATCATCCGGTCGGTGATGAACGTGCAGGAGGCCACGGCGAAGGCGCTGCTCGTGGACCGGGACGCGTTGCGCGCCGCCCAGCAGGCCGGTGACGTGCTCGGCGCGAACGCCGCGCTGATGGACGCGTACAACACCGACGTGCGGCCGATCCTGGCCGAGGTCCGCGAAGACGCGGGCCTCGACCCCGACCCGGTCGCCGCCTACCACCGCAGCGGGTACCAGCAGAAGATCGAGGCCGAGCGCGCCGACGGGCAGCAGGCCGGATGGGGAGCATGAGCATGACCGTGCCCGAGGAGCTGATCGCCCGCAGCAACGCGCTGGGCGCCGATCCGCGGAACACGAACTACGCCGGCGGCAACACCTCCGCCAAGGGGGAGGTGACCGACCCCGTCACGGCCAAACCGGTGGAACTGCTGTGGGTCAAGGGCTCCGGCGGCGACCTCGGCACGCTGACCGAGGCCGGGCTGGCCGTGCTGCGGCTGGACCGGCTGCGCGCGCTCGTCGACGTCTACCCCGGTGTCGAGCGCGAAGACGAGATGGTCGCGGCGTTCGACTACTGCCTGCACGGCCGCGGGGGCGCGGCGCCGTCGATCGACACGGCCATGCACGGCTTGGTCGAAGCGGCGCACGTGGACCACCTGCACCCGGATTCGGGCATCGCGCTCGCGACCGCGGCCGACGGCGCGGCGCTGACGAAGGAGTGCTTCGGCGACCGCGTGGCGTGGGTCGACTGGCGGCGGCCGGGGTTCCAGCTGGGCCTGGACATCGCGGCGGTGAAGGCGGCCAACCCGCAGGCGATCGGCGTGATCCTCGGCGGCCACGGCATCACCGCATGGGGCGCCACCTCCGAGGAGTGCCGGACGAACTCGCTGGACATCATCCGCACCGCGGAGAAGTTCCTGGCCGAGCGCGGCAAGGCCGAGCCGTTCGGTGCCGCCGTCCGGGGCTTCGAGCCGTTGCCCGAGCCCGAGCGGCACGTGCGCGCCGCCGCGCTGGCACCGGTGATCCGCGGGCTCGCGTCCACGGACCAGCGGCAGGTCGGGCACTTCACCGACTCCGACGTGGTGCTGGAGTTCCTGTCCCGCGAGAAGCTCGCGCCGCTGGCCGCGCTGGGCACGTCGTGCCCCGACCACTTCCTGCGGACCAAGGTGCGCCCGCTCGTCGTGGACCTGCCCGCGACGGCGCCGCTGGCGGACGTCGTCGGGCGGCTGCGGGAACTGCACGCGGAGTACCGCGAGTCCTACCGCGCCTACTACGAGCGCTACGCCACGCCGGACTCGCCGGCGATGCGCGGGGCCGACCCGGCGATCGTGCTGGTCCCGGGCGTCGGGATGTTCTCCTTCGGCAAGGACAAGCAGACCGCGCGGGTGGCGGGCGAGTTCTACGTCAACGCGATCAACGTGATGCGCGGCGCGGAGGCCGTCTCCACCTACGCCCCGATCCCCGAGAGCGAGAAGTTCCGGATCGAGTACTGGGCGCTGGAGGAGGCCAAGCTCAAGCGGATGCCCAAGCCGAAGCCGCTGGCCGGGCGCATCGCGCTGGTCACCGGAGCCGCCTCCGGCATCGGCCGTGCCATCGCCGAACGACTGGCGGCTGAGGGCGCCTGCGTCGCGATCGCGGACCTCGACGCCGAAGCGGCCGAGGAGGTCGCGAAGGGCATCGGCGGCCCGGACAAGGCCGTCGCGGTCACCGCGAACGTCACCGACCCCGCGGCCGTCGCGGCGGCTGTCGACGCCACCGCGCTGGCGTTCGGCGGTATCGACCTGGTGGTGAACAACGCCGGGCTGTCGATCTCGAAGCCGTTGCTGGAGACCAGTGAACGCGACTGGGACCTGCAGCACGACGTGATGGCCAAGGGTTCGTTCCTGGTGTCGCAGGCCGCGGCGAAGGCGATGATCGCCCAGGGCCTCGGCGGCGACGTCGTCTACATCTCGTCGAAGAACTCGGTGTTCGCCGGCCCGAACAACGTCGCCTACGGTGCGGCCAAGGCCGACCAGGCCCACCAGGTCCGGCTGCTCGCGGCCGAACTCGGCGAGCACGGCATCCGCGTCAACGGCATCAACCCCGACGGCGTCGTCCGCGGCTCCGGCATCTTCGCCGGCGGCTGGGGCGCGCAGCGGGCCGCGGTCTACGGCGTGCCCGAGGAGAAGCTCGGCGAGTTCTACGCCCAGCGCACCATCCTCAAGCGCGAGGTGCTGCCCGAGCACGTCGCCGCTGCGGTGTTCGCCCTCACCGGCGGCGACCTCACCCACACCACGGGCCTGCACGTCCCCGTCGACGCCGGGGTCGCGGCGGCGTTCCTCCGCTGAGTGCATTCCGCAAGGCAGAAGAGGAGATCATGACCGACACGCTCGCGCGGCCCGCCTCCCCGGGCCTGGACCGCATCACCCCGCGCCGCACCCGCGTCGGCCTCGTCGCCGGCGGGCTCGGCGCGTACTGGCCGCAGTTCCCCGAGCTGCTGCCGCAGCTGCAGGCCTCGGCCCGGCGGGTCGCCGAGCGGCTGTCGGGCATGGACTGCGAGGTCGTCGACGTCGGCTTCATCTCCGACGCGCAGGAAGGCGCGGTCGCGGCGGAGACGCTGCGGCAAGCCGACTGCGACCTCATCATCGGGTTCCTCACGACCTACCTGACCTCCAGCATGCTGGCGCCGATCGCGCAGCGCAGCGGCTCGCCGGTGCTGCTGATCAACCTGCAGCCCACCGAGGCGATGGACCACGCCACGTTCGACACCGGCGCGTGGCTGGCCTACTGCGGTGCCTGCCCGCTGCCGGAGATGGCCAACGCGTTCCGCCGCGTCGGCGTCGAGTTCCGCTCGGTGTCCGGTTACTTGGAGGACGAGCGGGCCTGGACGAAGATCTCGCGCTGGATCAAGGCGGCCGGGGTGCGCGCGGCGTTCCGGCACGGGCGCCACGGCCTGCTCGGCCACCTGTACCCGGGCATGATGGACGTCTCCACCGACCCGACGCTGGTGTCGGCGCAGCTCGGCGGGCACGTCGAGATCCTGGAGATCGACGACCTGCGCGTGCGCGTCGAACAGGTCACCGACGCCCAGACGAGCGCCCGGATGGCGCTGGCCCGGGAAGTGTTCACTGTGGACAGTTCGGTCGTCGAGGAGGACTTCGCCTGGGGCGCGAAGGTTTCGGTCGCCCTCGACCGGCTCGTCGAGGACTTCGAGCTCGACTCCCTGGCGTACTACCACCGCGGGCTCGACGGGGAAACGCACGAACGGGTCGGCGCCGGGTTCATCCTCGGCGCTTCGCTGCTGACGGCTCGAGGGGTGCCGGCAGTCGGCGAGTACGAGCTGCGGGCGTCGCTGGCGATGCTGCTGCTGGACCGCCTCGGCGCCGGCGGCTCGTTCACCGAACTGCAAGCGCTGAACTTCCGCGACAACGTCGTGGAGATGGGCCACGACGGCCCGGCGCACCTCGCGATCAGCGCGCGCAAACCGCTGCTGCGCGGGCTCGGTGTCTACCACGGCAAGCGCGGCTGGGGCGTGTCCGTCGAATTCGACGTGCAGCACGGCCCGGTGACGCTGTGCGGGCTCGGCCAGCAGCGCGACGGCACGTTCGTGCTCGTCGCGTCGGAGGGTGAGGTCGTGCCCGGGCCGTTGCTGCGGATCGGGAACACGACGTCGCGGGTGGACTTCGGCTGCGACCCGGGCGAGTGGACCGACGCGTGGTCGGCCACGGGCGTGAACCACCACTGGGCGCTGGGCACCGGGCACCGCGTCGCCGAGCTGCGGGCGGTCGCCGACCTGCTCGGGCTCGGGCTGACCGTGGTGGACGTGTGATGCGGCTGGCCGCCGTCGACCTCGGGGCCACCAGCGGCCGTGTGATGGCCGGGACCGTCGGGACCACGGGGCGCCGGCGGCTCGACCTCGAAGAGGTGCGCCGCTTCCCCAACGGCGGCGTGCGCGTCGCCGCCGGTGCCGGCTCGACCTTGCACTGGGACGTGCTCGGGCTCTACCGCGAGGTGCTCCGCGGGATCCAGGAAGCCGGGGACCTCGCGGGGATCGGCATCGACTCGTGGGCCGTCGACTACGGGCTGCTCGACGCGCGCGGCGCGCTGCTCGGCAACCCCGTGCACTACCGCGACGCCCGCACCGACGGGGTGGCCGAACGCGTGCACCGGACGATCCCGGCGCGGGAGCTGTTCTCCGTCACCGGTTTGCAGGAGCTGCCGTTCAACACGCTCTACCAGCTCGTGTCCGAAGGGGACCGGCTCGCGGCGGCCGAGACGATGCTGCTGATCCCGGACCTGCTGAGCTACTGGCTCACCGGGTCCGTCGGGGCCGAGCGCACCAACGCGTCGACCACGCAGCTCTACGACGTGCGCTCGCGGACCTGGGCGGCCGGTCTCGCCGAGCGAGCGGGCATTCCCGCGCGGCTGCTGCCGCCGCTGCGCGAGCCGGGGGACCGCGTCGGGGTGCTGCGGCCGGAGCTGGCCGACGAGCTCGGTGCGGGGGCGGTACCGGTCGTCGCCGTCGGGTCGCACGACACCGCGTCGGCCGTCGTGGCGGTGCCCGCCGCAAGCGGCGAGAACTTCGCGTACATCTCGTCGGGCACGTGGTCGCTCGTCGGGCTGGAGCTGCCCGAGCCGGAGCTGGGAGACGCGGCGCTGGCCGCGAACTTCACCAACGAGTCCGGAGTGGACGGCACGATCCGGTTCCTGCGCAACGTGATGGGCCTGTGGGTGCTCACGGAGACGGTGCGCACGTGGGCCGCGCACGGTCAGCACGTGGACCTCGCCGAGGTGCTCGCCGAGGCGGCCGCGGCACCCGCGCTGTCGGCGGTGGTGGACATCGACGCGCCCGAGTTCCTGCCGCCGGGGGACATGCCGGCGCGGCTCGCGGCGGCGTGCCGGCGCACGGGCCAGCGGCCGCCGGAGACCCGCGGCGGACTGGTCCGGTGCATTGTGGACAGTCTCGCCCTCGCGTACCGCCGGGCCGTGCGGCAGGCCGCCGAGCTGACCGGGCGGACGGTCGACGTCGTGCACGTCGTCGGCGGCGGGACGCGCAACGAGCTGCTGTGCCAGCTGACCGCGGACGCGTGCGGCGTCCCCGTGCTGGCCGGGCCCGTCGAGGCGGCCGCGCTGGGCAACGTCCTCGTGCAGGCGCGGGCGCTGGGCGCCGACCTGCCCGATCTCGCGGCCATGCGTAGGCTGGTCCGCGAGACGCAGCCGCTGAAGCGCTACGAACCGTCGGGCGGCGACTGGGCGGCGGCCGAGGCGCGGCTGACCCGGTTTCGAGACGAGCCAGCGGAGGTGCGCGCGTGAAGGTCGCGGTGCTGGTGACCTGCATCAACGACTCGATGTTCCCCGACACCGGCAAAGCTGTGTTCCGCCTGCTGCGGCGCTTGGGCGTCGACGCGGACTTCCCCGAGGCGCAGACGTGCTGCGGGCAGCCGATGGTCAACACCGGCTACCTCGACGAGGCGGTGCCGGTGGTGCGGGCGTTCGCGGACGCGTTCGCCGGGTACGACGCGGTGGTCACGCCGTCGGGATCGTGCGCGGGGTCGGCGCGCCACCAGCACGGGCTCGTCGCGCGGCGCGCGGGGGAGCCGCGGCTGGCGCAGGGGCCGAAGGTGTACGAGCTGAGCGAGTTCCTCGTGGACGTGCTCGGGGTGACCGACGTGAACGCCTACTTCCCGCACCGCGTCACCTACCACCCGACGTGCCACTCGCTGCGCATGCTCGGCGTCGGCGACAAGCCGTTGCAGCTGCTGCGTGCCGTACGGGGCATCGACCTGGTGGAGCTGCCCGCGGCCGACGAGTGCTGCGGGTTCGGCGGGACGTTCGCGGTGAAGAACGCCGAGACGTCCACCGCCATGGGGGCGGACAAGGCCCGCCACGTGCGCGACACCGGCGCGGAAGTGCTGGTGGCGGGGGACAATTCGTGTCTGCTGCACATCGGCGGCGTGCTGTCGCGGCAGCGGTCGGGTGTGCGCGTGCTGCACCTGGCCGACGTGCTGGCTTCGACCGAGGAGGACGCGTGAGCGCCACGTTCGTCGGCATGCCGGCGTTTCCCGCCGCGGCCCGGGAGGCGCTCGCGGACACCCAGCTGCGGCGCAACCTCGCCCACGCCACCGGCACGATCCGCGCCAAGCGCGCGACCGTCGTCGGCGAGGTCGAGGAGTGGGAAGAGCTGCGCCTGGCCGGTGCGGCGATCAAGGACAACACCCTGCGCCGCCTCGACGAGCACCTGCTCACGCTGGAAGCGGCGCTGCAGGCGCACGGCGCGACCGTGCACTGGGCGCGCGACGCGGCCGAGGCGTGCGACATCGTCGCCGGCATCGCGCAGGGCCACGGCGTCGACGAGGTCGTGAAGGTCAAATCGATGGCCACGCAGGAGATCGAGCTCAACGAGGCGCTCGCCGAGCGGGGCATCACCGCGTGGGAGACCGACCTCGCGGAGCTGATCGTGCAGCTCGGCGACGACCTGCCCAGCCACATCCTCGTGCCCGCGATCCACCGCAACCGCGCGGAGATCCGGGAGATCTTCCGCCGTGAGATGGCCGCGGCCGGCCGTCCCGCGCCCGAGGGACTCACCGACGATCCGGCCGAACTCGCCGGCGCCGCGCGGCTGCACCTGCGGGAGAAGTTCCTGCGGGCCAAGATGGCCGTTTCGGGCGCGAACTTCGCGGTGGCCGAGAGCGGCACCCTGGTGGTCGTCGAGTCCGAGGGCAACGGGCGGATGTGCCTGACGCTGCCCGAGGTGCTGGTGTCGGTGGTGGGCATCGAGAAGATCGTGCCCACGTGGGCCGATCTCGACGTGTTCCTGCAGCTGCTCCCGCGCTCCAGCACGGGCGAGCGCATGAACCCCTACACCTCGACGTGGTCCGGCCTCACCCCCGGCGACGGGCCGCAGGAGATGCACGTGGTGCTGCTGGACAACGGGCGCACCCGGGCGCTGGCCGACGAGATCGGGCGCCAGGCCTTGCGCTGCATCCGCTGTTCGGCCTGCCTCAACGTCTGCCCCGTCTACGAACGCACCGGCGGCCACGCCTACGGCTCGGTGTACCCGGGGCCCATCGGCGCCATCCTGAACCCCTTGCTGAAGGGCGTGGGCGTCGACGAACAGACCGACTCCCTGCCGTACGCCTCGAGCCTGTGCGGCGCGTGTTTCGAAGCCTGCCCCGTGCGCATCGACATCCCCGAAGTCCTGGTCCACCTGCGTTCGAAGGTCGTCGACGCCCACCGCACCGGCACCCCGAAAGCCGAGGCGCTGGCCATGAAATCCGCTTCGTGGGTCCTCGCCGACGCGCGCCGCCTGGGCCTCGCGGAACGCGGTCTCGGCTGGGTCGGGCGCGTCACCACCCGCCTCGGCCGCAGCGTGCTGCCGGGTGGCCGCCGATCGCTGGGCCGGCTGCCGTGGCCGGCGTCGCTGTGGACCAGTGCCCGGGACCTGCCCGCACCACCGCCGGAGTCGTTCCGCACGTGGTGGCGCCGGGAGGGCCGCCGATGACCACCACCCCGGGAGCCGATCTCCGATGACCGCCCGTGACGACATCCTCGGAGCCGTCCGCTCCGCCCTCGCCTCCGCCGACCGCGCCGACACCGCGGTCCCGCGCGGCTACCGCGCGGTACCCGCCCCGGCCGGCGTCGTCGACCTCTTCGCCGCCCGCGTCGTGGACTACCGCGCCACCCTCACGCGTTGCGCGCCGGCCGACGTCCCGGCCGTCGTCCGGACGACCCTCGGCCCCGCCCGCTCCGTTCTCGTCCCGGACGGCTTCCCGTACCCCGTCGACGGCGTGCCCGACGCCGACGACCTGGACACGGTCGACGCCGTCGTCACCACCGCGGCCGTCGGCATCGCGCGCACGGGCACCCTCGTCCTGGACCACGGCCCCGGCCAGGGCCGCCGCGCCCTGACGCTCGTGCCCGACACCCACGTCTGCGTCCTGCCCACCACGCGCATCGTCCCCGGCGTCCCCGACGCGATCGAGCTCCTGGACCCGGCCCGCCCCCAGACGTGGATCAGCGGACCCAGCGCCACGAGCGACATCGAACTCAACCGGGTCGAGGGCGTGCACGGGCCCCGCAACCTCCACGTGGTCCTCGTCGAACCCTGAGCACCGGACCCGGCGCGGGGGGGGGGGGGGGCGCGCCCCCGCGGCCCCCCCCCCCCCCCCCCCGCCCGCCGCCCCCCGGCCGCACGCACCAACCCCGCGCCCCCCCCCCGCCCCCCCCCCCGGCCGAGAACCGTCAGGCCCGGGCGGCGCCGTTCACTTCCACCGGTGCCGCCCCGCCGTTGCGCACCTCCGGCAGCAGTTCCTGCGGATGCGTCGCAAGAGCCTCGACTTCGACCGTGAGGTAGGGGAACAACGGCAGCGACGTCAGCACCTCGTGCAGGTGCGTGGCGTCGCGCGTGTCGTAGAGGCCGAGCGTGCCGGGTTTGCCCGGCAGGCGCCAGAGCTTCTTCAGCACGCCCTCGGCGCGCAGGCGCATCGCCAGGGCGCGCTCCTGCGCCCGCAGGTCGGCCAGGTGCTCCGCCGTCAGGTGTGGTGGGAAGCCGGTGGTCGTTCGGACCAGGAATTCCATGGGGTTCTCCCTGTTCTGTCGGGTTCGGTATCTGAAGTGGACGGACGGGGAACCTCAGACGCGCCGCAACGCGTCCGCGAGGTCGGCCGGCGCCGTGACCATCGCCTCGTGGCCGGTGGCGAGCTCGTGGACGGGGTAGCCGCGGTCGCGGGCCCGCTGGGCGTAGGGCGCGAACACGGCCATCCAGTCCGTGCAGTCGAGGTAGGTCGCGGGCAGGTCGCCGGGCAGCGCGGCGCTGACCGGGTCCAGGTAGGTCTTCCACGGGTGCGGTGACAGGCGCGGCGTGAGCCAGTCCAGGTCGGCCTGCTCGGTCACGCCCAGTACCTGCAGGGAACGCGGCGGGATGAGCCAGCCGAAGCCGGGGCCGTCGACCGATTCGCGGTAGTGCCCGGCGACGTGCTCGGGCAGCAGGTCGATCGCGCGCTCGCCGGCGTCGGCCACGAACGCGTCGAGGTACACCGCGTGCCCGACCCGGGCGCGGCTGCGCGCCGCGACCTCGGTGACGACCTGCCCCGCGTAGCTGTGCCCCACCAGCACCACGTCGGTCAGGTCCCACGCCTCGAGCAGCCCGGCGACGTCCTCGGCGTGGGTGTCGAGCCCGACGTCCGGGGAGATCAGGTGCCGCCGGTCGCTGATCCCCGTGAGGGTCGGTGCGAAGACCCGGTGCCCGTGGCGCTCGAGTTCCGCGGTCACGCGCTGCCAGCACCAGCCGCCGTGCCAGGCCCCGTGAATCAGTACGTAGGTGCTCATCCCGCCCCTTCGTTATCCGAACTACATCTCAGCGCTGATTGCGCGACAGGATTGTTAACAATAAAGTACAACCAGATCAGCGATGAGGGAAGGACACCTTCAGTGCCGAAAGAGCGTCTGACCCGGGCCGCGGTGACGACCGGCCGCCGCCGCGTGGAGTTTCGCGAGCTGCCGGTCCCGGACCTGTCCGACGGCGACGGCCTGCTCGCCGTCGAGGCGGTGGGGATCTGCGGGTCCGACGCGGTCTCCTTCGACCGCGCCGACGAGCCGGCCCGCGTGATGGGGCACGAGACCGTGGGGGTGATCGCGGAGGCGACGGCGTCCGCGGTGGCCAGGTGGGGTGTGGCGCCGGGGGACCGCGTGCTGCTGGAGGAGTACCTCCCTTGTGGACACTGCCGGTTCTGCCGGTCCTCGGAGTACCGGTGGTGCCTGGAATCCGACCCGGACGCGACGCCCGGCGCGCTGCGGTACGGCACCACGCCGCTGACCGTGGCCCCGGGTCTGTGGGGTGGTTTCAGCGAACTGCAGTACCTGCACCCGCGCACGGTCCTGCACCGCGTGCCGGACGGGCTGCCCCCGGACGTCGCGACGATGGCGCTGCCGGTGGCCAACGGGTACGAGTGGGCCTACCGCCACGGCGGCGTCGGTCCGGGGTCGGCGATCGTCGTGATCGGCCCCGGCCAGCAGGGTCTCGGCTGCGTGCTGGCTTCGCGCGTGGCCGGCGCGTCGGTGATCGTCGCGGTCGGCCTCGAACGCGACGGCGCGCGTCTCGACGCGGCCCGGTCGCTCGGCGCTACGCACACCCTCGTCAGCGGTCCCGACCTGGTGTCGCAAGTGCTCGCGGCCACCGGAGGAGAAGGGGCCGACATCGTCGTGAACACCGCGGCCGGCACCGCCGCGGTCTTCAACGACGCCGTGGCGATGCTGCGGAAGTCGGGCCGCCTGGTGCTGCCCGTGCGCGAGCGGAAGCCGCAGGACGGGGTCGACCTCGGTGTGCTCTCCCGCAAGTGCGTGACGGCGGTCGGCATGCGCGGCCACAGTTTCGACGCGGTCGAGTCCGCCCTCGGCATCCTGCAGGACGAACTCGCTCTCGTCCGTCCACTCGCGACGATGACCGTGCCCTACGACCGGGTCGCCGACGCCATCCTCTCCACCGGTGGTGCGGGGCCCGTCGCCGACGTCATCCACGCGACCGTCACGGTCGCGCCCCAGCATTGAAACGCGCAGCACACAAGCCCGCAGTCTGACCAGTTCGGAGGCAAGATGCGCATCACGCGTGAACAGAACGAACGGCTCACCCGCGTGGAGGGTGACGCACCCATGGGGCAGGTCTTCCGCCGGTACTGGATCCCGGCGGTGCTGTCCGAAGAGGTCCCGCAACCCGACTGCCCACCCGTGCGCGTGCGGCTGCTCGGCGAGGACCTGGTGGCGTTCCGCGACTCCAACGGTGAAGTCGGCCTGCTCGACGCGTACTGCTCGCACCGGCGCGCGCCGTTGTTCTTCGGCCGCAACGAAGAGTGCGGCCTGCGCTGCGTGTACCACGGCTGGAAGTTCGACGTGAACGGCAACTGCCTCGACACGCCGTCGGAGGAACCCGGTGCGCGGCTGCGGTTCCGCGCGGGCATCAAGGCCTACCCGGTGTACGAAGCGGGCGGGATCGTCTGGACGTATCTGGGTCCCGTCGACACGATGCCGGAGCCGCCGGACTACGAATGGCTGCGCGCGCCCGAAACGCACCGCGGGGTCTCCAAGACCAACGAGGCGTGCAACTTCCTGCAGGCCATCGAGGGCGGCATCGACACCGCGCACTCGTCGTTCGCGCACAACAACGACCTGTCCAACACCAAGTCGCTGCGAGCGCTGGACCGGCACCCGAAGCTCGAAGTGGACCTGCAGCCGCACGGCTTCACCTACGCGAGCCTGCGCCGGATCGGCGGGGGCCGCCGCTACCTGCGCGTCTACCAGTTCGCCATGCCGTTCATGCAGATCCGCAGCGTGCTGCTCAGCTGGCACGGGCGCGGTGAAGACGCGGAGTACCCGGCGCTGCACGGCCACATCTGGGTGCCGATCGACGACCACACCACCGCGATCTACAACTTCGCGTACTCCGCGCGTCCCGAGCAGCCGATGCCGGACAACTGGTTCGCCGACCACGAGGAGGAGATGGGCCGCGGTCCCGCGGACTTCAAGCCGGGCACGTACTGGCTGATCCGGGAGCCGGAGAACGACTTCATGATCGACCGCGAGGTGCAGCGCACGCGGACCTTCACCGGCATCGAGGGCGTCAACACCCAGGACTTCGCGATCCAGACCGGCATGGGCCCGATCGTCGACCGCAGCAAGGAAGCGCTCGGCAGCACCGACCTGGCGATCTCCACGGCGCGCAAGCTGCTGCTCGACGCGACCCACCGCGCCGAGCGCGGGGAACCGATGGTGGGCGCCGACCCCGAAGACCACCGCGGCACCCGCGCGGCCGACCTGCTCGTGACCGAAGGAGACCCCTGGCGCGAGGTCGCCAAGGACCTGCAGACCGCCTGGTACTGATCCGCCGCCGACCCAGGAAAGCGACCGATGACCTACAAGATCGTGACCATCCGCGCCACCGGCCTCACGCCCGAAGCCGTGTCCGAGGAACTCGAGCGCGAGCTCAACGCAGCCGTGGCGGACGGGTGGACCTTCGACCGGATCCAGCCGATCATCTACAACTCCTCGACCACGGGCTACCTGCTGCTCATCCTCAACCGGCAGGGGGAGAGCGCATGACGCGCCGGCTCACCGTCGCCCTCACCGGCAACACCTTCACGCGCCCGGTGCTCGACGGGCGCGTGGGCATCGCCGGCGTCGAGCCGACGCTGCTGTCCTACCACCCGTCGGAGTTGTTCTGGCGCCAGCTGCACTTCGCCGAGTTCGACGTGTTCGAGGCGTCGCTGTCGACGTGCTTCCGGCTCGCCTCGCTGGGCGACCGGCGGTTCGTGGCGCTGCCCGTGTTCACCACCCGCACGCTGTGCCACCTGGGGATCGTGGTCGGCGAGCGCTCGGGCGTCGAAACCCCGGCGGATCTGCGGGGCCGCAAGATCGGCGTGCCGGAGTACCAGCAGACGTCCGCGGTGTGGAGCCGCGGCGTGCTGCAGCACGACTTCGGTGTCGACCCCGCCGAGGTCCACTGGTACATGGAGCGCGGCGCGGCCCACAGCCACGGCGCGGCGACGGATTTCCGGCCGCCCGAGGGTGTGCGGGTGGATGTGCTGGCGCCGGAGGAGAACATCGGGCTGCTGCTGGCCGAGGACTTCCTGGCCGGTTCGCTCCTCTACCTCTCGGAGAAGAACCTCGTCGACCGTTCGCCGGACCGCAGCGAGGCCGAGCTGCGGGTGCGCCGGCTGTTCGACCCCGAAGCCGAACGCGCGCGGTACCTCGCCGGTGGCACCGGGCTGCACGCCACGCACTGCGTCGCGGTGCGCCGGGAGCTCGCCGAGGAGCTGCCGTGGCTCGTGCTCAACCTGTACTCGGCCTTCGCCGAAGCCAAGGCGGCCGTGCTCGCCGACGTCCGCACCGCGCTCGAACCCTGGCGGTTGCTCGATCCCGCCACCACCGCGGCGGGCGAAGCGCTCGCCGCGACCGACCCGGCGCCGTACGGCATCGAGGCCAACCGCCCGATGCTCGAGCGGCTCGCCCAGTACGTCGCGGAGCAGGGCATCGCCGTGCGCAAGGTGTCCCTCGACGAGGTCTTCGCGCCCCAGACCCTGGACCTGTAGGTCTCCCACCACCCACCGACCCCGAAGGAGGAGCCCATGGCTGAGATCGTCGCCGCGGCTGCTGCCGTCCACGCGCCGCAGCTGCTGAGCCGGCCCGCGCACGAGGAACTCGACAAGCTCGACAAGAGCACCGACGCGCTGGTGGCGTTCGGCGCCGCCATCGAAGCGGCCCAGCCGGACGCCGTGCTGGTCATCGGTCTCGACCACCTGGAGACCTTCTGGCTGGAAGCCGTGCCGACGTTCACGATGGTGGTCTCGCAGGAGTGCGAGGCGCACTACATGGAACAGCGGATGCGCAAGCAGGTGCACACCGAGGTCGCCGTCGACCTGCTGAAGAAGGTGATCGCCGACGGCTTCGACGTCACCTACTCCCAGGAAGCCGTGCTGGGCCACGCGTTCCTCACGCCGTTCAAGTACATCCTCGGCCAGACCGACGCACCGGTGGTGCCGCTGCTCGTGAACACCTACCTGCCGCCGATCCCCAGCCCGCGCCGCTGCTACGAGCTGGGCCGGGCCATCGGCCGCGCCCTGGACACCCGCGACGAGCGGATCGCGATCATCGCGAGCGGCGGGATGTCGCACTTCCCGGGCACGTCGAGGTACCTGGCGCCGAACTACGAGTTCGACCGGTGGGTCGTGCAGGAGGCCGCGGCCGGGCGCTACCAGGAGCTGCTCGACCTCACGCCGGTGAACCTCGACGAGGTCGGCGAGAGCGAGCTGCTCACGTGGTTCGTGCTGCTCGGCATCATCGGCGAGCTGCCCGGGCACCTGCTCTCCTACCAGGAGCTGGCCCACCACGGCCAGGGCGTCGTGCAGTTCCTGCCCGAGCCCGCCGAGGGCACCGTCCACGAGGCGAGCCGGGAGACGTCCGTGCCGAAGTACGGTGGGTACGAGTTCACCAGCGAGGACTACATCTACTACAAGTTCCCCGAGCCGGAATCGTTGCCGCTCAACCGGTTCCTGCACCGCTTGATCGTCGAAGAGGACCTGCGTGATGACTACGCGCGCGACGCCGAAGCGGTGATCACGGCCAGCGGGCTGGCCGCGCGCTTCCAGGAAGCGTTGCGGCAGCCGGGTTTCGACGCGCTCGTCGAGGCCGGCGCGCACCCGCTGCTGGCCCTCTCGTCGCGCCAGGTCGTGCGGCTGGCCACCGACAGCCTGGCCGCCGGGACGGCCTCGTGACCGCGCCCGAAGGCACGGTCGAGGTCGAGGTCGCCGCGCGGCGGGTCGTCGCGAACGGGGTGCTGGAGATCGAGCTGCGACCGGTCGACGGCACGCCGTGGCCCGGCCACGGGCCCGGTGCGCACGTCGACGTGCACCTGCCCAACGGCCTGATCCGGCAGTACTCGCTGCTGTCCGCTTCGGACGGAGCTCAGCCGGCGAAAATCGCCGTGCTCAAGACCGACGACTCGCGCGGCGGGTCCCGGTTCGTGCACGAGCGGCTGCGGCCCGGGCACCGGATCCTCGTCAGCGAACCGAAGAACACCTTCGAGCTGGGGGAGAAGGACGCGCACGCGGTGCTGATCGCCGGCGGGATCGGCGTGACGCCGCTGCTGGCGATGGCGCGCCGGCTCGCCGCGCGGGGCGCGTCCTTCGAGTTCCACTACCGCGTGCGCACGCCCGACCGGGCGGCGTACGCCACCGAGCTGGCGGCGCTCGTCCCGGCCGGAGCTCTGCACGTGGCCGCGGACTCCGACGGGAGCACCTTCACTCCCGAGGACGTGCTGCGCGCCGCGGGTCCGAACGCGACGGTCTACGTGTGCGGGCCGGAGGCGTTCATGGAGTACGTGCGCAAGGGCGCGCTCGCCGCGGGGATCGCGGCGGACGCGTTCCGCGTCGAGCACTTCAAGCACGAGGCCGACACCGAAGGCCGCCCGTTCACCCTCACCGCCGCTCGCAGCAAGGTGACCGTGCGGGTCGGCGCCACCGAAACGCCGGCCCAGGTCCTCGACCGCGCGGGCGTGTTCGTGCCGACGGCGTGCGAACAGGGCGTCTGCGGGACCTGCGTCGCGCGTGTCGTTTCGGGGACCCCGGACCACCGCGACGTCGTCCTCACAGCGGCGGAGAAGGCTTCGGGCTCCGTGGTGACGCTGTGCTGCAGCCGTGCTGCTACTCCGGAGCTCGTCGTCGACCTCTGATTGTCGAACAATCTCGTCAACGAAATCTCTGGCTATCTTGTCCGACGTCACGTAACCTCCTGTACGCGGGTGGCGCGGCCCCGACGCCCGGCACCCCCTCCGGCGCACCGCGAATCGCGGTCGCCACCGGAAAGAGGAGCAACGATGCTCAAGAGATCCGGGCAGCGCCTCGCCTGCCTGCTCTTCGCCGCCGGCCTCGGTGCACTGACGGCGGCGTGCGGGTTTCCCCCGGTGAACACCGAAGCCGCCGCGGTCTACTCGAAGTTCGCGGCGCTGCACGGGAAATCTCGCCACGACCAGCTGGTCGCCGCCGCGAAAGCCGAAGGCCAGCTGGTCATCTACGTCACCAACACCGCGATCGAGAAGAAGATCGTCCCCGCGTTCGAAAAGGAGTACGGGATCGACGTCGCCGTCTACCGGGCGACGACCGAACAGGTCCGCGGCCGCATCCTGCAGGAGGCCGGCGCGCACCGGGTGCTCAACGACGTGGTCGAGACCAAGGACTCCGAGATGGCCATCCTCGGCGGGCAGGGGCTCATCGCGCCGTACACGAGCGACATCGCGAAGACGATCCCCAGCGAGGCGAAGACCGACGACATGGTCGGCGCGTACTACATCGCCACGCTGCCGATCCACAACGTCCGGCTCGCGCAGCCGAACGAGCTCCCGCGCGACCTGGCCGGGTACGCCGACCCGAAGTGGCAGGGCAAGGTCGCCGTCGACCAGGGCGACTTCAACTGGTACGAGGACCTCTACACCTATTACACCAAGCAGAAAGGCATGTCCGACGACGACTTCGTCGCTCTGATGAAGAGCGTCGCGAAGAACTTCCGCGTCGTCGACGGGCACGTCTCCAACACCACGCTGCTGCAGGCGGGCGACTTCCCGGTGTTCCTGTCGGACTTCCTGCAATACGTGCCCAGCCGCGCGAAGGACCTGTCGTTCCAGCCGGCGCTGCAGCCCGTGACGCTGCAGATCCTCGGCGCCGACCCGATGAAGGGCGCCGCCCACCCCGCGGCCGCGCTGCTGTTCTGCGACTTCTACCTCACCGAAGCGCAGAAGTACCTGCACGACGCCGGTTACATCCCCACCAACCCCGCGGCGATCCGGGGCTACCGGCCGCGCCTGCCGGAAGGAACCCACTTCGTGTACGACGACTGGCGGACCCTGGCTTCCGACCGGGGCAACGCGTGGCAAGAGGCCTGGAGCAACCTGCTCAAGGGCAAGGACCCGGTGCTTCCGCGATGACCCAGACCCTGCTCGACCGGCCCCCGGCCGGTCCCGGACCCGGACCGGATTCCGGTGTGGTGCGGCGGGTGCTGGGCCGCCTCGAGGCCAAGCACGTCGTGGTGGGCGTGGTCGTGCTGCTGCTCGGCTACCTCGTGCTGGTGCCGCTGGGTTTCCTGCTCTGGCGCACGTTCGTCGCCGACGACGGAACGGCCGGCTTCGACGGCTTCGCCCGCGCGTTCCCCAACGACGCCGACACGTGGTCGATGATCGGGAACACGCTGGCGTTCGCGTTCGGCTCGATGGTCGTGTCGATGGTGATCGGCGGCGGGTTCGCCTACCTGGCCGAGCGCACCGACGTTCCGTTCCGGCGGCTGCTGTCCCTGTCGGCGCTGGTGCCCCTGATCATCCCGGCGATCCTCTACGCCCCGGCGTGGATCTTCCTCGGCAGCTCGAACATCGGCCTGCTCAACAACGTCACGCAGTTCCTGTTCCACTTCAGGCCGTTCGACGTCTACTCCGTGCCGGGCATGATCTGGGTGCAGAGCCTGCACTCCGCGCCGATCGTCTTCCTGCTGCTGTCGGCGGCGTTCCGCGCCGCGGACCCGTCGATGGAGGAAGCCGCTCGCGTCGCCGGGCTCGGCCGCTGGCGCGTCCTGACGCGGATCACCTTGCCGATGGTCAAACCGGCGCTGGCCGGCGCGGCGCTGATCGTCTTCGTGCAGTCGCTGGAGGTCTTCGAGATCCCGACGTTCCTGGGCCTGTCGGGCGGGCACTACGTGCTCACCAGCAAGCTGTACTACCTCTACCAGGAATACCCGACGGACTACCAGGCGATCGGCGCGATCGGGATCGGGCTGCTGGTGATCGCCTGCGTCGGCGTCTGGCTTGCGGGCCGCGTCGGCGGGTCGCTGCGGGAGACCGGGACGATCAGCGGCAAGGCGTTCCGGCCCCGGCGGGAGAAGCTGGGCAAAGGGCGGTGGGTCGCCGGGGTGCTGGTGCTCGGCTACTTCGCGCTCGCCGTCGCGCTGCCGTTGCTGGTCCTGCTCTACTCGTCGCTGCTGCACACCTACGAGCAACCGAGCCTGCAGGCCCTGGGCGACCTGACGTTCGAGAACTACCGCACCCTGTTCAGCGACAACGGGCTCATCCACTCCTTCGAGCACACGGTGATCGTGGCCGTGTGCGCCGCGACCGCGGCGATGGTCATCTCGGCCGTGGCGTCGTGGGTCGTGGTCCGCACCAAGGCGTCCGGCCGTCGCCTGCTCGACGCGCTGGCGTTCTCGCCGCTGGTGATCCCCGGCCTGGTCTTCGGCGTGGCGCTGGCCGTGGTCTACCTGCGCACGTCGCTGCCGATCTACGGGACGCTGATCATCCTTTTCATCGCGTACACGACCCGGTTCATCCCCTACGGCATGCGCTACGCCGGCGCCGCGCTGTCCACTGTGTCCGGTGAGCTCGAGGAATCGGCGCACGTCTCCGGCGCCCGGTGGTTCGCGACGATGCGGCGCGTGCTGCTCCCGCTGGCCGCGCCCGGCCTGATCGGCGGGTGGGTCTACATCCTCATCGTCAGCTTCCGGGAGCTGCAGAGCAGCATCCTGCTCTACACGCCGGGCAAGGAAGTCCTCTCCGTCTCGATCTTCCAGGAGTACCAGGACGGCAACACCACGCTCGTGTCGGCGATCGGCGTCGTCCTCGTCGTCGTGCTGACGGTCCTGGTCGTCATCTCGCAGCTGATCGCGGCGCGCCGCGGCGTGCGCACCGAATAGCCCGAACCCAAGGCGGTCGAAGTGATGCTCAAGATCAACGACGTGGTCAAGAAGTACGATCCCGCCGCCGCCGGCCGGCTGCGGCGGCGCGGGGTGGACCCCGGCCGGCACCGCCCGGCGCTCGGCGGCGTGAGCCTGAGAGTGGAGGAGGGCCAGTTCCACACCCTGCTGGGTCCTTCCGGGTGCGGCAAGACGACCCTGCTGCGCTCGGTGGCGGGGCTGGAGCACCCCGACTCGGGCGAGATCGAGCTGGGCGGCGACACGCTCTTCTCGGCGACGCGGTCGATCGACCTGTCGCCGGATCGGCGCAAGCTCGGCATGGTCTTCCAGTCCTACGCGATCTGGCCGCACATGTCCGTGCGGCAGAATGTCGCGTTCCCGATGCGGGTCGGGAAAGCGAAGCGGCCCAAGGCGGAGGTCGACAAGCTCGTGGCCGAAGCGCTGGAGTCCGTCGGGCTCGCCGAGGCCATCGACCGCTCGGCCACCAAGCTCTCCGGCGGCCAGCAGCAACGGCTCGCGTTCGCCCGCGCGATGGTCGGGCGGCCGCGCCTGCTGCTGCTCGACGAACCGCTGTCCAACCTCGACGCGCAGCTGCGCGCGTCGATGCGCCTGGAGCTCAAGCGGCTGCAGAGCGAACTCGGGCTGACTACGCTCTACGTCACCCACGACCAGGCCGAGGCGCTGGCGATCTC
This sequence comes from Amycolatopsis sp. NPDC051903, assembly GCF_044452505.1. Classification (NCBI taxonomy): domain Bacteria; kingdom Bacillati; phylum Actinomycetota; class Actinomycetes; order Pseudonocardiales; family Pseudonocardiaceae; genus Amycolatopsis; species Amycolatopsis sp. NPDC051903. The sequence goes on along the minus strand of NZ_JBITBT010000034.1, from coordinate 20,045 downwards.
CGACGTGATCACGATCATGAACGGCGGCCGCATCATGCAGCAGGGCACGCCGCGCGAGATCTACGACGACCCGGAAAACCTGTTCGTGGCGCGGTTCATCGGGTCGCCGAACCTGTTGTCCGCGAAGGTCGACGAGGGTTCCGGCCGGCGGACCGTGCTCACCGGGGTCGGGCCGCTCGTGCTCGACGAACCGGTGCGCGCCGGGCTCAGCGACGTCGTGCTCGTCATGCGCCCGGAGGACCTCGTGCCACGCCGCCGTGGCGATGAGGAGCCGGGCGCCGGAGAGCTGTCGGGGACCGTCGTGGCCCAGTCGTTCGAGGGCGAGTGCCTCCGCCACGTCGTCGCGGTGGGGGACGAGCGGATCGAATGCCGGTCCGCGCGGCACTCGGAGGTGCGGCCGGGTGACGAGGTCGTCGTACCGGTGCCGGGGCGGGCGTTGTCGGTGGTCGACGCGCGGGACGAACGGGCGTGAACCGGTGGTGAAACACCCGATCGTCCGGTCGGATTGCCAACGATCCTGTTAGGGTAAAATGGCAACGATCCGGCTGAAGGGCCGGCCTGGGGAGGGAGGGGCGGGCGCGCATGGAGCACCGCGAAACGCTCGTCGACCGGCTGCGGACCGCCATCGTCCACGGCGAGCTCTTCCCCGGGCAGCGGCTCGTCGAGCTCGAGCTCGCCGCGGCGTTCGGTTCGTCCCGCGGCAGCGTGCGCGAAGCACTGGTGATGCTCGAGAACGAGGGGCTCGTCGTCCGCGAGCGCAACCGCGGCGCGTCCGTGCGGCCGATTTCGCTGCGCGAGGCGATCGAGATCACCGAGGTCCGCGCCGTGGTCGAGGGGCTGTGCGCGCGCAAGGCCGCCGAGGTGGTGGGCGCCGAAGACCGGCGGCACCTGCAGAAGCTCGCCAAGGCGATGCGCGCGGCGGTGAAAGCCGGTGACATCGCGGCCTACAACGACATCAGCCAGGAATCGCACCACGTGATCCGGGAGCTGGGCGCTCAGCAGACGGCCAACGACGTGCTGGAGCGCCTGCGCTACCCGAGCGTGCGGTACCAGTTCCAGGTGTCGTTGCTGCCCGGGCGGATCGAGGAGGGGCTCGCCGAGCACGTCGCCGTCATCGAGGCGGTCGCCTCGGGCGACGGCGACGCGGCCGAGGCCGCGATGCGCGGGCACCTCCTGAGCCTGGTCGTTTCGCTGCGCAAACTCAGCGAGCTCGGTGGCCTGCCGAAGACGACGCTCGGGCGCACTTCCGCTTCCTGACGGCGTTTCCCGGGGCGGCGGCTTCCTGTTCCGCTGCCGGGCGACCGTGGTGTCGCCCCTTCGTTCGACGGGGTGATCGCTTGGACTTCGACGCGCCATCGCCGCTCGGCCCCGCCGCGGCTCACGAGATCTCCGCGGCCATCCGCGACACCATCATCCGCGGCGACTTCGTCCCGAACCAGCGCCTGGTCGAAACCGACCTCGCCGACCGCTTCGGCGCCAGCCGCGGCGCGATCCGGCTCGCACTGCTGGACCTCGTCAACGAGGGTCTGGTCGAGCGCGTGCCCAACCGGGGCGCCCGCGTTCGCGCCGTGTCGCTTTCGGAAGCCCTCGAAATCTGTGACGTGCGCCTGGCGCTCGAACCGCTGTGCGCCTCCCTCGCCGCCACCCGCGCCGGCTCCGCCGACCGCCGTGACCTGGAAGCGCTGGGGGAGTCCATGACGGCTGCCGTCGCCGCCGCGGACGTGGTCGGGCAGTCCGAACTGAACCACCTCCTGCACCACCGCATCCGCACCCTCAGCGCCCACCACACGGCGACGCAGATCCTCGAACGCCTGCGCGCTCAGGCCGCCCTGCACCGCTTCCGCCTGACCCGCCGCCCGGGCCGCGCCCGCGAATCCCTCGCCGAACACCTGGCCCTCATCACGGCCCTCTGCGCCGGCGACCCGGACCGCGCGGCGGAAGCGACGCGCCGCCACCTGCACGGCGTGCTCGCCGCACTGCGCGAATCAGGGTGACACCTCGCCCGGCGTGCGGGCGGTGCGTCCAGGCTCGTCGTCACCGTCACCGTTGCGGGAGATCTTGGTGAGGACTCGTTCGGCGCGCAGCTGTCCATTCGGGTCGTGGATCGCGATCGCCGCACGGGTTCCCCAGTGCGGCAGCGTCATCACATCGAACCTGCAGGCTCCTCGACCGATGCCGTTGTGCCGCAGGACCTACAGCTCCGCGTCGGTTGTGCGGGTGGGGTTTCGCGGAGTCGTCCACGGGGCCCGTTCGGCCGCCCCCGGTTCGGTGAACGCCAATACGGAGTCGTCGAGCGGGTGCAGCAGCAGGCCGCCCTCGGGAGTCTCGTCGAACTCGCCCGCGATCAGGAGCAGGGGCTGTCCCTCGATCTGCAGCCTGATCTCCGCGAGGACGCCTTCGTCGCGGAAGGTCGCGACGTCGTCGACCCGCCCGGTCGGCAGTTCGGTCAGCGCTCGCCACCGGTAGCTCCCCCGGTGCGATCCGTCGTCCGAGACGTCGTAGTCCGGGTTCGGCCGCAGGCCGAACAGCAGGTCGTCCGGCGAATCGTACTGGTAGGTGGTGATGGTGAGGACCCTGCCGCTGTCCATTTGGGCCCGGAGGCCGAGCAGTTGAAGGCAGTGCACGCCGGGGTCGGTGAACCGAGGAGGGTCCTCCCGGAACGCCATCTCCACGCCGGTCCACGACTCGACGCGCCGGCCGCGCAGGGAAGTGAAGGCGCGGGCCGTGTCGAGGAGCCAGGTGGGGGTCACGCGGGTCCGCGGGCGGCGAAGACGCGGGTGAACGTGTCGAGCAGCTTGCGGCGGCCGGAGACCTTGACGAGGCCGCACTTGATGGCCTGCACGAGTTCCAAGTAGGACGGCACCGTGTCGGGCTCGAAGGTGAGCGCGAGGTCCGGCCGGCCGGGGGCCGGGCCGGTGCCGGCGTCGAGTTTGCCGTCGGTGACCGTCGCGTGGACGGTGAAGCCCGGGGTGTGGATCTCCCACGAGGCGTCGACGCCGGTGGCCGCGGCGGGGTCGAAGGCGGCGCGCAGCGACATGGTGAGGGCTTCCGGCGTGACGATCTCGCCGGGGCGCGGTTCGCCGAGTTGCGTGGCGCCCCAGCGGCCGAGCGCGTGGATCGCGGGTTCGAGTTCCCGGCCCAGCGGTGTCAGGGCGTAGACGACGCCGCGGCTCGGCGCCGGTGCGATGCGGCGCTCGGCGAGGCCGGCCTGTTCGAGCTCTTTCAGGCGGGTGGACAGCACGTTCGACGGGATCCCGGGCAGGCCGTCGACCAGATCGGTGTAGCGGCGCGGGTGGATCGCCAGATCCCGGACGATCAGCAGAGCCCACCGTTCGCCCACGAGCTCCAAGGCTCGTGCGAGCCCGCAGTACTGGCCGAAGGCACGCCGCTTCATCTTCTCACGATAGCACTGCCTCGGATGCGAATCGTAATTTCTAAAGAGAAGTCTACTTGCAAAGATGAAGTATCAGGGTTAGCGTCGTTCCCGTGACCACGGTTCCGGTCACTCCCCAGTGGACGCCGACCCCGGAAGGGTGCGGCACAACCAGTGAAAGCGAGCGATGATGACTTCGGTGAAGGATGCGACCGTGCTGGTCACGGGCGCGAACGGCGGGCTCGGCAGCGCGTTCGTCGACGCGCTGCTGGAGCGCGGGGCGCGCCGGGTGTACGCGGGCGCGCGCACCACCAGGAAGTGGAGCGACGAGCGGGTCGTGCCGCTGCGGCTCGACCTGACCGACCGCGACTCGATCGCGCGGGCCGCGGAGACGGCGGGCGACACCACGATCCTGGTCAACAACGCCGCGATCTTCCCGCGCGGCGACCTGCTCACCGCGCCGATCGAGGACGTCGAGGCGACCATCAAGACGAACCTGACCGGGCCGCTCGTGCTGACCCGCGCGCTGGCGCCGGCTCTGCGTTCCGCGAAGGGGGCGCTGCTCAACGTGGGCTCCGTGCTGAGCTGGCTCGCGATCGGCAAGGCGCACAGCGTCTCCAAGGCCGGGCTGTGGATGGCCACCAACGCGTTCCGGCTCGAGTTCGCGCCCGACGGAGTGCAGGTCCTCGGCGCCTACCTCGGTCCGACCGACACGCCGATGCAGGCCGGCAACGACACCGCGGGCATGAACAAGCCCGCCGACGTCGTCGCGGCCGTTCTCGACGCTCTGGAAGCGGGCGAGCACGAGGTGCTGGTGGACGAGCTGACCCGGCAGGTCCACGCCGGACTCGCCCAGCCGGTGACCGCCCTCTACCCGGCTCTCGCGGGAAAGTAACCCGGCTCGGTTCACTGTGGACGGTACGGTCCACAGTGAACCGCCCGGGATCCGGTTCGTCGGCAAGCCCCCGAGCTCGCTGCGGATCGCGCTCGAGGTGACGGCAGCCGGACGCCGGGACGTCGTCCCGGACCAGGTTCCGCGCGGCGCCGCGACGGGAACGGCCCCAGCCGGCCCGGCCCAGTGGCGTGCCACGCCCGGCCGATCAGTCACGAACGTTTATCATCTACCTCCACGCGGCCGGTACCTCCCGGCCGCGCGGAGCGAAGGAGTCGGTGAGTGGTTACCCGGGCCGAGCGGAACGCGACGAACCCCGATCTCGGCGTGCTGTCCGCCCGGTTGCTGTTCGCCGCGCAGCGGGAGTTGTTCCTGAAGCTCGCGGAGCAGGGGTTCGACGACCTGCACCCCCGCCACGGGGTGGTACTGGCCTACCTCGACCCGGGCGGCCTGCGCGCCACCGAGATCGCCCGGTTGTCCGGGCAGGCCAAGCAGGCGATCGGGGTCCTGGTGGACGAGCTGGAGGCCCTCGGCTACGTCGAGCGGCAGCCCGACCCGGGCGACCGCCGGGCGAAGCTCGTGTGCCCGACGGAGCGCGGGCTCGCCCAGATGCGCACGGCCGACCGCATCATGGCGGGCATGCAGGACCGCCACGCCCGCAGGGTCGGGCGTGAGGCCTACGCCGAGTTCAAGCGCATCTTCATGGACGTCACCGAACACCAGCGGCGCAGCGTCAGCGGCGCACGAGCGTCCGGTTGAGGTCCTCGCGCAGGTACACCTCGTTGAACACCCGCAGGTACGGATCGCGACCCAGGTCCTCGAAGTACGCGCGCATCGCCGGATCCGGCTGCTCGGTGAGGTGCGCGATCCGCCACAGGTTCAGCGGCTCCTCCTCCGGCCCGGCCACCGAGTGCTCGACGTGGAAGACCGGCTGGCCCGTGCCGGCCTCGAACACCCGGCCGTCCTGGGCCCGGTAGCGCTCGGCGCCGACGAAGTACGCGCGCTTGTCGCAGTGGTCGAGCCGCACGTGCTCGATCACGACCCCGAACCTGTCCTGGTTCAGCCAGCGGCCCTGCTCGGACACGCGCGTGAAATCCTCGAACCGGCCGCGCCGCTCGCCGGGGAACACCTCGAGGCTGCCGGGCTTGACGAGCGCCCGCAGGTACTTGTCCGGCGCCTTCGCCTTGCGCACCTCCATGTCCCACAGCGACGTGGCCGTGAAGGCGGCCGGCGGCGTGACGTCGTAGCGTTCGCGCAGTACCCGGTTCACGTCCACCGGCGGCAGCACGATCCCGGTCGTGCCCGCGGCCGCGAACGCCCGGTCGATCAGCTCCTCGTGGTCGGTGCTCTCCGACATCGTCCTTCTCCTTCGACGCTCCCTCAGGGCAACACCGTCAATGTAGTAAATTAATTTTACTACTTCAACTCGGTGCGAGCCGGAATCCGCGGCACCGGAGGTACGTTGGTCAAGGAACCGGACGGTCATCGTTCCGGACCACCGAAGAGGAGAGCCGATGCGCGCCGCCTACTACGAACAGCAGGGTCCCTCCCACGAGGTCATCCGGATCGGCGAGGTGCCCGACCCGGAGCCGGGGCCGGGGGAGGTGCGGGTGCGCGTCGCGGTGTCCGGGGTGCACGTCGGCGACGTCGGCAAACGCCGCGGTTACTGGGGCTCGACCATGACCTACCCGCGGGTGATCCCGCACGGCGACGGCGCGGGCACGATCGACGCGGCCGGCCCGGGTGCCGACGCGGGGCGCGTCGGCGAACGGGTCTGGGTGTACCTCGCGCAGTCGTACCGGCCGTTCGGCACCGCGGCGGAGTACGTGGTCGTGCCCGCCGAGCACGCCGTGCCGCTGCCGCCGCGGGTCGGGTTCGACCAGGGCGCCGTCGTCGGCATTCCCGGGATCACCGGGCACCGGGCGGTGTTCGCCTCCGGTCCGGTCGACGGCAAGACCGTGCTCGTCACCGGACCGCTCGGCGGGGTCGGCCGGGCCGCACTCGCGGTTGCCGGCCGGGGTGGGGCGGAAGTCATCGCCACCGTGCGGCACGGGGCCCAGGCCGACGAGGTGCTCGCCGCGGGCGCGCACCACGTCGTGGTGCTGGGCGATGGTGCGGCAGAGCGGATCAAGGCGGTGGCACCCGGAGGTGTCGACCGCGTCGCCGAGATCGACCTCGCGGGCAACGTCGGCCTCGACCTCGAAGTCCTCAAGATCGGCGGCACGATCGCCACCTACGCGACGGGCGACCCGGACGCGTCGCTGCCGTACTGGCAGCTCGCGTTCCAGAACATCACCGTCCAGTACCTCAGCAACGACGACTTCCCGCGTCAAGCCAACGAAAACGCCGCTCGCGACCTCACCGCCGCCCTCGCGGCAGGCGACCTGCGGTACCCGATCGCCGCGCGCTTCCCCCTCGACGAGACCGCCGCCGCGCAGGACGCGGCCGAGCGGACCGGCGCGGCCGGGCGGGTCGTGGTGGAACTCTGAGGCTCAGCGCCCCGCAGCGGTCACCCCGACCAGGAGCGACGTGAGGATCCGCTTCAGCGTCGGCTCGACGTCGACCACCGCGTGGGAGAGCTCGGGGTGCGACTGGTAGAGCGTCCGCAGCTGGGTGCCGGGCGCGGCCATCTGCCACAGCGCGCCGGCGAGGCTGCTGGCGGTGGTGGTGATCTGGGAGGCGGCCGGCCGGTCGATGCCGAGGAGTGCGATCAGGGTGTCCTGAACCGCCGCGACCTCGGCGAGCACGATCGTCTTGAAGTCGTAGACGGCGTCGAGCGAAACGTTGCGCTCCAGGTTCAGCGGTGCCTGCGCGAGCAGGTCGCAGAACAGCGACCGTGCGACGAGCGAGTGCGCCAGGACTGCCGCGACCTCTTCCGGCTCGGCGGTCGCCAGCGCGCCGAGTTCGGCGCGCACCGCCGCCGACCACTCCTGCCAGGCTTCGGCCGTGATCCGCAGGAAGATCTGCTCCCGCGTTTCGAAGTAGCGCAGCATCGCGGACTTGTGCATCCCGACCTCGGCCGCGATGTCCGTGAGGGTCACTTCGCGCACGCTGCGCGTGGCGCCGAGCGAGCGCGCGGCGTCGAGGATCGCGCGCTCGCGTTCCTTCTTCGCTTCGGCGCTGCGGGCGCGCTGGGGAGGGGCAGCGCTCATGACCTGAATCATAACACAACTTGGTTGCACTATTAACGCAACCGTGTTTTGCTAAGAGCATGACAACGCAGACGTGGTTCATCACCGGTTCCTCCCGCGGCTTCGGCCGCGCCCTCACCGTCGCCGCCCTGGAGGCCGGCGACCGGGTCGTCGCGACGGCCCGCAAGCCCGAACAGCTCGACGACCTCGTGCGCCACTACGGCGACCGCGTGCTGGCCCTGCCGCTCGATGTCACCGACCGCGCCGCGGCCGTGGCCGCCGTCGAGGTGGCGGTGGCCCGGTTCGGCCGCCTCGACGTGGTGGTCAACAACGCCGGCTACGCCAACGCCGCGCCCATCGAGACGACGCCCGAGGACGACTTCCGCCGCCAGTTCGACACGAACTTCTGGGGCGTCTACACGGTTTCGCTCGCGGCCCTGCCGGTGCTCAAGGCGCAGGGCTCCGGCACCGTCGTCCAGTTCTCCTCGATCGGCGGGCGCGTCGGCGGTACCCCGGGGCTGGGCTCCTACCAGGCGGCCAAGTTCGCGGTCGACGGCTTCACCCGCGTCCTCGCGGCCGAGACCGCGCCGTTCGGGATCCGCTACGTGGTGGTCGAGCCGAGCGGGTTCGCCACGGACTGGGCCGGTTCGTCGATGCAGGTCCAGGAGCTCGCGCCGGAGTACGCCGGCACGGTCGGCGCGATGCAGTGGGGCGTCGTGCGCCCCGAACTCGCCGCCGGCGACCCGAAGCGCGCCGGGGAGCTCCTGGTGCGCGTGGTCAAGCGGGAGACCGTGCCGTCGCACCTGCTGCTCGGTGTCAACGCCGTCGACATGGCGCAGGCCTACTCGCGCGAGCAGCAGGCCGAGGCGGCGGAGTGGGACGCGGTCAGCCGCTCCGTGGACACCGGGCTGCCCTACCCGGCCGAGCTGCCGGCGGCGGCTGAGTGATGACGGCGGACTTCACGGACAAGGTCGCGCTGGTGACCGGCGCCGGCAGCCGCATGGGCCGCACTACGGCACTGCTGCTCGCCGAACGCGGCGCGGCCGTGACCGTCGTCGGCCGGCGCGCGGGCAAGCTCGACGAGGTCGTGGCCGAGATCCGGCAGCCCGGCGGCGAGGCGCACGGTATCCGCATCAACGAACTGCAGCCCGGCGTCATCGACTCCGAGCTGACGCAGGCCAACCGCTCCGTGGCCGAACGCGGGATCCCGCTGGGCCGCATCGGCGCGAGCCGGGAGATCGCCACCGCCATCGCGTTCCTGCTCGCCGAGGACGCGTCCTACGTCACCGGCGCGCACCTGGCCGTGGACGGCGGTTTCCTGGCCTGACGGGGCACCGCTCCTCCGACGACCCCGGCCGTCGCGGACCATTCTGTCCACAAAGGACTTACCGAGCTTGCCGCGACGGTGCCGGGGCGGCGGATCTCGGACAGCGGCGCGGCGGTGAGGAGGCGACGCACCAGAAGGGATTCAGCAGCCATCGATCGGGGACAGCGCGTGAACCCAGCGTGGGTCAGGGCGGTCCGGTCCGACGTGCGAAGCAGCGCCGACGGGCCGCGCGCCGCTTCGTGGAAGATCGTCCGGGGGTCGTCGCAGGGTTCGTCGAGCGGCAGCCAGGATTGGTAGAAGCTCAGCCCGTCGCCGACCGCGGCCCAGCCGAAGCGGTTCGGCGGGACGAATTCCCCGACGATCCCGTCCAGCGTGTGCGGCGGGGCCACGACGACGAACCGGCCGCCGACGGCGATCTCGTCGACGACCTCGATGCGGTCCACGCCCCGCTGCCACCGCGGGCACGCGGCGCGCGGCGGGGGAGACGACGGGCGGGGTGGTTCGGGGAGAGGCGGTTCACGAAGAACCTTCCGTACGCGGAGTGGGCTTCATCGCGACTGCGATTGATTGCAGGAAGGTAGGCCGTGAACCGCCCAGGTCACCGGCGATCGTTGCGGAAGGTCACAGAAGAGTCGGGTAAACGCGCGGCGCCGCAGTCGTTCATCGCAGTAAACGATCGCAGTACCGCGTGCGGTCCCCGCCGGCCGCCGCAGGTTTTCACCGGAGCCGGGTCAGGCCTTCCGGAAGTGGTGAGGCGTCGACGAGCCCGCCGGCGAGCGCTTCCTCCGCGGTGATGGGTGCACCGGCGCGGGCGTGCCGGTTCCGCACGAACACCACGGTGTCGAGCTCGGCGCGGATGAACCGGGCGTTGGGCGTCAGGCCCTGGGCCGGATCGGTCAGGATCGCCGGGTGCCGTTCGGTGCCGGTGCCCCTGCGGCCGAGGCGTTCGCCGATCGCCGCGACGGCCACCTCGGGGTGCCGCCCGGTCGCCAGCTCTCACACCACGGTGTACCGCCGGCAGGGCGGCGAGCGCGTCCCGGTGTGCCGCCAGTCCGTCGGCGGTGGCCGTGAGAACCGTGCCCGCGTACGGGTCGATCGCCGTGACTGACGCGACCCGCCGTTCTTCAGTCAGCAGGTCGTTGTCCGCGTTGAGCGCCGTGGTGTCCACCGCACGTGCCGAGCCTGTTCGAGTGCACGGGTGGTCCGCCTCTCGTAGCCGGTCTGCTGCGAGCGTTCGCATAGTGCACATTTTGCCCCTGGGCTTGACGAAAGGGTACCCGAACTTGCACTATGACTGCAAACGATTGCAGCACGGAGGTGCATGAAATGGTGTCCCCGACGCCCGGAACGACCACGATCGGCTGGATCGGCGCCGGCCGCATGGGCGCGGCCCTCGTCCGCCGGTTGCTCGCCGCCGGGTACGACGTCGCCGTCTACAACCGCACCCGCGCCAAGGCCGAGGAGCTGGCCGAGGCCGGCGCGACCGTGGCCGACCGGCCCGTCGACCTCGCCGGGCGCGACGTGGTGTTCACGATGGTCTCGGCCTCGGCGGACCTCGCGCAGGTGACGTCCGGCGAAGACGGCCTGTTCACCGATCCGGCGCGGGCGCCGAAGGTGCTCGTGGACTCGTCCACCGTCTCGGCCGAGGCTTCGGCCGCGGTGCGCGTGGCCGCGGCCAAGCGCGGCACCGAACTGCTCGCCGCGCCCGTCAGCGGCAACCCGAAGGTCGTCACCAGCGGCAAGCTGACGCTCGCGGTGTCCGGCCCGCGCTCGGTGTTCGACGAGGTCGAGCCGATGCTGACGGTGCTCGGCCGCGGCGTGACCTACGTCGGTGAGGACGAGGTGGCGCGCCTGGTGAAGATCTGCCACAACGTCTTCCTCGGCGTCGTGACGCAATCGCTGGCCGAGATCACCGTGCTCGCGGAGAAGGGCGGGGTGACCCGCGAGGCGTTCCTGGCCTTCCTCAACGATTCGGTCATGGGTTCGGTGTTCAGCCGCTACAAGACGCCGGCCATGGTGAACCTGGACTTCACCCCGACGTTCACGATGCCGTTGCTGCGCAAGGACTTCGACCTCGGGCTGGCCGCCGCGCGTGAGCTGGAGGCGCCGATGCCGGTCGCGGCCGCGGCCGCGCAGCTCGTGGCGGCGGCGTGCGGCGCCGGGCTCGTGGACCAGGACTTCGCCGTGCTCATCGAGGAGCAGGCGCGCCGCTCCGGCCTGACCCTGCAGCCGGAGAACGCCGCCGTGTCCGACGGACTGGAGCCCGTCGATGCCTGACGGACGCCCGATCCCGGCCCCCGGCCACGGCGCGGTCGACTTCGAGGAGCGCGTGAACTTCGCCCGGCTGCGCGACTACCGCCTCGCGCGGGCCCGCGCGGCGCTGGAGTCCAGCGAGTGCGGCGCGTTCCTGCTGTTCGACTTCTACAACATCCGCTACACCACGCAGACGTGGATCGGCGGCGCGCTCGGCGACAAGATGACCCGCTACGCGCTGCTCACCCGCGACGGCGAGCCGATGCTGTGGGACTTCGGCTCGGCGGCCAAGCACCACCAGCTCTACTCACCGTGGCTGGAACCGGAGAACTGCCGCGCCGGCATGCTCGGCCTGCGCGGTGCGATCTCACCCGAGGCCGGGCTCATGCGCGAAGCGGTCACGCAGCTCAAGGACCTGCTCACCCAGGCCGGCGTGGTGGATTCGCCGGTGGGCGTGGACATCGTGGAGCCGCCGTTCCTGTTCGAGATGCAGCGGCAGGGGCTGCGGGTCGTCGACGCGCAGCAGCTGATGCTCGACGCGCGCGAGATCAAATCGGCCGACGAGATCACGCTGCTCTCGCAGGCCGCGGCGATGGTCGACGGGGTCTACCAGGACATCGTCGAGGCGCTCAAACCCGGCGTGCGGGAGAACGAAATCGTCGCGCTGGCCACCAAGCGGCTCTACGAAATGGGGTCCGACCAGGTCGAGGCGATCAACGCCGTGTCGGGGGAGCGGTGCAACCCGCACCCGCACAACTTCTCCGACCGCCTCATCCGTCCCGGCGACCAGGCGTTCTTCGACATCATCCAGTCCTACAACGGGTATCGCACCTGCTACTACCGCACGTTCAGCGTCGGCAGCGCGACCGACGTGCAGCGCGGTGCATACCGGCAGGCGCGCGAGTGGATGGACGCCGCGATCGAAGCGGTGAAACCCGGGATCGGCACGGACGACGTGGCGCGCGTGTGGCCCGCCGCGACCGACTTCGGCTTCGCCAACGAGATGGCGGCGTTCGGCCTGCAGTTCGGGCACGGCCTCGGGCTGGGGCTGCACGAGCGGCCGATCATCAGCCGGCTCAACAGCCTCGAACACCCGGTGGAGATCAAGCCCGGCATGGTGTTCGCGCTCGAGACCTACTGCCCGGCGTCGGACGGGTTCTCCGCGGCGCGCATCGAGGAGGAGGTCGTCGTGACGGAGTCCGGGGTCGAGGTGCTCACGAAGTTCCCCGCGCAAGACCTGTTCGTCGCCAACCCCTACTGAGGAGCCCGACTGTGAAGATCCCGGAAGAGCTGTTCATCGGCGGCGCGTGGCGGCCCTCGGCGGATGGGTCCCGCATCACCGTGACCGATCCGGCCACGGCCGAGCCCATCACCACCGTCGCGAACGGCACGCTGCAGGACGGGCTGTCGGCCGTCGACGCCGCCGCCGAAGCGCTGCCGGCGTGGGCGGCGACGGCTCCGCGCGAGCGGGCCGACGTGCTCCAGCGCGCCTTCACCCTCATGCACGAGCGGTCCGGCGAGCTCGCCGAGCTGATCGTGCGCGAGAACGGCAAGGCGCTGGCCGACGCCCGCGGTGAGGTGACCTACGCGGCCGAGTTCTTCCGCTGGTACGCGGAGGAAACCGTGCGCCTGGCGGGTACGGTCCAGACCGCGCCGGGCGGGGCCAACCGCATCCTGGTGCTGCGGCAGCCGATCGGCGTGAGCGTGCTGGTGACGCCGTGGAACTTCCCGGCGGCGATGGCCACGCGCAAGATCGGTCCCGCGCTGGGCGCCGGCTGCACCGTGATCCTCAAGCCCGCCTCGGAGACGCCGCTGACCGCACTCGCGATCGCCGCGATCCTCGAGGAGGCCGGCGCGCCCGCGGGCACCGTGAACGTCGTGCCGTCCACCCGGTCCGGCCGGGTCGTGGCGGCGATGCTCGGCGACCCGCGCGTGCGGAAGCTGTCGTTCACCGGGTCCACGGAGGTCGGCCGCAAGCTGCTGGGCGCGGCGGCCGAGAGCGTGGTGAGCACGTCGATGGAGCTCGGCGGCAACGCCCCGTTCCTCGTGTTCGACGACGCCGACCTCGACGCCGCGGTCGACGGCGCCCTGATCGCCAAGATGCGCAACGGCGGTCAGGCCTGCACGGCGGCCAACCGGTTCTTCGCGCAGCGCGGCGTGGCCGCGGAGTTCGCGCGCCGGCTCGCCGACCGCATGGGCGCCTTGCGGGTCGGCCCGGGCACCGAGGCGGGCGTCGAACTGGGCCCGCTGGTCAACGCGGCCGCGGTGGCCAAGGTCAGCGAACTGGTCGACACCACCGTCGGCGCCGGCGCGAAGGTGCTCACCGGCGGGGAACGCCCGGACCGCACGGGGTTCTACTACCCGGCCACGGTACTGGCGGACGTTCCGCCGGAGGCCCCGGTGCTCGCGGAGGAGATCTTCGGCCCCGTGGCGCCGATCGTCACCTTCGACACCGAGGAGGAGGTCGTGCGCCTGGCCAACGACACCGAGCACGGGCTGGTTTCCTACGTCTACACGGGAGACCTCGCGCGCGGCCTGCGCCTCGCCGAGGCACTGGAGTCCGGGATGGTCGGCCTCAACCGGGGGCTCGTGTCCGAACCCGCGGCGCCGTTCGGCGGCGTCAAGCAGAGCGGGCTCGGCCGGGAAGGCGGGCACGAAGGGCTGCTGGAGTACACCGAGTCCAAGTACGTCGCGCTCACCTGGTGACGCGCGCCCTCTCTCTGTGCTGGTCCGATGGACAGGGCTCCGACGATCAAGGACGTCGCCGAGCGCGCGGGGGTGCACGCCGCCACGGCGAGCCGGGCGCTGAACCCGGCCACCCGGGGGATGGTCAACGTGCGCACGGCCAACCGGGTGGCCGAAGCCGCGCGGGCGCTGGGCTACGCGCCCAACTCCGCCGCGCGGAGCCTGCGCACCCGCACCTCGTCCGTGGCCGGGATCATCGTCCCGGACCTGCGCAATCCGGTGTTCCCGCCGATCGTCCGCGGCATCGAGGACGGTCTGCGGGAAGCCGGGTACCTGGCGCTGGTCGGCAACACCGACGGCGACCCCGAGCGCGAACGTGAGCTGCTCACCGCGATGCGCGGCCGCCAGACCGCCGGGTTCATCCTCGCGACCAGCCGCCGCGGCGACTCCTTCGCCGGCGGCCCGGCAGTGCCGACCGTGCTCGTCAACCGGCGCACCGACGACGGTGACACGCCGTCGGTCACCGCGGACAACGCCGCGGGCGTCCACCTGCTCGTGCGCCACCTCGTGGACCTCGGGCACACCCGCATCGGCCACGTCGCCGGGCCTCGGGACCTCTCGACCGGGTGGGAGCGCTACCGCGCGTTCCTCGACGCCACCACCTCGCTCGGCCTCGAACCCGCGGCGGCGCCGGTGGAGTTCGCGGACGCGTTCACCGAACCGGCGGGCCACGCGGCGACCCTGCGGCTGTTCGCCGAACACCCCGGCCTGACGGCCGTGCTCGCGGGCAACGACCTGATCGCGCTCGCCTGCTACTCCGCGCTGGCCGAACTCGGCCGGTCGGTGCCGGGTGACGTGTCGGTGACGGGGTTCAACGACATGCCGTTCGTCGACCGGCAGCGGCCCGCGCTGACCACCGTCCGCCTCCCGCACTACGAGATCGGCCGGGAAGCCGCGCGGCTGCTGCTGGAACGCATCGCCTCACCGACGGCCCCGGCGAAACGTGTGGTGCTGCCGGTCGAACTGGTGCGCCGCGATTCGACCGGTCCCGCGAAGGTCTAGTACGCACGGCATGCCCGACGACCCAGGCCGAGACGATCAACGCCGAGGTGCTCGAGTTCTTCCGGCCCTGACCGATTGTCCACAACGGACGTCCGAACCGGACGCCGGATCGAGACAGCTCAGTCTTGCGGCAGCAACCCGGCGCGGCGGCCGAGCGCTGTGGCCCGGTCGCCGGCGCGGCGCAACAGGTCCGTGATGGGCAGCTCGTCGACGCGGGTGAAGCGGCCGTTGTCCAGCAGCCGTTCGCCGTTGATGAACGCGTGCTGAGCGTCGGTGCGGCGGGGCGGCGTGGACGAACGTGGTCAGCGGCCGGTCACCGGGCCGGCCCGGCCGCGGCGAGCAGCACGGCGGCGGATTCCTTGGCCCTGCGCGCCGGGTCCGGGGTTCGCTCGCGCAGCGCGGTGACCACCGCGCCGTCGATCAGCAGGTGCAACGCCTGCGCCATCGGCCGCGGCGCCGGGTGACCGGCCGCCTCCAGCAGCCCGGCCAGGTAGTCGATCACGGCTTCCTTGTGCTCGTGGGCGACGTGGTGGGCCAGGCTGCTGGGGTCGGCGGTCTCGACGATGGTGTTGATGAACGCGCAGCCCCGGAAATCCTGCCGGCCGAACCGCTCTTCGAGCGCGTCGAACACGGCGAGGGGTTTGTCCCCGGCGGTGTCCGTCAGCGTGTCGACGCGCGTGGCCAGCCAGTCGCGCCAGGCGGTGTCGGTGCGCCGGAGCACCTCGATCACCAGCTCGTCCTTGCTCGCGAAGTGCCGGTAGAACGACGCGCGGCCGACTCCGGACTCCGCCAGGATGCGTTCGACGCCGACCGCGCGGATCCCTTCCGCGTAGAAGAGCTCCGCCGCTGTGTCCAGCAGGCGCTGGCGAGCTTGAGTGGCCACGGCGAAATGGTACCAGTCGGTACCGTCTTGACAAGGTGGTACCGACTGGTACCGTCTGCGACGGCAAAACGGCACCGGTCAGTACCGTCTGGTCCGGAGCACCTCGGCACCCCGCCTGAACTCTTCGGGAGAACCCATGCACGAACCGGACTGGAAATCGGTCCTCGACGCCGCCCACACCGCTTCGCTCGAGTACCTCGATTCCCTGCCGGAGCGCCCGGTGGTCCCGTCCACAGTGGACTACACGGCGATGCGCGCCGCGCTGGACCGCCCGCCGGCCGCCGAGGGGATGGACCCCGCCGAGGTCGTGACGGAGCTCGCGCGGGATCTCGAGCCCTACCTGTCCGCGCAAGCCAGCGGCCGGTACTTCGCCTTTGTGGTCGGGGGCCTGCACCCCGCGTCGCTCGGGGCCGAGGTCTTGCTGGCCGCCTGGGACCAGAACGCGTCGCTGTTCCCGACCACGCCCGGCGTCGCGGTCGCCGAGGAACTCGCGGCGCAGTGGCTCGTCGGTCTGCTCGGCCTTCCGGCGGAGAGCTCGGCCGGCTTCGTCACGGGCGGGCAGATGGCGACGTTCACGTGCCTGGCGGCGGCTCGCCACGAAGTGTTGCGCCAAGTCGGGTGGGACGTCGAAGCCGACGGGCTGGTGGGGGCGCCGCCGATCACGGTGGTCGTGAAGTCCGGCGCGCACTCCACGGTGCTGCGGGCGCTGCGGTTCCTCGGGCTGGGCGAACGCGCGCTGGTGTCCGTGGCCTGCGACGACCAGGACGCCATGAAGCCGGACGCGCTCGCCGAAGCACTGCGCGACGTCCACGGGCCGACGATCGTCACGCTGGAGTGCGGCAACGTCAACACGGGCAGTTTCGACGATTTCGTCGCCGTCGCCGACGTCGTCGACGCCCACCGCGCGGCCGGCAACCCGACGTGGGTGCACGTGGACGGCGCCGTGATGCTCCTGGCCGCCGCGGCGCCGGCGATGGCCCGCCACGTCGCCGGGCTCGACCGGCTGGACTCGTGGTCGACCGACGGGCACAAGCTCCTCAACGTGGCTTACGACTGCGGGATCGCGATCTGCCGCAACGCCGCGGCGCACCGGGCGGCGATGAGCGTGCAGGCCGCCTACCTCGACCAGGGCGCGGAGGGCCGCGATCCGATGGACTGGAACCCGGAGTTCTCCCGCCGGGCCCGCGGGGTCGGTGTCTACGCGACGCTGCGGGCACTCGGCACGCACGGCGTCGCCGAGCTGGTCGAGCGGACGGTGCGGCTCGCGCGGCGGTTCGCCGGCGCGCTCACCGAGAGCGGGCAGGCCGTCGTCGTCAACGACGTGGTGTCCAACCAGGTGCTGGTGCGCTGGCTCGCCCCCGACGGCGACCACGGCCGGCTGGCCGATGCCGTGATGGCCGGCGTCCGCGCCGAAGGCACGGCCTACTTCAGTGGCACCACCTACCGCGGTGAGCGCCTGATGCGGATCTCGGTCTCCGACTGGGCGACCGACGACGAGGACGTCGACCGTGCGGTCGGGGCCCTCCTGCGCCACGCTCGCCTCGCCGTGGCAGCGAGCTGATCCGCACTGCGCGGAGACGCTGTCCGTCCACTTCGGATAGTGGTGCGCGCCGGCTCGATCCTCAGCTGCGCGAAGGCGTGGTCGTGATCGGGTCGAGCAGGCGGCGCGGCGTGTTGATCGCGGCGGACACCGGGTCGAGTTCCTTCCCGGTCGGCTCGTACCCCGGGCCGGGTTCCATGCGGATGTCCGGGACGGCCACGATCGTGCCGCACTCGGTGCAGCGTCCGTCGGGGTCGAGCGGGGCGCCGTCCGCGTCGTGGCGCATGGCTCGCCGGACACCGGCCGGTGAGTAGAACTCGTCGCCCCAGGTGATGAGCGAGCGGACGATCGGCCACAGCGCGACACCCTTGTCGGTGAGCACGTACTCGACGGCACCCGCGCTCTCGTCGCGGGTCAGGACACCCTCGCGGACGAGGAGCTTGAGCCGGGAGGTCAGGACGGCGCGGGGGATCCCGAGCTGGGTGGCGAAGTCGCCGAAGCGGCGGACGCCGTAGAACGCGTCGCGCACGATCAGCAGCGTCCAGCGTTCGCCGACGACCTCCAGTGCTCGCGCCAGGGAGCAATTGCTGTCCGCGTAGGTGCTGGGGAGAGCCATGCCCCCATCCTACGCGGTTGGTTCGCTCACTGAACTGGGCTGTGCTACAGTCGCGCTAGTTCAGTCAATGAACTGAGCTTCCCGACTTCAGGAGACCGTCCGATGTACCAGTTCCTCGTGTCCTTCACCGTCCGGCCGGAACACCGGGACGACTTCGTCCGCGCGGCTCGCAAGACCGCGCGGGACTCGCTGGCGAACGAGCCGGGGTCGCACCGGTTCGAGGTCATCGCGGACGAGGAGAACCCGGACGTCTACTACCTCAACGAGGTCTACGCCGACGTCGAAGCCTTCACCGCGCACGCGCAAGGGCCCTACTTCGGGGCGTTCTTCGCCGAGGCCGGTGCCTACGCCGAGGGCCCGACGTGGCTGATGAAGGGCCACCTGGTCGACGACAAGGCCGCCGTCTAGCGCGGAAGGCACCGCTGTGAACGAAGCAACAGGGTTGCTGGAGCAGGTGCTGCAAGCGCACGGTGGCGTCGACCGGTGGCGCCGGGCCGGGACGATCCGGGCCCGGCTGTACATGGCCGGCCCCACATTGACCGCACTGGGGCAGGAGAAGATCCTCGCCGGTGTGGGCGTCGCGGTCGACGTGCAGCGCCCGCGCACCGTGCTCACCGACTTCACCGGGCCCGGTCTGCGCGGGGTGTACACGCCGCACCACGTCCGCCTCGAGGACGCGAACGGCACCGTGCTGGCGGAGCGTACCGCTCCCCGGGAATCCTTCCCGCCCCGGCTCGGCGGCGTCCGCTGGGATGCGCTGCACGTCCTCTACTTCGCCGGGTACGGCTTGTGGAACTACCTCACCAACCCCTACCTGCTGACCTGGCCCTGCGTGCGGACCGAAGAGCTCGGGCCGGGGGAGACCGACGGTCCCGGGTGGCGGCGGCTGCGGGTGACGTTCCCGGAGGACATCGCGACCCACAGCGCCGAACAGGTTTTCCACTACGACGAGCGGGGTTTGCAGCGGCGAGTGGACTACGCGCCGTACGTGCTCGGCAGCCGACCGGCGGCCCACCACACGGAAGCCCACCGCGAGGTTTCCGGCCTGGTGCTCCCGACGCACCGCTACGTGCTGCCCGTCAAGGACGGTGTCCCGCAGCCCGAGCCGATCTTCGTCCTCGACTTCACGGACGTCACCGTCGACGAAGCCGACCAGCCGCAGTCCGTCCGAGGAGGACGCCGATGAACGCCGAACCCTACGCGGAGAAGAAGTTCGCCGAGATCAACGGGGTGCGGATGGCCTACCTCGACGAGGGCGAAGGCGCTCCGATTGTGTTCCAGCACGGGAACCCGACCTCGTCCTACTTGTGGCGCAACGTGATGCCGCACCTGGCAGGGCTCGGCCGGCTGATCGCGTGCGACCTCGTCGGGATGGGGGACTCCGGCAAGCTCACACCGTCGGGACCCGACCGCTACGGCTACCACGAGCAGCGGGAGTACCTGTTCGCGCTGTGGGAGCACCTCGGGCTCGGTGACGACGTCGTGTTCGTCCTGCACGACTGGGGTTCGGCCCTCGGGTTCGACTGGGCCTTCCAGCACCAGGACCGCGTGGCCGGGATCGCGTACATGGAAGCGATCGTGGCTCCGATGAGCTGGCCCGAACGGCGGGAGTCGTTCCGCCGGACGTTCCGGGGTTTCCGTTCTCCCGCGGGGGAAACCATGGTGCTCGACGACAACGTGTTCGTGGAGCAGGTGCTGCCGCGGTCGATCATCCGGGACCTGAGCGAGCAGGAGATGGCGGTGTACCGCGCCCCGTTCGCCAGTCCGGGTGAGAGCCGGCGGCCCACGCTGAGCTGGCCGCGGCAGCTGCCGATCGAGGGGCAGCCCGCCGACGTCGTGCGGATCGTGCAGGACTACGGCCGGTGGCTGGCGTCGTCGCCGGTGCCGAAGCTGTTCGTCAACGCCGAACCCGGCGCGATCCTCACCGCCTCGCAGCGCGAGTTCTGCCGGACCTGGCCCCGCCAAACGGAGGTGACGGTGCCCGGCATCCACTTCGTCCAGGAAGACAGCCCGGATCTCATCGGCAGCGCGGTGGCGGACTTCGTCCGCGATCTGCGCGCGGTGTGACTCCCGGATCTCCCAGAAAGGCGTTTCCATGTCCGACGACAGGCTGTTCCTGATCACCGGTGCGACCGGTAAGACCGGGGGTGGTGCGATCAGGCTGCTCCTCGAACGCGGATACCGTGCCCGTGCGCTGGTGCATCGTGAGGACGAGCGTTCGCGTGCGCTGGCCGAGGCCGGTGCCGAGGTCGTGGTGGCCGATTTGCACGACCTCGACGGGGT
>NZ_JBITBT010000033.1:0-95025 GCF_044452505.1 Amycolatopsis sp. NPDC051903 | reverse complement strand
TGGATCACCTTGTCAAGGCTGGAAAGCGTGCCTTGACAAGGTGATCCAGACCGCGTGGAAGGCGGGGATCGAGGTGCAGGGCGGGGGCTGGGTGCGGGGGTGTGTTGGGTGGATCGGTGGCTGTTGGGGGGTGGGTGTTCGCTGGGGTTGAGGTGTGGGTGGGGGTTGGTGCGGGGCGTTGTGCGGGGTTGGTGACCGTTGGCGGGTGGGGGCGAGAAGCTAGGTGGCGCTTCGGTGCAGGGGGCTGGATGGAGTGCCAGTTGCGATTCGGCGTCCCGTTGGCGGGCGGGGGGAAGGCGGGGCGGTGCTGCCGTGCGGGGCGGACCGGGGCGCGGGGGTCGTTGGGCGGATCGGTGATCGTGGCGGGCGGTCAGAGCGAGACCGTGGGCGGCGCCTGGACGGACGGTTCACGGCGTTGTCCGTGCGTGGCCACGGTCGTTTCGCGCGTGGGTTTCCGTGGGGGGCCGGGGTTTGCCGTCCGTTGGTGTGGAGCGGGTAGTGGTCCGGCCACGGCAGGTGAGCCACAGCCAGCACCACGCACCTCACCCCCGTATGGTGACCGCTCGTGAACGGAACCCTTCCCACCGCGCAGGGTGCGCCGCCGAGGAGGCGGGCGCGGTTGCCGCGGCGTGTGACGGTGTTGCTGCCCGTCGGTGGGCTCATCGTGGTGGCCCTGTGCGGGCTGTTCCTGTTCGGGCTGGCGACCACGCGCGTCGGGGTGGTGGCTGTCGCCATCGGGGTCGTGGCGGCGCTGGTGCCGGTTGTGGTGGTGGTCGCGGGGTTCCTGTGGGTGGACCGGTGGGAGCCGGAGCCCGCGAAGCTGCTCCTACTGGCCTTCGCGTGGGGGGCGTGCATCGCGACGATCACGGCGCTCGCGATCAACAGCGGCGCCGAAGCCGTCGGTGACCTGCTGCTCGGCAGCGGCCACGGCAGCAAGATCAGCGCGCTCGTGTCCGCCCCGCTCGTCGAGGAAGCGGCGAAGGACGCGTTCGTGCTCCTGATCTTCTGGCGGCGCAGCGCGGAGTTCGACGGGATCGTCGACGGCATCGTGTACGCGGGCTTCTCCGCGGCGGGCTTCGCGTTCACCGAGAACATCTACTACTTCGGCCGCGCTTTCGCCGAGTACGGCTTCGGTAACGGGGCAAACGCCGGTGTCCTCGCGGCGTTTTTCCTGCGTGGCGTGCTTTCCCCGTTCACGCATCCGCTGTTCGCCGTCATGGCGGGCATCGGATTCGGGGTGGCGGCCCGGACCCGGCAGAAGTGGCTGCGCGTCGTGGCGCCGCTCACCGGGTACGTCGCCGGCGTTCTGTTGCACGCGCTGTGGAACAGTTCCGCCACGCTCGGTGGGTCGAAAGCGTTCCTCACCGTGTACTTCCTGATCATGGTTCCGCTGTTCGTCGGCGTCGTGTACGTGATCGTGCTGCAACGCCGGCGCGAGCAGCGGATCGTGGCCGCCGCGTTGCCGAAGATGGTGGAGCGGCGGTGGATCGCGCCGTCGGAGGTGGACCTGCTGTCGAGCCTGACCGGCAGACGCGCCTGGCGGCGGCAGGCAAGACGCGAGTCGGGGCGGGACGCGGCGCGCGCGGTGGGTCTGTACCAGGCCAGCGTGACCGAACTGGCCTTCCTGCGCCGCAACCGCATCCGCACCGACGAAGACCGCCACCGCCAAGACGAGCTGCTGCACACGTTGCAAACGGCCCGCGCCGACGCCGTCCGGCTCGCCACCGGAGGTGCGGGGTGATCGGCATCCCCCTCCGGGGGTAGCTCGACCGAGCCAAAAACCCGAGGTCAACACGGTGCGGCGGACCGGTCACGAGCCCGCGAGGGCGACGCGATTAAAGTACTTCCGCGATTGAACGACCGGGTGAAGCTCATCACCAGAGCTCCACGAGCCGGACGCAGCGGGGCTACTCTCGCGCCGTCGTCTGGTACCCGCGCCGGAAGAGCGGGACTGGAACGAGCCATAGGAGTTTCGAGCCATGAGCGTCCACAGGCGCACGCCGTGAGCCGGCCCGCCCGCCTCGCGGTGGGCGTCGTCTCGGCTGGGCGGGTGGGCAGCGTTCTCGGGGCAGCACTCGCCAGGGCGGGCCACGCGGTGGTCGCCGCCTCGGGCCTGTCGGCCGAGTCGCTCGCCCGCGCCGAACGCCTGCTGCCCGGCGTCCCCCTGCTGCCACCCGACGAAGTCGTGCGCCGCGCCGACCTGGTGCTGCTCGCACTTCCCGACGACGCGCTCGAGGGCATGGTGCGCGGCCTCGTCGCCACGGAGTCGCTGCGGCCCGGCCAGATCGTCGTCCACACCTCCGGCGCCCACGGCGTCGGCGTGCTCGCGCCCGCCGCCGAAACGGGCGCGCTGGCGCTCGCGCTGCACCCCGTGCTCACGTTCACCGGCCGCGCGGAGGACCTCGACCGCCTCAGCACCGCCAGCATCGGCGTCACCGCCGCGAAGGGCGACGAAGCGGCGTGGAACGTCGGCGAGGCGCTCGCCGTCGAGATGGGCGCCGAGCCGGTGCGCATCCCCGAATCCGCCCGCGCGCTCTACCACGCGGCGCTGGCCCACGGCGCGAACCACCTGATGACGCTGGTGGCCGACTGCACCGAGCTCCTCCGCGAGGCCGGAATCGGGCAAGCGGAACGACTCGTCGCACCGCTGCTGTCCGCCGCCCTGGATAATGTGCTGCGCCACGGCGATCGCGCCCTCACCGGACCGGTGGCCCGTGGCGACCTCGGCACCGTCCGCAAGCACCTCACCGTGCTCTCGGACTCCGAACCGGCGATCGCGCCGGCCTACCGGGCGCTGGCCCGGCGAACGGCCGAGCGGTCCCGGGCCGCCGGGCTGCTCGACGCGGCGACCGCCGCCGAGCTGACCGACCTCCTCGACGATCCCGCCGAAGGGCAGACCCCGTGACCACACCCAAGTTCCAGCGCGGCACGCTCAACGCGTACCAGCCGCCCGAGCACGTCAGCCAGGTGAGCCGCGCGCTGCGCAGCGTCGGCCGCAAGGTCGCGCTCGTCCCCACCATGGGTGCGCTGCACGCCGGGCACCGCGAGCTGATGCGCCGCGCCAAGCGCCTGCCGAACACGATCGTGGCCGCGTCGATCTTCGTGAACCCGCTGCAGTTCGGCGCGGGCGAGGACTTCGAGGCCTACCCGCGCCGGCTCGAGGACGACCTCGCGGTGCTGAGCGAAGCCGGCGTCGAACTCGCGTTCACGCCGAAGGCCAGCGACCTCTACACCGAAAACGCGATGGTCACCGTGCACCCCGGCCCGCTCGGTGACGAGCTGGAGGGCGCGGTGCGGCCCGGGCACTTCACCGGGGTGCTGACGGTCGTCGCGAAGCTGTTCAACCTGCTGCGCCCGGACTACGCCTTCTTCGGGGAGAAGGACTACCAGCAGCTGGTGCTCATCAAGAAGATGGTGGCGGACCTGAACATCGACACCCGCGTGATCGGGGTGCCGACGGTCCGCGAGCGCGACGGGCTGGCCCTGTCGTCTCGCAACGCGTACCTCACGCCGCAGCAGCGCGAGGACGCGGTGGTGCTCTCGGCGGCGCTGACCGCCGGGGCGCACGTCGGCCGCGACGGGGCCGAAGCGGTGCTCGACCTGGCTCGCCGGACGCTCGCCGAGCGTCCGCAGGTGGAAGTGGACTACCTGGAGCTGCGGGGAACCGACCTCGGGCCGGCGCCCGTCGACGGTGAGGCACGGCTGCTGGTCGCCGCCCGGGTGGGGCGCACCCGGCTGATCGACAACGTGGGAGTGCTGCTCGGAAAGGCTGTGGAACATCCGAGCGTTGAGCTGGACGCAGGGGAATAGGGAGGGTCCACGATGTACCGCACGATGCTGAAGTCGAAGATCCACCGGGCCACGGTGACGCAGGCGGACCTGCACTACGTCGGCTCGGTCACGGTCGACGAGGAGCTGATGGAGGCCGCCGACCTGCTGCCCGGCGAACAGGTGTCCATTGTGGACGTCACGAACGGGGCGCGGCTCGAGACCTACGTCATCAAGGGCGAGCGCGGCAGCGGCGTGCTCGGCATCAACGGCGCCGCGGCGCACCTGGTGCACCCCGGTGACCTCGTCATCCTGATCTCCTACGGGCAGATGGACAGCGCGGAGGCGCTCACCTACGAGCCGCGGGTGATCTTCGTCGACGAGCACAACCGCATCGTCGAGCGCGGGACCGACCCCGCGCACGCGCCCGAGGGCTCGGGGCTGCTGTCCGGCACCGTCACCCTGCCCGAGGAAGACACGATCGCCTACCCGGTCGCCGAAACGGCCGACGCGCGCCGCCTCGACGCGCTGCTGCACGCAGAGAGCTAACCCACCAGGCGGCGGCGAAACCGGGCCGCAGTAAAGGAAGTCCGCGTTGCTGCTCACGGTCGACGTCGGCAACACCAACATCGTGCTCGGCCTCTACGAAGGGCAGGAGCTCGTCGGTGACTGGCGCATGCGCACCGACGCGCGCATGACGGCCGACGAGCTCGCGCTCACCATGCGCGGCCTCCTCGGCCCGCACGCCGACGCGATCACGGGCATCAGCGCACTGTCCACAGTGCCCGCCGTGCTGCGCGAACTGCGGGTGATGCTCAGCCGCTACTACGCGCGGCTGCCGAAGATCGTGGTCGAACCAGGCGTGCGCACGGGCGTGCCGCTGCTCGTCGACAACCCGAAGGAAGTCGGCGCCGACCGGCTCGTGAACACGCTCGCGGCCCACCACCTGCACGCCACCGCGTGCGTCGTGGTCGACTTCGGCACGTCCACGAACGTCGACGCCATCTCCGCGAAGGGCGAGTTCCTCGGCGGCGCGTTCGCCCCCGGGATCGACATCTCCGTCGACGCGCTCGCCTCGCGCGCCGCCGCGCTGCGCAAGGTGGAGCTCGTCCCGCCGCGGTCGGTTATCGGCAAGAACACCGTGGAGTGCCTGCAATCCGGCATCCTCTACGGCTTCGCGGGCCAAGTCGACGGCCTCGTCCGCCGCATCGTCCGCGAACTGCGCCACGACGAAGCCGAACCGGTCGCTGTCCTCGCGACCGGCGGCCTCGCGCCGTTGGTGATCGGCGAATCGGAGACGATCAAGGAACACGTGCCGGACCTGACGTTGCTCGGTTTGCGTTTGGTGTACGAACGCAACGTGCGGTGAGACAGGTGTTTCAGCTCGCTGTGTTGTCGGCCCCGGCTCCGCCGAGGCGGCGAGATCGCTGAAATCCGGTTTCTTCCTTCCCGATGTGCTCAGCCCGAGGGGCCGAGCACATCGCTCAGTCCAGAAACCGGCGCGATCTCGCGGTGCGGTTCAGTTCCCCGTGCCCGTCCCGATCGTGGCGGCCAGGTAGTCCTCCCAGGTGCGGGTGCCGGTCGAGGCGTCGAGGTTGAGGTTTTCGCCCGCGCGGTACACGCGGCCGGCCTTGCCCGGCAGGCGGATCGGCACCTTGGGGCGGCGCTTTCCGTTGGCGCGCAGGTAGTCGTCGACGAGTTCGCGCATCTCGTACACCCGCGGCCCGGCGAGGTCGGGCACGCGGCCGGCCGGGGCGCCGAGCGTCAGGTCCGCGAGGCGGGCCGCGACGTCGCGCGCGTCGACGGGCTGGAACCGCATGCCGGGCACCGGGACGACCGGCAGCTTGGCCACCGCGCGCACGGCGTCGAGGCAGAAGCCGTGGAACTGGGCGGCGCGCAGGACCGTCCACGGCAGACCCGACTCGATCACCGTCTCTTCGGCCGCGTGCTTGCGCGTGAAGTAGCCCAGCGGCACGCGGTCGGCGGCGATCACCGAGATGAGCGCGAAGTGGCCCACCCCGGCTCGCTGAGCGGCGCGGACGAGGTTTTCGGTCGCCACGTCGTCGCCCTTCGGACCGCCCGCCAGGTGCAGCACCACGTCGACCCCGTCGACGGCGGGTGCGAGGCCCTCGCCCTTCGTCAGGTCGCAGGCGAAGTACTCCACGCCGTTGGTGGGCTCGTGCGCGTGGCGGGTGAGCACGCGCAGCTTCGCGTCCCGCAGCAGCGGGGTGATGAGGGTGCCGAGCGTGCCGGTACCGCCGGTGACGAGGATCGTGCTCATGGGTTCCTCCGTTCCGGTCACGCGACCGGGCTCGTTGGGGTCTACTTCGGTGAACCCGCGCGACGGAGGAATGTGACACGTGGACGACAGAGCCTGGCTGGCGCAGCAGTTCGAGGAGAACCGGCCGCGGCTGCGCGGCGTCGCCTACCGGATGCTGGGCTCGCTGAGCGAGGCCGACGACGCCGTGCAGGAAGCCTGGCTGCGGCTCGACCGGTCGGCCGTCGCGGAGATCGAGAGCCTGCCCGCGTGGCTCACCACGGTCGTTTCGCGCGTGTGCCTCAACCAGCTGCGCACGCGGGAGCGCCGGCGCGAGGAGTCGCTCGACGCGAATCCCGTCGAGCGCGGGGACCTGAGCGCCGACCCGGAAGAAGAGGCGCAGCTGGCCGACTCCGTGGGGCTCGCGCTGCTCGTGGTGCTCGACTCGCTCGGCCCGGCGGAGCGGATCGCGTTCGTGCTGCACGACATGTTCGCGGTGCCGTTCGAAGAGATCGCGCCCATGCTCGACCGCACGCCCGCGGCGGTGCGCCAGCTGGCCAGCCGGGCCCGCCGCCGGGTCAAGGGCGGTGACCGGCCGGCCGACCTTTCACGCGGCCGGCGGGTCGTGGAGGCCTACTTGGCGGCCGCGCGCGGCGGCGACTTCGAGGCCCTGCTCCACCTGCTCGACCCCGACGTGGTGCTCCACGCCGACGCGGCCGTCTCCGGCACCCCGGCGCCCGTGGTGCTGCGCGGCGTCCGCAGCGTGAGCAGGGGCGCGCTGCTGGCCTCCGACCGCGCCCGCGCCACGACGCTCGCGCTGGTCGACGGGTCGCCGGCCCTGGTCATGGCGCCGCTCGGGCACCTCCGGGTCGCGCTCGCCTTCACCTTCGACGGCGACGCCATCACCGGGATCGACGTCGTCGCCGACCCCGAGCGGCTGCGCGCGTTGGAGATCTGCCTGATCAGTGAATGACCTTCAGCCCCACGACCCCGGCGACGATGAGCACGAGGCACGCGAGCCGGCCGACCGTCGCGGGATCGTGGAGCGCGAAGATCCCGTACAGCGCGGTCCCCACCGCGCCGATGCCGACCCACACCGCGTAACCGGTGCCGAGGGGAATGCTGCGCAACGCGTACGCCAGCCCGCCCATGCTGGCGATGAGCGCGACGAGGAAGAGAACACTCGGCCAAGGCTTCGTGAACCCCTTGGCCGCCGCCAGCGCGGCCGCCCACACCGTTTCCAGAAAGCCGGCCAGAACCAGCACTACCCAAGCCACGACACAAAACCTTTCGCAGTGAACTTTCACTGCGCCGTCTTGTCGTGACCGGGTACGACGCTCTCGTCCGGAACGCCGATCGGCGTCACACCCAAGCTAACACCGGCACAGGACCCGGGCCGGTGATCTTCGTCGCCGGGCTTCAGACCTTCCGCGCTCGGAGGGCGGTCGTGATCAGCGGGTAGTCGAATTCGCCGCTGCTGGTCGCGGGCACGCTGAGCAGGTGGTCGCGGGCCGCGGCCAGCGCCGCGTCGCGGTCGGCGGGCTCGGCGACGAGCAGGTTCGAGTGCGTGGCGACGGTCGCGAGCAGTGAGTCGATCGTGCGCCGGTGCGAATGGGGGAACTGGCGCTCCTCGAACGGCGTGAAGCCCGCGGCTTCCAGTGTCTGGGTCTCGGCCATGGCCACGCGCGTCACGCCGCTGCGCACGAGTTTCGAGAATTCGACGACCCAGCCCACCTCGACGTCGTCGTGGTTCCACAGCGCGACCACGACCCCGCCCGGGCGCAGCACGCGGCGGATCTCCGCGAACGCCGGTTCCAGATCGAACCAGTGCAGGGCCTGGCCGATGAACACCGCGTCGACGGATTCGGCGGCCAGCGGGATGTCCTCGGCCTTGCCGGTGAGCGCCGTGGTGTCCGGCAGCAGCTTGGCGAGCTGCGCGAGCATGCCCGCGTCGGGTTCGACCGCGGTCACGGTGAGGCCGAGGTCGACCAGCCCCTGCGTGAGCTTCCCGGTGCCGGCGGCGAGGTCGAGCACGTCCCGCGCCGGGTGCGCGGCGCCGGCGAGCCCCCAGTCCAGCGCGGCCAGCGGGTAGTCGGGCCGGTGCTCGGCGTAGGCGGCGGCGTGGGGCCCGAACGACGACGCGCGGCGGGCGTGGAGTTCCTGGTCATACGTGGGATCCGTCACGGGATCCGAGACTAATACGGGAAAAGGCAGCACGGCCCGGCCCGAAGGGTAATCCGGTTGGCGTCGCCGACCAGCGGCTTCGTACGCTGTGGGCCATGACCGAATTCCCCGCGCCCGATGCGCTGCCCGAAGACGACCTGCCCGAACAGATGCGGGTGCGCCGGGAGAAGCGCGACCGGATAATCGCGGAGGGTGTCGATCCTTACCCCGTGGAGGTTCCCCGCACCCACTCGCTCGCCGATGTTCGCGCGGCCCATTCCGATCTCCCGCCCGACACCGCCACTGGTCAGAAGGTCGGCATCACCGGCCGGGTGATGTTTCTGCGCAATACGGGCAAACTGTGTTTCGCCACTCTTCGTGAGGGTGACGGCACGCAACTGCAGGCGATGCTCAGCCTCGCGAAGGTCGGTGAGGAGTCGCTCGCCGCGTGGAAGAGCGATGTCGATCTCGGTGATCACGTATTCGTCTCCGGCGAGGTGATCACTTCCAAGCGCGGTGAACTTTCCGTGCTGGCCGACTCGTGGCAGCTCACCTCCAAGGCGCTGCGCCCGCTGCCCAACACGCACAAGGACCTCGCCGAGGAAACGCGAATCCGGCAGCGTTATGTCGACTTGATTCTGCGCGACCGGTCCCGCGATGTGGTGCGTACGCGCGCGGGCGTGGTCCGTTCGCTGCGCGACTCGTTCCACCGCCGCGGATTCACCGAGGTCGAGACGCCGATGCTGCAGACCCTGCACGGCGGTGCCGCGGCCAGGCCATTCACCACCCATTCGAATGCGTTCGACATCGACCTGTACCTGCGCATCGCTCCGGAGCTGTTCCTGAAGCGCTGCGTGGTCGGCGGCATCGAGAAGGTTTTCGAGATCAACCGCAACTTCCGCAACGAGGGCAGTGACTCATCGCACTCGCCGGAGTTCGCGATGCTCGAGTACTACGAGGCCTACGCCACGTACGACACGAATGCCGTGATGACCCGCGAACTCATCCAGGAGGCCGCGGACAACGTGCTCGGCACGCAGGTCGTCACCCTCACGGACGGAACGGAGTACGACCTTTCCGGCGAATGGACGACGCTCGGCATGTACGAGTCGCTGTCCGGGGCATTGGGCGAAGAAGTGTCACCCGAGACCCCCGCCGAACGACTGCACAAGATCGCCGCGGCGCGCGAGATCGAGGTCGACCCCAAGCTCGGCCACGGCAAACTGGTGGAAGAACTGTGGGAACACCTCGTCGGCGACGATCTCACCGCGCCCACATTTGTGCGTGATTTTCCGCTCGAGACCTCGCCGCTGACCAGGCAGCACCGCAGCCGGGCCGGCGTCGCGGAGAAGTGGGACCTCTACGTGCGCGGTTTCGAACTCGCCACGGGTTACTCCGAGCTGGTCGACCCGGTCGTGGAGCGTCAGCGCCTCACCGAACAGGCCCAGCTGGCGGCGCAGGGTGATAGCGAAGCGATGCGTCTCGACGAGGATTTCCTCCGGGCCCTGGAGTACGGAATGCCGCCGAGCGGTGGTGTGGGAATGGGGATCGACCGGCTGCTCATGGCGCTGACCGGTCTCGGTATCCGGGAGACGATCCTCTTCCCCCTCGTGCGGCCTGAATAACCCCACCCGTCGGTAGGAACCACCGGGGTTTATCTCAAACGAGATTTGCACCAGCCGGGGTGAGCGGGTATTAATATGAGTGACAAAGACTTCTGTCCGGGGCTCGCCCCGTAACCCAGATCATTCGCGTAAGCCCCGCAGGAGGAATCAGATGGCACAGAAGGTGCTCGTCTCCCTGGTCGACGACCTCGACGGCAGTGAGGCCGAAGAGACCGTCGAGTTCGGTTTGGACGGTGTGACCTACCAGATCGACCTGTCCTCGGAAAACGCCGAGGAGTTGCGCGACGCACTGGCCCAGTACGTGGAGCACGCCCGCCGCGCGGGTGGCCGCAAGCGCGCGGCACTGCGCCCGGTGGCCGGCGCGAAGGCGGCGGCGCGCCCGGCGACGGTCGATCGTGAGCAGAACCAGGCCATTCGCGCCTGGGCGCGCAAGAACGGTTTCGCGGTTTCCGACCGGGGGCGCATCCCGTCGGAGGTCGTGGAGGCCTACCACAAGAAGAACTGAGGGGGCAGTGCTTCGCCGACGGCCGCCGGGTTATTTCCGGCGGCCGTTTTGCTTGTCCGGTTTCTGTCCGGTCGGCGCCGCGGCGCGGGCCGCCGTGGCGAACTCGGCGGGCGACCGTCCCGTCACGGCGCGGAAATCGCGGGTGAAGTGAGGTTGATCGCTATACCCGAGCCGGGCCGCGAGGTCCGCGTAATCGGGTGACTCCTCGTCGGTGAGCCGGCGCGCCGCGTCGTTCAGCCGGTATATCCGGATCGCCCACTTGGGCGTGCAGCCGACGTGTTCCGCGAACAGCCGCTGAAGTGCCCGTGCGGACAAGCCCTCGCTCGCGGCGAGGTGATCGACGCGCGTGATTTCCGGATCGCCCGC
Organism: Amycolatopsis sp. NPDC051903; assembly: GCF_044452505.1. NCBI lineage: Bacteria > Bacillati > Actinomycetota > Actinomycetes > Pseudonocardiales > Pseudonocardiaceae > Amycolatopsis > Amycolatopsis sp. NPDC051903. The sequence goes on along the minus strand of NZ_JBITBT010000033.1, from coordinate 84,341 downwards.
GATTGTTTCCACCGCCGCCGCGGCCGCCCGCGCGGCGGGTGGAAGTGTCACCCGCTTTGCGATCAGCAACTTGTCGGCTGCAGCGATCATTGCAGCGTCTGAACTCGCATTTCGCACCGATTCAGCCGCTTCGGTGCCACAGCGCCCGAAGACGTCCTCGAGCGCTGCGGATCGATCCGCGATGCTCCGCACGGGCGCGCCGAGGAACGGGCGGAAACAACCGGGCCGGAACCGCACGCCGAGGCCGTGCGCGCGGCCTTCGAGCCGATGGGTGAACAGCGTGTGGCCGGGTCCGTAGCCGCCGTTCGCGCCGGGGAAGAAGGTCACGTGCACCGCGACGTTGGGCAGCACGTGCGATCCGGCGAATGTGCCTCACGCTAAAGCGTCGCGGTGCCGCGGGAGCCGCACTGACCTGCCCTGACGAGACCGCGGAGGCCGTCCGGGCCTCCGCCGTCGCGATGGGCGAGCGGGCGCGCGCGATGGGCGTCTACGGCCCCGAGGTGGCCGTGCCGGCAGCTGGACCGCGCGCTGAGCGCGACGGGCCGCGACCCGCGCTGGCCGGCGTGAGCTAGCGGGAGCAGACGCGCGGGCATTCCCCGCACTCGGACTCGCCCGGCAGCAAGTAGGAGAAGCAGCAGCTCTCCCGCCGCCGCTCCCAGCCGCGGTGCCCGGTTTCGTCGACGGCGACGCGCAGGGTGGAGGCCGAGGTCAACGGCCGGTAGCGCTCGCCGAGCACGAGTGCGGCATCCGCGACGCCGGCACCCTCGGCATCCGGCGTGCCGCCCTGCCGGCCCGCCCACCACAGGCAGTTGTCGAGCGCGTCCGTGGCCGCGGCCCAGAGCATGCGGCGGCCCAGGCGGCTGCCGGGCGCGTACGCGCGGACGAAGCGCGTCGCGTGGGCTACGTACTGGGCGCGCAGCACGGCGGCCAGCGCGCGCTCGTCGGCGACGACCGTCGCTTCCGGCCGCGCCGAACCCGGGTCCGTGGGCAGGCAGTAGAAGCCCACGCCCAGCACGGCCATGCCCGCGGGGTGCGGGCGGTCGTCGCCGAGCCCGAACGCCAGCTGCTCCGGCTTGAGCGACGGCACGCGCCGCTCGTGGTGCAGCAGCAGCGCGCCGACGTACGCGGGCACGTGCAGGTACCAAGACATGACGTAGCTGGCCGCTGTGCGCTCCGGCGCCGCGCCGTTGTTGGCGACGAGCCAGCCGGCCAGCCGTTCGCGCCACTCGCCGAACCGCTCGGGTTCGTCGAGCAGGTCGGAGCAGCGGAGCCAGCCGGCGGGGACGTCGTGGCGCAGCTCGCCGCGCTCCTGGAGCCCCCCGACCCGCAGGAGCGACGACGCGAGGTCGTCCCCGACGTCGCGTGAGTTCCGGTGCTCCCGGAAGGACCGCTGCTGGTTCACCGCGGCCCTCCTGACCCGCCGAACTCATTAGGCGTGCCTAACCTTACAGAGAAACCGCTGTTGCGCCAATCGGGTGCCCACTTCGTGGAAACCTCCAGCTAGCACCCCTTGTTCGCGCTCAGCGGACAGGGGACCCTGAACGGAATCCGTGTCCGCGCCCGTACGTTCCACTAGAAGCAAAAGTGCAGGGCAACCGGATGTCGGAGGTTGACCGGTCGGGTCACCTGCCGGGTGTCAACGGGCCACGGGAAGCCGTAGTGGTACGCAAGCGCGACCGCTTGGCTACTACAGTGGTCTCACGGTGCTGTCTCCTCGTGGGTGCTATCCGCGAGGTGAAACGGGCCGCCGACGCAGCAGTCGAGGGAGTGCGCATGTTTGAGAGGTTCACCGACCGCGCGAGGCGGGTGGTCGTCCTGGCCCAGGAAGAGGCCCGGATGCTCAACCACAACTACATCGGCACCGAGCACATCCTCCTGGGTCTGATCCACGAGGGTGAGGGTGTCGCCGCCAAGGCGCTCGAGTCGCTGGGCATTGCCCTCGAGGGTGTGCGCCAGCAGGTCGAGGAGATCATCGGCCAGGGCCAGCAGGCGCCGAGCGGGCACATCCCGTTCACGCCGCGGGCCAAGAAGGTGCTTGAGCTGTCGCTGCGCGAAGCGCTGCAGCTCGGCCACAACTACATCGGTACCGAGCACATCCTGCTCGGCCTGATCCGCGAGGGCGAGGGCGTCGCCGCCCAGGTCCTCGTGAAGCTCGGTGCGGACCTGAACCGGGTGCGCCAGCAGGTGCTGCAGCTCCTGTCCGGCTACCAGACCGGCGAGAAGTCCACCGAGAGCGGCTCCGGCCGCGGCGAGGGCACCCCGTCGTCGTCGCTGGTGCTGGACCAGTTCGGCCGCAACATGACCGTGCTCGCCCGCGAGGGCAAGCTCGACCCGGTCATCGGGCGCGGCAAGGAGATCGAGCGGGTCATGCAGGTGCTGTCCCGCCGCACCAAGAACAACCCGGTGCTCATCGGCGAGCCGGGCGTCGGCAAGACGGCCGTCGTCGAGGGCCTGGCCCAGAGCATCGTCAAGGGCGAGGTGCCCGAGACGCTCAAGGACAAGCAGCTCTACACGCTGGACCTGGGCTCTCTGGTCGCCGGTTCCCGCTACCGCGGTGACTTCGAAGAGCGCCTCAAGAAGGTGCTCAAGGAGATCAAGACCCGCGGCGACATCATCCTGTTCATCGACGAGCTCCACACGCTGGTCGGTGCGGGTGCCGCCGAGGGTGCCATCGACGCGGCTTCGATCCTGAAGCCGATGCTGGCCCGCGGTGAGCTGCAGACGATCGGCGCGACCACGCTCGAGGAGTACCGCAAGTACATCGAGAAGGACGCCGCGCTGGAGCGCCGCTTCCAGCCGATCCAGGTCGGCGAGCCGTCGCTCGAGCACACGATCGAGATCCTCAAGGGCCTGCGCGACCGGTACGAGGCGCACCACCGCGTCTCGATCACCGACTCGGCGCTGGTCGCGGCCGCCACGCTGGCCGACCGCTACATCAACGACCGCTTCCTGCCGGACAAGGCCATCGACCTCATCGACGAGGCCGGCGCCCGCATGCGCATCCGCCGCATGACCGCGCCGCCGGACCTGCGTGAGTTCGACGAGAAGATCGCCGACGTCCGCCGCGACAAGGAGTCCGCGATCGACGCGCAGGACTTCGAGCGGGCCGCGCGCCTGCGCGACGAGGAGAAGACCCTCCTCGGCCAGAAGGGCGAGCGCGAGAAGCAGTGGAAGGACGGCGACCTCGACGTCGTCGCGGAGGTGGACGACGAGCAGATCGCGGAGGTGCTGGCCAACTGGACCGGCATCCCGGTGTTCAAGCTCACCGAAGAGGAGACCACCCGGCTGCTGCGCATGGAGGACGAGCTCCACAAGCGCATCATCGGCCAGGAGGACGCGGTCAAGGCCGTCTCCCAGGCGATCCGCCGCACCCGCGCCGGCCTGAAGGACCCGAAGCGCCCGTCCGGCTCGTTCATCTTCGCCGGCCCGTCCGGTGTCGGTAAGACCGAGCTGTCCAAGGCGCTGGCCGCCTTCCTGTTCGGCGAGGACGACGCGCTCATCCAGATCGACATGGGTGAGTTCCACGACCGCTACACCGCTTCGCGGCTCTTCGGTGCCCCTCCGGGCTACGTCGGCTACGAAGAGGGCGGGCAGCTGACCGAGAAGGTGCGGCGCAAGCCGTTCTCGGTGGTGCTCTTCGACGAGATCGAGAAGGCGCACCAGGAGATCTACAACACGCTCCTGCAGGTGCTCGAAGACGGTCGCCTCACCGACGGCCAGGGTCGCACGGTCGACTTCAAGAACACGGTCCTGATCTTCACCTCGAACCTGGGCACCTCGGACATCTCGAAGTCCGTGAGCCTCGGCTTCTCCTCCGGAGCGGACACGGCCAACCGCTACGAGAAGATGAAGCAGAAGGTCAACGAGGAGATGAAGAAGCACTTCCGGCCCGAGTTCCTGAACCGGATCGACGACATCATCGTCTTCCACCAGCTGACCCAGGACCAGATCATCGAGATGGTCGACCTGATGATCGGGCGCGTGGAGACGCAGCTCAAGGCCAAGGACATGGAGATCGAGCTCACCGCGAAGGCCAAGGCTCTGCTGGCCAAGCGCGGCTTCGACCCCGTGCTCGGCGCCCGCCCGCTGCGTCGCACGATCCAGCGCGAGATCGAGGACCAGCTGTCGGAGAAGATCCTGTTCGGCGAGGTCGAACCGGGCCAGATCATCCTGGTCGACGTCGAGGGCTGGAGCGGCAACCCCGAGGACCGCGACGACGAAGCGCACTTCACCTTCCGCGGTGAGAAGCGCCCGTCCTCGGTTCCGGACGCCCCGCCGGTCAGCATCGGCGCGGCCGAGAACCGCGAAGCCGACAACGACTGATCGCGGCTGACCACCCGGAAGGGCGGTTCCCCACCAGGGGGAGCCGCCCTTCCGGCGTTTCGGGGCCTGCCGGCTCGCGTAGGGTCGGGGCATGGGGGACGAACGGGTGCGCCGGCACTCCGTCGTGTCGGGCGCTCTGGCGGCGCTGGACGACGAGCAGGTGCTGAAGCTGCTGGCCGACGCGCCGGTGGTCGCCACCGGCATCGGCGGCACGGGCGTGCGGCTGGCCGTCGAGGGCGTGCCGGTGTTCGCGAAGCGAGTGCCGCTCACCGACCTCGAACGGCGGCACCCGCGGTCCACCGCCAACCTCTACGACCTGCCGGTGTTCTGCCACTACGGCCTCGGTTCGCCGGAAGGCTCGGCGTGGCGGGAGCTGGCGCTGCACGTCCTGGCCACCGGCTGGGTGCTCGACGGCGAGTGCGCGCACTTCCCGCTGCTGCACCACTGGCGCGTGCTGCCGCTCGCCGCGGGCCGGGTCCCCGACCGCGGTTTCGAGGAGGACGTGGCGTATTGGGGTGGCTCGGCCGCAGTGCGCCGTCGGCTCACGGAGGTGGCCGGCGCCGCGTCGAGCATCGTGCTGTTCTGCGAGTACTTCCCGGCCACGCTGCACCGCTGGCTGCCCGGGCACCTCGACCAGACCGAGCGCGTGGCCGAGCAGCTCTTCGACACCACCTCCTTCCTGCGGGCGCAGGGGCTGCTGCACTTCGACGCCCACTTCGACAACTTCCTCACCGACGGCGAAGACCTCTTCCTCACCGATTTCGGGCTCGCGTTCGCGCGCCGGTTCGACCTGACCGCCGAGGAGCTGGCCTTCGCCGAGCTCAACGCGGACCACGATCGGGCGTACGTGTCCATGCACCTGGTCAACTGGCTGATCACGGAGCTGCGCGGCACCCGGGACCGAGCCAGCCGCGTGGCGGCCGTGCGGCGCGCGGCCGAGGGCGAGGTCGAACTGCCCGACGGTGTCGCCGGGCTGGTGGCCCGGCACGCGCCCACCGCGGTGGTGATGAACGACTTCTACGACCGGCTCGTTCACGAAAGCCGCGAAACCCCCTTCCCGGCCGGGGCTTTCACCCGGTCGTGAGACGATGCCCGGGGTTTCCGGGAGGGGAGCGAGTGGACGTCCTTTCGATCGACTTCGGCACTTCCAGCACGGTCGGGGTGCTGTCGGCGTTCGGCCGCGGCCCGCGCGCGATCGAGGTCGACGGGTCGGTCACCATGTCGTCCGCCGTGTACGCGACGGAAGACGGCCTGCTCGTGGTCGGGCAAGACGCTGAGCGCCGCGCCCGCCTCGACCCCAGCCGCTTCGAGCCCAACCCGAAGCGCCGCATCGACGACGGTGAGCTCCTGCTGGGCGACCGCACCGTGCCCGTGGCCGACGCGTTCGCGGCCGTGCTGCGGCGCATGGGTGAGGAGGCCGTGCGGCAGCTTTCGGGCCTGCCCGGCCAGATCCGCGTTTCGCACCCGGCGGGCTGGGGCGCCGCCCGCCAGGAGACGCTGCGGACGGCGGCCGCGAAGGCCGGGTTCGGTGCCGTGCGGCTCGTGCCCGAACCCGTCGCCGCGGCCGCGCACTACGCGACGCTGCGCACGCAGACGCCTCGGCCGGGTCCACTCGCCGTGTACGACCTGGGGGCCGGCACGTTCGACTGCGCGGTGGTCGGCATCGGCCCGCAGGGTTTCTCCGTGCTGGCCGAGGACGGCCTGCCCGACCTCGGCAGCCTCGACGTCGACCAGGCCCTGCTCGTCCACATCGGACGGTCGGTGTCGCACGCGGACCCCGCGTTGTGGCAGCGGCTGCTGCGGCCGCAGACGACGGGCGACCGCCGGCTGCGGCGGGCGCTGCTGCAGGACGTGCGTGATGCCAAGGAAAGCCTGTCACGGCACCCGCAGACCGAGGTGCCGATGCCCGACCCGTTCGGCGACGTGCTCGTCACGCGCGCCGAGCTGGAAGCGCTGGTGCGGCCGAGTCTGCTGCGCAGCGCCGAGCTGACGGCTGCCACGATCCGGCGGGCGGGGCTCACGCCGCAGCAGCTCAGCGGCGTCTACCTCGTCGGCGGGCCGAGCCGGATGCCGCTGCTGGCGTCGCTGCTCGGCTCGACGCTCGGGGTCGTGCCGACCACGCAGGACCAGCCGGAGACGGCCGTCGCGTTCGGACTGCACCACGTGCCGCTGGGCGACCGGGATCCGGACGTGACGGTGCCGGCGTTCGCGCCGGTCCGTCCACAAGCGACACCACCGCCGCAGTGGCCCGGGGCGGTTGCGGTGCCGCCACAGCCGCAGCAGGTGCCGCAGCCGGTGGCGGCCTCGCCGCGGTTCCCGCCGCCGGCGCCGATGCGGCAGCCGATCTGGCGGCCGCCGGCGAAGAAGAACCGCAAGCCGCTGGTCATCGGGGGCGCGGCGGTGCTGGTGGCGGTGATCGTCGCGCTTGTGGTGACCCTGCTCGTCACGGACGGCGGCGCGCCGCCGCCTGCCGTCGCGAGCGGCTGCGACGAGGTCGGCACGCCGGATGCCACCGGCTTCACGCCGTGCGTGCGCCCGCTGGCCGGGACGGTCGCGGGCCGCTCGTCGTGCGCGCCCGCGCCGACGCTGGCGAAGACGCTGTCCGCCCAATCCGCGGCGACGTGCGAGCTGGGCTCGGGCAAATCCGTCACGTACTACCAGGGCGTGAGCCTCGACGTCCTCGAAGCCGGCGCGCAGACCCAGATGGGCGGGGGCAGCCAGCTCGTGCGCGGCACGTGGTCGGGCGGCGGGATGGCCGGCCGGTACGTCGCCGGCATCGGCCCGCTCGCCGGCCTGCTGCTCTTCCAGGCCGACGGCCGGCCCGTCTGCGGCATGCTCGTGAGCACCGGCGCCGGCAAAACACACGAAAAGGCCGAAGACCTCGTGCGCTACTTCACCGACGAGCTCAAACCCGGCGTCACCTAGTTCAGCGTCCCGGCCGCGACGGGCAGGTCTTCGCTCGTGGTCAGCGCCACGTCGATCACAGCCTCGAGCGCCTCGGCCGACTCCTCGACCGCGAGCGCAGGCTCACCGGACGAGACCTGCTCCGGCGCCGACGGCACGTGCACGAACCCGCCCCGCAGCGCCGGGAAGTCCGTCGCGAGCAGGTGCATCAGGCCGTAGAACACCTGGTTGCACACGTAGGTGCCCGCCGTGTACGACACGGCCGCCGGCACGCCCCGCGCCTGGATCGCCGCCACCGCCGCCTTGACCGGCAACGACGTGAAGTACGCCGCCGGCCCGCCCGCCACCACGGGCACGTCGACCGGCTGCCGCCCGGCGTTGTCGGGGATCCGCGCGTCGACGAGGTTGATCGCCACTCGCTCCGGGGTCACCTTGTCGCGCCCGCCGGCCTCGCCCGCGCACACCACCACGTCCGGCCCGTGCGCCTCGATCGCGGCCCGCAACGCCGGCAGCGCCGCCCCGAACTCCACCGGCAACTCCACGGCCACCACGTCGTCCCTCCGGCCCGCCACCAGCCCCGCCGCCCGCCACGACGGGTTCGTCGCCGAACCACCGAAGGGCGCGAACCCCGTGAGCAGCACCGTCATGCCGATACTCCTTCCTGTGCCGTGAAGATCAGCCTAGGTCCGGACAACGGGACGGCCTCCCCCGGCGCAGCGGGGGAGGCCGTCGGCGAAACAGCGGAAGGTCAGGCCTTCGGCTTCAGGTCACCCGGGAACAGGTACTGGTCGGCCGGCTTGCCGGCGCCGTAGATCCAGGCGTCGAAGAAGCCCTGGAGGTTCTTGTGGGACAGGGCTTCGCAGTAGTGCTGGAACTCCTGCATGCTCGCGTTGCCGTTGCGGTGCAGCGCGGGCCACGTCTTGAGCACCTTGTCGAACGCGGCCTCGCCCATGTACTTGCTCAGGGCGTGCAGCGCGAGCGGGCCCTTCGAGTACACATAGGTGAACTCGTTGCCCGGGCCCATGTCGTAGAGCTTGCCGTTCCAGAAGCGGTCGGACGCGGTGGCGACTTCCGAGCGGTACTCGTCGTCGAGGTTGAGACCTTCCTTGGCTTCGGCCCAGAGCCACTCGGCGTAGGAGGCGAAGCACTCGTTGAGGCAGACGTCCTTCCAGTGGTCCACGGCCACGGTGTCGCCGTACCACTGGTGGGCGTTCTCGTGCACGATCGTGTCGACGTTGCCCGCGCGGCCGGAGTAGATGGGCCTGCTGAGGGTCTCCAAGGAGAACCCGATGGGCTCGGCCAGGAAGATGCCGCCGGCGGCGTCCACGGGGTACTTGCCGAACTTCGTCTCCAGGAAGTCCAGGATCTCGGGCAGCCGCGCTTCGGCCTGCTTGGTCGAGTCGGGCGTGCCCGGGGCGAACGCGCTGACGATCGGGGTGCCGTCCTCGCGCTTCTGCCGGTCGAAGGTCCACTTGTCGATGGCGACCGTGGTCATGTAGGGCGCGGCCGGGGTGTTCTCGGCCCACGTGTGCGTGGTGCCCTTGGCCGTCTGGTGCGAGCCCAGCTCACGCCCGTTCGCGATCACGCCCCAGTCGCCGGGGACCGTGATGGCCAGGTGGAACGTCGCCTTGTCGCGCGGGGTGTCGTTGACCGGGTACCACGTGCTGGCCGACTTCGGCTCGCCCGCGACGAACGCGCCGCCGTCCGCGCTGTACTGCCAGCCGTTCTCGCCGAGCACCGGGTCGATGATCGGCGCCGGCACGCCGTGGTAGGTGACGACCGCCTGGAAGGGCAGGCCCTTCAGCAGCGGGACCCGCGGGGTGATCACGAGCTCGTGGTCGCCGGTCCGCGTGTACTTCGCCGGGAGGCCGTTGACCTTCACCGAATCGACGGTGAGGCCGTTGAGGTCGAGGTTGAACGAACTCAGCGACTGCGTGGCCCGCGCGCTGATCGTCTGGACCCCCGTGAGCTGGTGGCTGTCCGGCGCGTACGTCACGTTGAGGTTGTAGTCCCCGACGTCGTAGCCGCCGTTGCCGTCCTGCGGGTAGTAGCTGTCGCCGGCGCCGTCGGCACCCGGCGTCGGTTTGCCCCAGCCGTGGCCGTCCTGACCGGCCGCCGCGACACCTCCGCCCAGGCTCAGCGCGGCCAGCGTGGCCACGACCGTCACTGCCGGGCGACGCCAGCGGTGCTGCAGTCTCATATGCGCTCCTGTCTGCTGCTTCCGAACCCGCTCGCAACGTATCGCCGCGCCGCGCCACTTGCGCCGTCCTGTCGGCTTTTGTCCGAAAAGTCCACACTTAGGTCGGTTCCCCCGCGGCCGTTCGGGCACCTCCTCGGGCGGCCGTCTGGAAAGCTGGTGGCATGCGCTTGGCGCTGCTGGGCCCGCTGCGTGCGGAGACGGAAGAAGGCACCGCGGTGGACATCGGCGGGGCTCGCCTCCGCATGCTCCTCGCGCGGCTCGCGCTCGACGCCGGCCGCGCCGTGCCGGCCGAAGTGCTCATCGACGGACTCTGGGGCGACGAACCGCCCGCCGACGCCGCGAACGCGCTGCAATCGCTGGTCTCGCGGCTGCGCCGGGCCTTGCGGCCGGGCGGCGCGGAGCTCGAGTCGGGCACGGGCGGCTACCGGCTCGCGCTACCCGCGGACGCCGTCGACGTCCACCGCTTCGAACGGCTCGCCGCCGAAGGTCGCCGGGAGCTGGCGGCGGGCCGGGACTCGCGCGCGGCCGAACTGCTGCGCACGGCGCTCGACCTGTGGCACGGCGACGCGCTCGCCGACGTGCTCGACGCGCCCTTCTCCGCCGCGCCCGCCGCGCGCCTGCAAGAGCTGCGCACGGAGGCCCTCGAGGACCGCTTCGACGCGGAGCTGCGGCTGGGCCGCTACGCCGACGTGCTCGCCGACCTCACGGCGGCCGCCGAAGCGCACCCCCTGCGCGAACGGCTGGCCGGGTTGCGCATCCGCGCGCTGTGCTCGGCGGGCCGGCAGGCCGACGCGCTCGCGGTCTACACCGCGCTGCGCCGGACGCTCGCCGACGAGCTCGGCGTGGACCCGTCGGCCGAGCTGCAGGAGATCCACCTGCAGGCGCTGCGCGGTGAATTCGCGCCCGCCACCGTGGTCGCCGACCGGCTGCCGGTGCGGCTCACCAGCTTCGTCGGCCGCGGCGACGAGCTGAAGCTGCTGGCCGAGCTGCTCGAAGGCGCGCGGCTGGTCACACTCGTCGGCCCGGGCGGCGCCGGGAAGACGCGGCTCGCGACCGAAGCCGCTTCGCGCCATCCGGCGCACGCGGCCGGACGCGTGTGGTTCGTGCCGCTCGCCGGTGTCCGCGACGCCGAAGACGTGCTCGGCGCGCTGCTCACCGCGCTGGAGATCCGCGACGTGCGCGCCACCGAAACCGAGGTGCTGCGCCGCCCGCTCGACCCGTTCGACCAAGCCGTCGACGCGCTCGGCGGCGGCGAATCCCTGCTGGTGCTGGACAACTGCGAGCACGTCGTCGAGGTCGCGGCGCAGCTCGCCGACGACCTGCTGCGCCGCGTGCCCGCGTTGCGGATCCTCGCGACCAGCCGTGAGCCGCTGGCCATCACCGGTGAAGCGCTGTGCCCGCTCGGGCCGCTGCCCGTGCCCGTCGAGTCGACGCCGCCGAGCGAGGTGGGCGCGCTCGACTCCGCGCGCCTGTTCCTCGACCGCGCCGTCGCCGTGCGGCCCGACTTCACGCTCGACGAGTCCACAGTGGACTCCGTCACGCAGATCTGCCGACGGCTCGACGGCATGCCGCTGGCGCTGGAACTGGCGGCCGCGCGCTTGCGCTCGATGCCCGTCACCGGCATCGCCGAACGCCTGGACGACCGCTTCCGCCTGCTCACGTCCGGCAGCCGCACGGCGCTGCCGCGGCAACGGACGCTGCGCGCCGTGGTCGAGTGGAGCTGGGACCTGCTGTCGGACGCGGAGCTGCGGCTGGCGCGCCGGCTGGCGGTGTTCGCCGCGACGTTCGACGAGGAGGCCGTGACCGCCGTCTGCGCCGACGACGACCTGCCCGCCGAAGACATCGTGTACGTGCTGGGTTCGCTCGTCGAGAAGTCCATTGTGGATACCGTGGGGGCGCGGTACCGGATGCTGGAGACGCTGCGCGTCTACGCCACCGAACGCCTCGCTGCGGACGGCGAGACGGAGCGGCTGCGGTCGGCGATGGTGCGCTACTACGTCGGCCTCGTCGAGCGCACCGAGCCGCTGCTGCGCACGCGCGACCAGCTCGACGCGATCGCCGTTTTCGAGCACGAGAACGACAACCTCACCGCCGCGCTGCGCGCCGCCATCGAAGCCGGCGACGCGCAGCTGGCGGGGCGCCTGCTGTACGGCATGTTCTGGTACCTCTCGATCCTCGGCCAGAGCGAACGCGGCACGCGGTTCGTCGAGGAGGTCCTGGCTCTCGGCGACGGGTTGCCGGAGGACATCGCGGCCAGCCTGCGGCTGAGCCAGGTGATGATGCGCATGGTCGCCGGCCCGCTGGAGATGGAAGGCGCGCAGGAGCTGATCGACGACTGCGTCCGCACGGGCGCGGCGAAGCGCAACCCGTGGCTCTCGATCGCCCTGCCGATGGTGGCGTTCCTCAGTGGACACCGCGACCTGGCCCGCCGCGAGATCGCCCGCGCCACCGAGGGCGGCGATCCGTGGTGCCGTGCCGCGGGCCTGTGGGCCGAGAGCTTCCTGCTCGCCGACGAAGGCGATCTCGAAGGTTCCGCGCGCGCCCGCGAGCAGGCCCACGCGGGCTTCCTCGACCTCGGCGACCGCTGGGGCCTCGCGATGACCTTCAGCTTCCGTGCCGCGAGCCTCTCCCAGAACGGCGATCACGCCGGCGCCATCGACGCCTATACCGAGGGCCTGCGCCTGGCCCTGGAACTACGTTCCCACGACGACGTCATCCAGCAGTGGTGGCGCCTCGCCGTGGAACGCTCCCGCTCCGGCGACCACGCCGGCGCCTGGCGCGAACTCGAAGCCGCCGACCGCTACGCCCGCGGCTGCGGCAACCGCCAGCTCGACGTCATCCTCGCCTTCGGCCGCCTCGAACTGCTCCTGCGCGAACGCCGCCTCACCGAAGCCCGCGCCGTCGGCGCCGACATCACCGCCGCCCGTGAAGACTGGCCCTTCCCCTTCGGTTTCGAAGACGAGTGGTACGGCCTCTTCCACGCCAAACTCGCCCTCGCCGAAGACAAGCCCCACGAAGCCGCCCCCTACCTCACCGCCGCCATCCGCTCCGCCGCCCGCCGCGTCGACATGCCCGACCTCGCCGACATCGTCGAAGTCCTCGCCGCCATCCGCTACGGCCAAGGTAACTTTGAAACGGCTGCCCGCGCCCTGGCCCTCAGCGCCCTCATCCGCGGCCAATTCGACCTGGGCAGCCCAGAGGTCAAGGCACTGATCGGCAACCTGCAAGAAAAATTGGGCCACGACCACTACCAGACCATCGTCACCGAAATGCGCTCCAGAGACCGAACAGACGGCATCACCTGGCTGATGCAGGAAGTCGGCGACTAAACACCACCGTCTCGCACCCACCCACACCACCAATACGCAGGAAGCAGCCACACCCCACCCTGCATCCCGATATGAAGCCTCCCTTAAGACACTCGGGCTTCGGGATGCTCCCCCAGTTACCTCTTTATCTTTAAGCAGGCACTATCGCGCCAAAGCGACCACACGCTACGTCGGCGACAGCGCAACGCACTTAATCTCCAGAAATATCCCCAAAAATATACCTCATCCGATGAGCTGGCGGCTGGAAACGTTGCCATCAAACGGAAAACGGCGCTAGCGCGCCAAGAACCACACGACGCATCCCGAAGCCCGATTGTGACTACGCTTTGCCCCTGCTCGTCAAGGCGGGAAAGCGTACCTTGACAAGCAGGGGCAAAGCGTGTGGCGGCTTCGTATCGGGATGCAGGGCGGGGTCTGGCCGGTCGTATTCGTTGGCGAGGTTTCTTGCGTTGGTCATGGGGTTCCTCGCTGGCGCGAGAAGGACGGAAAAACAGGAACGGCCGCCTCCACCACCCCCGCGGTGAAGGGGACCGTCCCAACCCCCTATCTCACACCCGCCGGCGATAAGCCCACGTCGCCAGTGGGAAGAACACCACGACAGCCCCGACCATCCACGCCAGGGCGCCACCGAGCTGCCCTGCGACGGGACCACCGTTCATCAAGCCCCGCAACGCGTTCGCCATCAAGCTCACCGGGCTGATGTCCGCCCAGGCCTTGAGCCACCCGGGCATCGTCGCCGTCGAGACGAAGACGTTGCTGCCGAAGGTCAGCGGCATGATGAACACGAACATCAGCCCCTGCGCCGCTCCCGGGGACTTCATCAGCATCCCCACGAACACCGACCCCCAGCAGAAGCACAGGCCGAACGCCAGCACGAGCAGGATCGCGGAGACGAACTGCATCGGTCCGGTCTCGATGCGGTAGCCCATGACCATCGCGACGACCATGAGCACGGCGAGGCACACGAGGTACCGCACCAGATCCGCCAGCACGGCGCCGATCAGCGGAGCCGACCGGGCGATCGGCATGCTGCGGAAGCGGTCGAACACGCCCTTGGTGACGTCGGTGTTCAGCTGCACGCCGACGGTCAGGCTCGCCTGCAGGATGTTCATCACGACGAGGCCGGGCACGAGGCTCTGCAGGTAGTTCGAAATCGAGCCGCCGAGGGCGTTGCCGAACAGGTACGTGAACATCAGCAGGAAGATGATCGGCATCAGCGTCACGTCGGCCAGCTGTTCCGGGTTCTTCCGGATCTTCAGGATTCCCCGCCACGCCAGCGAAAGGGCGTGCTGCGCGCCCTTGATCGGGCTGATGTGCCGCGGCGGTTCGAGGGCGAGCGTGGTCACGCGAGGCTCCCTTCGAGCTCGGGTTCGGTCGGTTCGGCCGCGTGGCCGGTGAGCGCCAGGAACACCTCGTCGAGGCTCGGCAGGCGCAGCGCGAGCTCGTCGGAGGTGATGCCGGCTTCGTCGAGCTTGCGCACGAGCGTGGACAGCAGCACGGGGTCGGACACGGGAGCCGTCAGCAGGCCCGTGTCGTTGTCGCGCGCCGGGCGTACGCCGGTGAGCTCGCCGAGGATGCGTTCGACGGCGTCGAGGTCCGCGAGCTGCGTCGGGCGCACCTGCAGCGTCTGCCCGCCGACGCGGCGCTTCAGCTCGTCGGCGCGGCCGTCGGCGACCACGCGGCCGTGGTCGATCACGGTGATCTTGTCCGCGAGCTGGTCGGCTTCCTCGAGGTACTGCGTGGTGAGCAGCACCGTCGCGCCCTCCGCGACGAGGCCGCGGACCACGGCCCACACCTCGTTGCGCGCGTGCGGGTCGAGGCCCGTCGTGGGCTCGTCGAGGTAGAGCACCTCCGGCCGCCCGACCAGGCTCGCCGCCAGGTCGAGACGCCGGCGCATGCCGCCGGAGTACGTGCGGATCGGGCGCTTCGCCGCGTCCGACAGCTCGAAGCGCTCCAGCAGCTCCTTCGCCCGCGCCTTCGCGTCGGCGCGCGACAGGTCGAGCAGCCGGCCGATCAGCACGAGGTTCTCGGTGCCGTTGAGGTCCTCGTCGACCGACGCGTACTGCCCGGTGAGCCCGATCAGCGACCGGACCCGCACGGGGTCCTTCACGACGTCGTAACCCCCGACGGTGGCGTGTCCGGCGTCCGGCTTGATGAGCGTGGCCAGGATGCGCACCGCCGTCGTCTTGCCCGCGCCGTTGGGCCCGAGCACCCCCACCACTTTGCCGAACGGGACCTCCAGGTCCACCCCGTCCAGCGCCTTCGTCTCCCCGAAGTGTTTGACCAGGCCCTCGGCCGTGATCGCGTGCGACATGGTGTGTCCTCCTCCTGCGTCGCCCTCCGGAGAACACAGTGGACTTCGCGCCTGTCAGCACGCGCACACGGCGCTGACAGCGGCTGCCAGGCCCTGCCAGCTCGTGTGGAGGAGTTGTGGAGGTGTCGTGGCGCCGCGTGCGGGAGCCGCGGGAATCGGCATACTCGGGGCGTGGTGATCAACGAACGGGTGCGCAAGCCCAGCCGGCTGGTAACGGGCCTGCTGCTGGTGTTCGGCGTGCCCCTGCTGGTGATCACGGCCTTGCGCGCGATCGGCTTCGACGGCGGCTGGTACACGCTCGTCCTGCTCGCGCTCACGCCGTACGCGGTCGTTTACGGCGCGTTGCTCGGCGGCGTCGCGCTGGTGCTGCGCCGCTGGTGGACGGGCGGGATCGCGCTCGCGATGGCCGTGCTGCTGGCCGTGTTCGTCGCGCCACGCGTGATGCCGGACGCGCAACCGGCCGTGGCGGGGAAATCGCTGCGCGTCATGTCGGCCAACCTGTACCTCGGTCACGCCGACGCGGGCGCGGTGGTGCGGCTGGTGCGCGAAAACCGCGTCGACGTGCTGAACCTGGTGGAGCTGACGCCCGCCGAAGTGTCCGCTTTGGACGCGGCCGGGCTGTTCGCGCAGCTGCCCTACCGCGTCGTGCACGCCGCGCCGGGTGCCGACGGGTCGGCGATCGTGTCGCGCTTCCCGCTGACGGAGGAGAACTACACGGGCGATTCGGCCGCCAAGCAGCCCGGTGCCGAAGCCGACCTCGGCGGCGGGGCGGTCGTCGAGATCGTCGCCGTGCACCCGCAGTCCCCGGACACCGACTCCGGCGAGTGGGTGCGCCAGACCCGCGACCTCTCCCGCGCCGCCGGCGAACACGGCCTGCGCATCCTCGCCGGCGACTTCAACGCGACGCTCGACCACTCCGCGCTCCAGACCGTCCTGAGCCGCGGCTACCACGACGCCGCCGACGAACTCGGCGACGGCCTCCAGCCGACCTGGCCCGCGGACGCCCTCCCGCTGGTCACGCTCGACCACGTGCTGGTGGACAAGCGGGCGGCCGTGCGGGACTACCGGGTGCTGGACGTCCCCGGCACGGACCACCGCGCCGTCTACGCCGAGGTGCAGCTGCCGTGAGATTCGAACTCCGCGCCGTCGAGGGCGAACACGAGTACCCGCGATTGCTGGCGGTCTGGCGCAGCTCGGTCGAAGCCACCCACGACTTCCTCACGCCGGCCGACATCGAGTTCTTCGCCGCGCGCGTCCCCGCCTACTTCCCCGGGGTCGACCTCACCGCGGCGGTGGTGGACGGGGTTGTCGCGGGGTTCTCGGGCGTCGCCGGCGGCGAGCTGGCCATGCTGTTCGTCCACGCCGCCCACCGCGGCGAAGGAATCGGTTCCGCGCTGCTGCGCAAGGCGTTCGCCGAGTTCCCGCGGCTGACGGTCGACGTCAACGAGCAGAACGCGCAGGCCGTCGGCTTCTACCTGCACCACGGGTTCGTGGTCGTGGGGCGCTCCGAGCTCGACTCGGAGGGCCGGCCGTTCCCGCTCCTGCACCTCAAGCGAGCTTGAGCAACGTCTCCAACGCCCCCGCGGCGATCGACACCCCACGGCCGTGGCGGATCTGCGGCTCGCGGGGGTTGATGCGCACCAGCGCGCCCGTCGCCGCGCTGGCGAGCTCGGAGTAGCGGCGGACGGTCGGCACGGCCTGGCCCGCGCCCAGCTCCACCACCACGAGGTCGCGGTTCGCGCGCCGCCACGCGGTCAGCTCCTCGAGCTGGGCGTCGGTGCGGCCGGGGACCCACGAGAAGTCCCCGAACATCAGGATGTTCGGCCGGGTCAAGCCGCCGCAGCGGGGGCACGACGGCAGCGGCGGGCGCGCTCGCATCGTCGTTTCGTCGAGGTCCACGTCGACGTCGGCAGCGGACCAGATGTCGTCCGAACACCCGTCGAGGCACTGCAGGTGGTGGATGGACCCGTGTGCTTCGGCGAGGTGCGGGAACCCCGCCACCTGGAACTGGCCGTCCACATTGGACGTGAACACGCGCACGCCACCGGGTTTCGCCTGACCCCACCGCAACAGCAGCGCGAACCCCTCGTGCGGCACCGTCGAGCGGTACAGCGCGAGCCGGTGGCCGTAGAAGCCCCACGCGAGCTCCGGGTCGTCCGCGAAGTGCCGTGGGTCGGCGAGCTCTTCGAAGCTCAGGCCGAGCCCGGCGTACGGCGGGTAGGCGCGCCAGAACCCTTCGTCACCGCGGAAATCGGGGAGCCCGGAGTCCACGCCCATCCCGGCGCCGGCGCACACGAGCAGCGCGCCGGCGCCGTGGACGAGCTCGGCGGCCTGCGCGAGGTCGTCACTCACCCGGCTTGGACGCCTGCACGACCTCGAACTCGAGCAGGCTGGCGCCGCTCGACACCGGCTTCGCGCGCTCGCCCGAGTGGGCCTCGCGCGCCGGGCCGGACGCCCACGCCTGGTAGTGCTCCTCCGACTCCCACTTCGTGTAGACGAAGTAGCGCTTGTCGCCGGAAACCGGGCGGAGCAGCTCGAAACCGAGAAAACCGGGCTGGTTGTCCACGGCGTGCAGCCGCGCGGCGAACCGCTTCTCCAGCTCGGGGCCGGCGCCTTCGGGAACTTCGATCGCGTTGATCTTCACCACTGCCATGTCCCCAGCCTACTGTCGCCGAAAGCCGCGGTCGCCGCCGGAAACGTGGCGCAAGTGGCTGGGACGGGCGATTCGTGCCACGCTGGGGTGCATGGGGGAAGATCACGAACTGCTGGCCAGGGATCTGCAGCGCATCATCAGGGCGACCGCCGATTCCGTGGCCGGTGAGCACGCCAACGAACTGATCGACCGCGTCACCGGCCACCTCGGTGTGCCGCTCACGCAGGCGCTGGTGGTCACGCGCAACTACGAAGACTGGGAGCACGCCAACATCCAGGCGGGCGTCGACGCCTACCTGGCCGAGCACGGCGTGCTCACCGACTGGTTCGGCATCGCGGGCGGGCAACGCGGCCACGAAGACCTCGTGGGCATGCTGTTCGCCGCGCGCAACCACAAGCTGTTCGAGCTGGGCGCCGTCGACTACACGACCGCGGCCGTCGGGCCCGACCAGGCCGTGGAGGTCGTCCAGCTCGGACTCGTCGGCACCACCGCGCCGGACGGCACGCCGGTGCTGATCGGCGTCCGCGGGGCCAACCCGCAGTACGGTCAGCTGCAGTGCCGCCTGGAGGTGATCGCCGGCGAACGGCCCGCGGCCACGGCGGCGCGCGACCGCATCGAGCAGCTCATCGCGAAGCACGACGTGCTGCAGGGCCAGGTCCTCGCGTTCGGCGTGAGCGAGCACCGCGGCAACGAACTGCTCTCCTTCCTGCCGCGGCCGTCGATCGGCGCCGAAGAGGTCGTGCTGCCCGAAGGCGTGCTCGACGCGGTCGAGCGGCACACCGTCGGCATCGCCGAGCACGGCGAGCGGCTGCTCGCGGCGGGCCAGCACCTCAAACGCGGGGTGCTGCTCCACGGCCCGCCCGGCACCGGCAAGACGCACACCGTCCGGTACCTGATGGGGCGGCTGCCGGGCAGCACGGTCGTCGTCCTCACCGGCACGGCGATGCGGTTCGTCTCGAAGGCCGCGACGATCGCGCGGCGGCTGCAGCCGAGCGTCGTGGTGCTGGAGGACGTCGACCTCATCGCCCAGGAGCGCGACCACCGCACGGGCGGCACGCCGCTGCTGTACAACCTGCTCGACGCGATGGACGGCGTCGGCGGCGACGCCGACGTCACGTTCCTGCTCACCACCAACCGGGCCGGCGACCTCGAAAAGGCGCTGGCCGACCGGCCGGGCCGCGTGGACCTCGCCGTGGAAATCCCGCTGCCCGACGCCGCGGGGCGCGCCGCGTTGCTCGAGCTGTACTCGCGCGGCCTGAACGTGACGGCCGACCTCGGCCCGGTCGTCGAGGCCACCGAGGGCGTCACGGCGTCGTTCGTGAAGGAGCTGCTGAGGCGCGCGGCCCTGCGCAGCATCGCCGAGCGGCCCGACGAGGACGTCGTGATCGGCGACGCCGAGCTCACGTCGGCGCTGACCGAGATGAACGACGCCCGCAGCGCCCTGACCAGGTCGTTGCTGGGTGCCGCGGGTCAGCGCCGCAATGAACCGGGGTAGAGGTCGGCGTCGGCAGGCAGCCGGTCGCCGCGGAACCAGTCGTCGAGGAACGGCGTGAGGTTCTGCCCGGCGAGCCGGTTCACGAGCTGTTCGAACTCGGCCCACGTCGCGTTGCCGTGGCGGTGCTGGGCGGTCCAGTCGTGGAGCAGGGCGGTGAAGGGACCTTCACCCATCTTCCGGCGCAACGCGTGCAGCGCCAGGATGCCCTTGTCGTAGACGCCCTCGAACTCGTGGCCTGCGCCCATGCCGACGAGCTTGCGGTTCCAGAAGTCCGTGCTGCCGTGGAAGATCTCGATGGCCGCGCGGTAGCGGTCGTCGAGGTTCTGCCCTTCGCGTTCGGCCCACAGCCACTGCGCGTAGGACGCGAAGCACTCGTTGAGGCAGATGTCGGACCACGAGTCGAGCGACACCGAGTCGCCGAACCACTGGTGCGCGTTCTCGTGCACCACGGTGAGGATGTCGGCCCACTTCGCGTACGTCGGGCGGGTCTGCGTTTCGAGCGAGAACTGGATGTTCTCGTTCAGGTAGATCCCGCCGGCCGCGCTCTGCGGGTACGGGCCGAACTTGCCGGCCAGGAAGGCGATGATCTCCGGCAGGCGGTCGCCGGTGGCGTCATTGCCCTCGGCGCCCGGCGCGTACGCCGACACCACCGGCGTGCCGTCGGGCAGCGTCGCCCGCTGCACGGTGAACTTGCCGATCGCGATCGTCGTCAGGTAACTCGCGACCGGGTTCGGCTCGGACCACGTGGTGGTCGTCTTGCCGTCCTTCACGGAGCTGCCCTGCTCGCGGCCGTTCGAGATGACGGTCCAGCCGTCGGGCACGTGGGCGGTCAGGGTGAACGTCGCCTTGTCCCGCGGGGTTTCGTTCACCGGGTACCAGAACGCGGCCGAATGCGGCTCGCCGACCACGAACGCGCCGCCGTCGGCCGAGCGGCTCCAGCCGGTCTCGCTGCCGCCGGCGTGCGCCGTCTTCGCCGGGTCGCCCGAGTAGCGCACGCGCGTGCGGAAGGTCGAACCGGAGCGCAGCGGCTGCGCCGGCGTGACGACCAGTTCGAACTCCTTCTCCCGGCTGAACTTCGCGGGCTTGCCGTCGACCTCGACCGACTGCACGTCGAGCCCGCGCAGGTCGAGGTCGAAGCGGCTGAGGTCCTGCGTGGCCTTCGCGGTCACGGTGGTGTCGCCGTCGAGGTGGTCGCTCGCGGGGTCGTAGCCGACGTCGACGTGGTAGTCGAGCGCGTCGTAGCCGCCGTTGCCGTCGTCGGGGTAGTACGGGTCGCCCGCGCCGCTCGCGCCCGCCGACGGGTGCATCGGCTGCGGTGTGTCTGTTTTGTCCGCCGTGCACGCGGACAGCACCAGCGCACCGGCGAGGACGAGGGCGAGCGGGCGGTGGCTGCGCATCCTTGAACTCTATGTGCTCGGATGTACCCGGGTGATCGTGCGAGGGAGGGGAGATCGTGTGCGACCTGGGCTGATCCACTTCGGCGGCGAGGCGGACACGGGCGTGTCGGTGCTCCTGCTCCACGGGCTGATGGGCCGCGCTCGCACGTGGTGGTCCGTCGCGCAGTGGCTCAAGCCCTACGGGTCCGTCCACGGCCTGGACGCCCGCGGCCACGGCCGGGCGCCGAAGACCGGGCCGTGGACCACCGAGCAGTTCGCCTCAGACGTGGCCGAAGTCCTGGCGGAACTCGGCCCTTCCGTGCTCATCGGCCACTCCATGGGCGGCCTGCACGCCTGGGCGACGGCCGCCGAGCACCCGGAGCTCGTGCGCGCCGTCGTGAGCGAAGACTTCGCCCCCGATCAGCGCGGCCGCACTGTCGAAACCTGGCGCGGCCACTTCGAGAGCTGGCCCGTGCCGTTCGAATCGCTGGCCCACGTGCGCGCGTTCTTCGGCACCGCGGGTGATTACTTCACCGAATGCGTCGAGGAACGCGAAGACGGTTACCACCTCATCGCCGACCTGGAGACGCTCTACGAGATCGCCGCCGAATGGGGCCGCCGCGACTACTGGTCCACTGTGGACGCCATCCGCTGCCCGCTGCTGCTCGTCGAGGGCGAGCACACGGCGATGCCCGCGGGCCAGCAAGCGGAGGTCGCCGCGCGTGTGCCGGGCGCGCGCCACCTCGTCGTGCCCGGCTCCGCGCACCTGCCGCACGCCGAAGCTCCGCAGGTCTACCGCGGCGCCGTGGAGGCGTTCCTCGCCGGGCTGTGAAGAAGCCGGCGGGTCACGTGCACCGCCCTCGCCGGCTCACGTGACCCGCCGGGTCAGTGGGCGAGTTCCGTGCGCCACGCCGCCGCGGACTTGCCCGGTGGCACGATCAGCGGCCACACGTCCGAGCCGAGGAACCCGGACTCGTCGGCCGCGCGGGCCGCCGTGCAGGACTCGCGCGACAGCCCGTGGGCGGCGGCCAGCCGGGTCACCGCGTCCGCCGTGGACCGTCCGAACACACCGTCGGCCGGGACGTCGTAGCCGGCGGCGCGCAGGAAGCTTTGCGCGGTCGCCACCTTCGGCCCGGTCTGGCCCGGTTTGAGCAACGGCCACTCCGGTACGCCGGCTCGCGGCGCCGCGACGCCGAGCACCTGCGAGACGGCCGTGCGCAGTTCGGGGAGCCGGTCGTAGAGCACCTGGCCGCAGCACTCCGTGGAGTTGAAATCGCGGTGGCCCTTGATGAAGCTCGGCGCGATGCCGTACTGATCGGCGATGTAGGCGACCAGCGACACCAGCGAGTTCCACAACGCCACGGGCACGTCGACCGTGCTGTAGAGGCCCTCGTTCTCGATGCCGAGGCACTCGCTGTTGTGGTTGCCGACGTTCGCGCCCTGCACGTGCTGCGTGCCGCCGCGCAGGATCTCCAGGCTGCGGTGCCGGCCTTCGGTCACGTGGCCGCCTCGGCTGTTCGTGAACTGCTGGCCCGAGTCGATCCAGCCGCGCGTGTCCATGTGGAGGTTCTGGATGTCGCGCGAGATCTGCAGCGCGTGGGCCAGCGAGTAGTCGGTGTTGTTGCCCGGGTCCACGGTGTGGTGGACGACGAGGTACGTCGGCTTGTGGTTCTCCACCACGATCGCGCCCGACGCCGGGCGGGCGTTCCACTCGGACGTCGGGTGGATCTGCGGCACCGCCGCCGACGCCGAACGCGCCGCGACGACCCCCAGCGCGCCGGCCGCGGTGACCGTGAGCCCTCCCTTGAGGACGGCGCGACGAGTGGCTTCCCCCATGACGAATCTCCTCCGCCGGAAAACAGCGCCGGAAACAGCGTTCGGGGGAAAGCTAACCCGCCGGGAAGGTCAAGACAACTTTTTGCCGACTTTCGTCGTACCCGGTCAGTGTTCGCCTCAGTGTTCGCCGGGCAGGGCGAACAGACCGCTGTCGGTCTGCTCCAGCAGCCCGTCGACCAGCAGCGAATCGAGGCACCGGTCGCGCTGCCCGGCCTCGTGCCAGACCAGGTCGAGGCGCGCCTTCTCCACCGGGCCCTCGCTGCCGCGCAGCACGTCGAGCAGCAACCCGCGCACCTGCCGGTCGGTGCCCGCGAACTTCTGCACGGGCTTGGCCGGGCCCGCGTACTCGGGCCGGCCGTTGTGCTGCCACGTGCAGGTGTCGAACACCGGGCAGTCGGCGCAGCGCGGCGCCCGCGCGGTGCAGATCAGCGCGCCGAGTTCCATCAGCGCGGCCGACATCTTCGCGGCCGGCGCGTCTTCGGCCGGCAGCAGCGCCTCGACGTCGGCCATGTCGCGCGTGTTCGACGCCGGGCCCGCGTCACCCGCGCCGTGCACGGCCCGCGCGACCACCCGCCGGACGTTGGTGTCGACCACCGGCGCTCGCTTGTCGTACGCGAAGGCCGCGACCGCGCGGGCCGTGTACGCACCGATGCCCGGCAACGCGAGCAGCGTGTCCACATCGGACGGCACGACGTCACCGTGCTCCGCGGCGATCACCGTCGCCGCCGCGTGCAGCCGCAGCGCGCGGCGCGGGTAACCGAGCTTGCCCCACGCGCGCACGACCTCGCCCGTCGTCTCCGCGGCCAGCGCCGAGGGCACCGGCCAGCGCGTCATCCACTCGAGCCAGATCGGCTGCACGCGCGCGACCGGCGTCTGCTGCAGCATGATTTCGCTGACCAGCACGCCCCACGCGGAGCAATCCGGTTCCCGCCACGGCAGGTCCCGCCCGTGCGTGCCGAACCAGCCGATCAGTACGTCCGCGTCCACAGCCACGCGGACCATTGAAACCGACGCGGTTCAGGCGACCTCGGTCAGGCTCCCGGTTTTCACGTCGTAGACGAACCCGCGCACGTTGTCGCGGTGGGGGAGGAAGTCGCTGCGGCGCACCCGCTCCACCGAGACCCGCACGCTGTCCTCGACCTTGCGGAACGCCTCGACCGACCAGGTCGGGCGTAGCCCGGTGGCCTGTTCGAGCTCGTCCTTGAAGTCGTCTTCGGTCACCATCGACAGGCCGCACTCGGTGTGCTGCACGATCATGACCTCGCGCGTGCCCAGCTTGCGCTGGCTCAGCGCCAGCGAGCGGATCATGTCGTCGGTGACCACGCCGCCGCCGTTGCGCAGCACGTGGGCCTCACCCTGGATCAGCCCGAAGATCTCGAACACCCGCACGCGGGCGTCCATGCAGGTCAGGACGGCCACCTGGAGCGACGGCTTCGGCGACGAACGGTCGCCGGGGACGATGTCGCCGATCTCCCGGTTGCGCTTGAGGAGGACGTCGATGGAGGTCATGGTCACCCTTCGGCCACGCTGCCCCGACTACACGGGCGGTCCCTCCCATGGAACCCGCCCGAAGCGTCCCCCACAACGTGATAACTCCGACTGCACGGAGCAACTCGGGTGTGCTCAGCCCCTTGCTCAGCCCCCGAACCAGGGCTCTTCGACGGTGCGCGGCGGCGCCGACGTGCGGCCCACCCGCAGCTCGGTCGGCAGCGTGATGACCTTCGGGCCCACGCGTTCGGCCGAGCCGAGCAGCAGCCGGCCGGCCACCTTGCCCTTCTCGAGCACGGGTTGGTGCACGGTGGTGAGGCCGATGCGCTCGGCCTCGGCGATGCCGTCGAAGCCGGTGACGGTGAGGTCCAGCGGCACCCGCAGCCCGCGGCGTTCGGCCTCGGCCAGCGCGCCGAGCGCGAGGATGTCGGACGTGCAGATCACGGCTGTGACCTGCGGATACGCGTCGAGCAGCTGGCGCGCTGCCGAAGCGCCGTCGTCGACGGTGTGGTCGAAGCGCTCGACCACGGGCACGGTGGCCCAGTCGACGCCGGCCGCGGAGAACGCCGTGGCCAGGGCTTCGAGGCGGATGCGCTGCACGTGGAAGTGGGCGCTGCTCTGGCGCTGGGCCGTGACGAAGTCGTCATTGCGCTCGCGCGCGAGCCGCATGCACAGCACGCCGACCTGCCGGTGGCCGAGCGAGACGAGGTGCTCGGCGAGCCGGGTCACGGCCGCCGCGTCGTCCGGGCCGACGCGGTCGACGCCGTCGATCCGGGGCTGGTCGATGATCACCGTCGGGACCGGCCGCTCCAGCACGGCGGCCAGGTGCGGGTCGTCGTCGGGCACGGAGTAGACGACGAACCCGTCGACACCCGCGCGGTGCACGGCGGCGACGTCTTCGCGGCCCGGGCTCGCGGGCACCAGGTGCAGGCCGACCCCGGCGTCCTCGCAAGCGAGGGCGAGGCCTTCCAGCACACCGACGGCAGCCGGGTCACGGAACGCGTACGACAGGTTCTCGGTGAGCAGCAGCCCGACGGCACCGGCCTTGCGCGTGCGCAGCGAGCGGGCGACGGGGTCGGGGCCGGGGTAACCGAGGCGCCGGGCGGTTTCGAGGATGCGCCGGCGCAATTCCGGGGACAGCTGGTCAGGACGGTTGTAGGCGTTGGACACGGTGGTCCTCGACACCCCGAGCTCCGCCGCCAGCGACGCCAGTGTCGCCTGCCTCCGGGTGCGAATAGGACGGCCCATCCGCAAACCGTAACGGTTCAGATCGTTTTCCAGAAGCGACACCCCTGTGGTGAGCGTCTCGATCCGCTGAGTGACCGCGAGGGCGTCTGCCACCCGGTGGAGCGGGGGTTGTCATTCGGATGGGGTAAAGTGAATCTGACAACGATTTCCATTAGCTGATCGGTACCACCCAGGAGAGTTCTCGATGACTTCCCGCCGCACCAAGAGCGTCCTCGCTGCCGCGTCGGCTTTGGCCGTGCTCGCGCTCAGCGCCTGCTCCAGCACCGACTCGGGTGGTTCCGGCACCGCCGGGTCCGGTTCCGGGGACCAGATCAAGGTCGTGGCCGCCACGGACGTGTGGGGCAGCGTCGTCTCAGCCGTCGGCGGGGACAAGGTGCAGGTCAAGTCGATCATCAACGACCCCACGGCCGACCCGCACTCGTACGAGTCGACGGCCGACGACGCGCTCGCGGCCAAGAACGCGCAGCTCACGCTGGCCAACGGCGGGGGCTACGACGACTTCTTCGGCAAGCTCGCCGACCAGGCGAGCGACGCGAAGAAGCTCGTCGCCTACGACATCGCCGCGACCGGCGACGAGAACGAGCACGTCTGGTACGACCTGCCGGGTGTGGAGAAGGTCGCCGACCAGGTCGCGAACGCCCTCGGCCAGATCCAGCCGGCGTCGAAGCAGACGTTCGACGACAACGCCAAGGCGTTCAAGGGCCAGGTCGACGCGTTGGTGAAGAAGGCGGCCGCCCTCGGTGCGGCGCACCCGGGCACGAAGGTCGTGGTGACCGAACCCGTCGCCCACTACCTGCTCGAGAGCGCGAAGATCACCGACGCAACGCCGAAAGCCTTCTCCGACGCGGTGGAGAACGAGACCGACGTGCCCGCGACGGCCGTCGCCGACTTCACCCAGCTGATCAAGTCGAAGCAGGTGAAAGCCCTGATCAACAACGTCCAGACGGTCACCCCGCTGACCCAGCAGGTGGTCGCCACGGCGAAGTCCGCCAACGTGCCGGTGGTGGACGTGGCCGAGACCCTGCCCGCCGACGTCAAGGGCTACATTGACTGGATGACCAAGGAAGTGGACTCGCTGTCCGGGGCTCTGAACAGCTGATGTCCGCCTCGCTCTCGACGGTTCGCCCCGCTGTTCACGTGCGCGGGGCGGGCCTGGCGTTCGGCACCCGCACCCTCTGGTCAGGGCTCGACCTCGACGTCGAACCGGGGGAGTTCCTCGCGATCCTCGGCCCCAACGGGTCCGGCAAGAGCAGCTTGCTGAAGGCACTGCTCGGCATGCAGGGCCTGTCGGCCGGCAGCGTCGAAATCGCCGGCGGCCGCCCGGGCGGCGCGAACCGCAAGGTCGGCTACATCCCGCAGCAGCGCGCGATCGACGACGGCCTCACGCTGCGCGGTATCGACCTCGTCGGCCTCGGCCTCGACGGGCACCGGTGGGGACCCGGCCTGTTCGGCGGGCGCGCGCGGCGGCGCCGGGTCGCAGAGGCCATCGAAGCCGTCGGCGGCACGGCGTACGCGAAGCAGCCGATCGGGCGGCTCTCCGGCGGCGAGCAGCAACGGCTGCGCGTGGCGCAGTCGCTGGTCGGTGACCCGTCGGTGCTGCTGTGCGACGAGCCGCTCCTGTCGCTCGACCTCGCGCACCAGCGCGCGGTCAGCGAGCTGATCAACCGGCGCCGGCGCACGGAGAACACGGCCGTGCTGTTCGTGACGCACGAGATCAACCCCGTGCTGCAGTTCGTCGACCGCGTGCTGTACCTGGTCAACGGCTCGTTCCGCATCGGCAAGCCGGACGAGGTCATGAACTCCGAAACGCTGTCCGAGCTGTACGGGACGCGGATCGAGGTCCTGCGCGTCGGCGGGCAGATCCACATCGCGGGTGCGCAGAGCGCGCTGTGCGAAGACGAACCGCACCACCACGAGCAGGAAGCAGTGGGCTGAGCCTTGGACGGCATGTTCGACTTCGGCAAGACGTGGGAGCTGATCGTCGCGCTGCCCAGCGTGCAGACGGCCCTCATCGCCGCCGCCGTGCTGGGGCTGGTGGCCGGGATCCTCGGTCCGCTGATCGTGATGCGCCGCATGTCGTTCGCCGTGCACGGCACGTCGGAACTCGCGTTCACCGGCGCGGCCGGCGCCCTGCTGCTGGGCATCGGCGTCGAGTACGGTGCGCTGCTCGGCGCCGTGGCCGCCGCGTTGCTGCTCGGCATCCTCGGCACCCGCGACGCCGACCGCGATTCCGTGATCGGCGTGATCCTGTCCTTCGGGCTGGGCATGGGTGTGCTGCTGCTGTCCTTCTACAAGGGACGGTCGGCGAACAAGTTCGGCATCCTCACCGGCCAGATCATCACGGTGGACTCGACCAACCTCACCGCGCTGGTCATCTCGGCGGTCGCCGTGCTGGCCGTGCTGGCGTGCGTCTACCGGCCCCTGCTGTTCGCCAGCGTGGACCGCAACGTCGCCGTCGCGCGCGGCGTGCCGGTCAAATCGCTGACCGTGGTGTTCGCCCTGCTCGTCGGCGTCGCGACGGCGCTGAGCGTGCAGATCGTGGGCTCGCTGCTGGTCGTCGCGCTGATGGTGACGCCCGCGGCCGCCGCCGCCCGCGTCACGGCCAGCCCGCTGCGCGCCACGGTGCTGTCCGTGGTCTTCGCCGAGGTGTCGGCACTGGGCGGCATCGTCCTGTCCCTGGCGCCGGGCAAACCGGTGAGCGCGTTCGTCACCGCGATCTCGTTCCTGATCTACCTGGTGTGCCGCGTGATCTCCTGGGCCCGCGACCGTCGCAGCGGCGTCAGGCTCACCGTGCCCGAGCGCCGGCCGGTGGCCGTCTGAGCCGCTCCCGCGCCGGGTGCATTTGGTTGGCGGCCTGAATCCGGATCCTTACCGCGACGCGCAACCCACGGCGCGCGGACTGACTCGACGTCGCCACCTCGGCTCTTCGGGGTTGCGGTCACGATGGCGGCCGGCACGGCCCGCACTGCCGCTTCGGCCCCTCAAGTTCGGTCAGCCAACGGGTCAACTCGGGTGGATGACCCGCCCCGGTGTCACTGAGTCAGCGGATCGGGTGGGCGGCCAGCGCCGTCTTCACCGCCGAGATGAAGCCCTCGTCCGTGAACGGCACCAGGCCGCCCGCGACGTTGCGCTCCACGGCCTGCAACACCACCACCTGCGAGTCCACGAACTGGTTCGCCGCCTGCGCCTGGGTCGTCTTGTCGGTCGAGTACGCCAGGTAGGTCAGGTTCGTGAACGCCGCGGTGAGGTAGCGCGAGGACGCGAGGCTGAACGAGTCGCCGTAGATGAGCGTCGGCTTGCTGATCGTGCCCGGCAGCGGGGCCGAGGTGCGGTGCACGGGCTGGTCGATGTTGGCGATGAAGCCCGACGCGCGGTCGGTGACGCCGTCGGGGCGCAGGCTGTACTGCGTGTTCGACTTGACGCCCGATTTGCCGAGCAGCAGCGGCAGGTCGGCGATGGCGTCGTACTGACCGTCCGGAGTGGACATCCAGCTGGTGGTGACACCGGGCTGGATCGTCTCGGCGAGCGTGCGCGTGAGCACGATCCCGCCCTCGTCGCGCCAGTGCGTGTCGTTCGGCGCGTAGATCGGGTGCCCGACGCGCGCGGCGGACGCGGCGAGGGCCGGCCGCAGATCCAGTGAGTGACCGACGGTGGTCATCTTGTACCAGTCGTTCGGCGCGGCCGCCTGCGAGCACTCCTTGCCCGGGTAGCTGTCGGGCAGGAACTGCGGCACCATCGTCGTCTTGTCCGGGGTCACGACGAACACGAACTTCCGGCCGGACGCCTCCACGGCGGCGCGCAGTTCGTCGACCCGCTTCAACGTCGTGTCGAGGTCCTGGGTCGGCGTGCACTTCGCCTCGGCGTCGTAGCCGTAGTAGAGCCAGCCGTCGAGACCCTGCACGACCTTGCGGTAGCCGGCCTGGCTGCTGCCCGGCGAGCTGGGCGTCGTCGGTGCGTTCGGCGCGCCGGGCTGCTGCAGCGGCGGCGCCGGGATCGGGCCGGCGTCCGACGACGGGCCCTGGTCCAGCGGAGCTTCCTCACCGAAGACCGAGCGGCTGACGCCGTCGGCCGCGTTGATGGCGCTCGCCCGGAACGACAGCTGGTCGATCGCCCATTGCGGCAGGCCGGTGAAGAACCCGAACCCGTCGCCGATGCTCGGGAAACCCGCGAGTTTGTGGTTCTCGATCTCCGTCGGCCGCACCCCGAACACCCACAGCAGCGTCGGCGTCGTGAAGAACAGCAACGCGCAGATCAGCGCCGTGAGCTGACGCTTGCCGTGGCGCGGGCGGTGCAGCGCGTGCTCGCGCGGCAGGTACGCCTCGTGGACGGCTGGCAGCTGGTGAGGTTCGGACGCCACTTGCTCACGGTAGCCACTTCGGGTGAACGGGGTGCGGGCAACCGCCGAAACTCAGCCGAGCATCAGCAGGACCTGCAGCTCGCCGACCACGAACCCGATCACGCCGCCGACGGCGATGAGCTTCCACTCGTCCTGCCGGAACGCCGGGCGCAGCAGGCCCTCGAACTCCACGGGCGTGAGCGCGAGCATGCGCTGTTCGATGACCTTGGCGACGTCCATGGCCTGCGTGAGGTAGCCCTCGGCGTAGCGGACCGTCTGCGGCAGCTCCGCGAGCGCCCGTTTCGCCGCTTCGTGCTTCATCTCCTGCAGCCGCCGGCCGCCGACGGCCATCGTGAGCACGGGTTTCGCCAGGCTGGCCTGCTGGTCGACGGCGTGGCCAACCGCTCGTTCGACCATCGCCACGAGCCGGTCGGACTTCGGGCCGCGCAGCACCGCCTCGAGCAGGTTCGCCGTGGTCAGGACCTCGGTGGCGATCAGCTCGCCGTACTGCCGGGCGACCTCGGCGCGCCGGCGCTGGAACTTGCCCTGCAGGATCACCCGGCCGACGCGGACGGGTTCGCGGGGCAGGAAGATCATCTTGATCGCGAGCCAGTCGGTGAACAGGCCGATGCAGCCGCCGAAGATCGGCAGCACGAGCGGCTGGCGCGTGAACGCCCACACGATCGCCTGCACGACCCCGAGGCCGAACCCGAAGAAGATGCCGGCGCGCGCGATGAACGTCATCTCCGGACGCGACGTCTCGCGGATCAGCTTCACGAGCAGGGCCTTGTCGCGCGTGAGGGCTTCGACGGTCATGTGCCGCACGTCGAGCACCTCGTCGAGGTTGTCGCGCACGTCCTCGAGGAACTCGCGCACGAGCCGCGGCGCGTTGGCCTGGACCTGCTTGATGAGCAGCTCCTGCGCGAGCGTCGGCAGGACCTCCCACAGCCTCGGGTGGTGCTCCTCCAGCACGTCGCGGGCGATGCCGTCGACGGCGCGCAGCAGCGGCTGCTCGAGCTCGCGCGTGACGATGACCGGGTCGATCTTGTCGAAGATCTCCTTGATGTCGAGCAGGTTCGTCGTGAGCAGTTCGGTGGCGATGGCCGCCATACGGCCGCCGTGCTTGGGCACCACGCCCTGCCAGCCGAGGAACGGTTTGATGCCGACGAACTCGAGCGGGCGGAACATCATCTCGATCGCGACGCGCTTGGTGACGTAGCCGATGAGCGCGGCGATGAACGGCATCGTGGCGTAGACGGGCCAGTGCCGCGCGAGGTCGTCGAGGACAACGTCCAAACCGGCCTCCCTCCCGCTCAGGGCAGAACGGTATCGCAGTTTCAGTGCAGGTGGACCAGCGCCTGGAGCTCGCCGACGAGTCCGCCGATGACCGCGCCGACGGCGATCAGCTTCCCTTCGTCCTGCCGGAACGCCGGGCGCAGCAGCTGCTCGAATTCGAGCGGCGTGAGCCGGCGCATCCGGTCGACGATCGTGATGCGCACGTCGAGCGCGTTCACGGCGTAGTCCTCGGCGTGGCGGATCGTCTCGGGCACGCGTTCCGCGGATTTCGCGGCGGCGGCCTGCTTCATTTCCTGGAACCGTTTCGTGCCGACGGCGATCGCGACGAACGGCTTCACGACACTCGCCTGTGAATCGATCGTCCGCTGCACCTCGCGGGTGATCACCGTGAACAGGCGATCGGACTTAGGGCCGCGCAACACGGCTTCCAGGAGGTTGGGGACGGTGATGATCTCGCGGGCGATCAGGTCGCCGTAGTCGGCGGCCACCTGGTCGCGGCGCTTCTGGAACACGCCCTGCCACGTGTAGAGGCGAAAGAACCGTTTCGGCTCACGCGGCAGGAAGATCATCTTCAACGCGAGCCAGCCGGTGACCCAGCCGATGCCGAGGCCGAACAGCGGCAGCACGATTGGCGATTTCGCGAGCGTCCACACGAGCAGCTGCGCGCAGCCGGGAACGAAGCCGAAGACGATTCCCGACCGGGCGATGAACTGCATTTCTGGACGGGAGATGTCGCGGATCAGGCGGTTGAGGAGAGCTTTGTCGCGCACGAGGTTCGTCACGACGAGGTGCTTGAGGTCGAGCACGTCCTCGATGGTGCTGGAGATCTCGCGCATGATCTTAGTGATGGCTCGCGGCGCTTCGGCCTGCACGCGCTTGAGCAACAACTGCTACGCGGTGGCGGGCAGCACCTCCCACAGCCGCGGCTGGTAGGTCTCCACCACCTCGCGCGTCACGTCTTCGGCGACTTTGAGCAGCGGCTGCTCGATCTCCTCGGCCGCCTGCGCGGGGTCGAGGCGGGCGAAGATTTCTTTCGGGTCGACGAGGTTCGTGGTGAGCATTTCCGTGGCCGTCGTCGCCATGCGTTCGGCGTTGGCGGGAAGCACCCCCTCGCCAGCCGAGGAACGGTTTGACGCCGACGAACTCGACGGGCCCGAACATCATTTCGATCGCCACGCGCTTGGTGGCGTAGCCGATCAGCGCGGGGGCATCGTCGCGTAGACCTGCCAGCGCTGCACCGCGATCCCTCCCCGTGTCGCGTCCACCGCACGGTAGCGGGCCGCGGCAGGAGCAGGACCTGCGGTTCTCCTGCGCGAGGTCTTGACCAACGTCGGGCGGGGTGTTTCGGGCACTTTCCCCGGATCGAGTCGGGAAAGACCTCTCGGCGTTTGGTGTCGTAGGCGGTGAACGGGGTGGTCGGGTCCGCGCCGGCGTGCGATGCGGTCGTCGAGGATTCGCGCACTGTCCATTCGGGTCTTCTGCCGTTACCGTGGTGTTAGCCGGACTGTCGTCGGCCGGACAGGAAGCCATGCGTGACGGCAGGTTCCGCATTTCGTAATGCAGCCGTTTGGCGGTACGTCCGGACGCACCGTCCCTCACTAAGGTGGCCCGATGGTCGCGCCCGAGAAGTCCGAAGCCACCCCGAAGAGCGCCGCGTTCGCGGTCGCCGTCAGGGGTTACAACCAGCGCCAGGTCGATGAGCGCCTCACCGCGCTCACGCGCGAGCTGCGGGAGACGTCCCGCAGCCGCGACGAGGCCATCGCGACGTCCGGTGAGCTGTCGAAGGCTCTCACCACCACTCAGAACGAGCTCTCCGAGGCGAAGTCCGCGCTGGTGCGGCTGAGCTCGAGCCCGTCGGGCGCGGGCGCGATGGCTGAGCGCGTGCGCATGATGATGCAGCTCGCCGAGGAGGAGATCGCCGACCTGCGCGCCGCGGCCGAAGCCGACGCCGCCTCCACTCGCACCGAGGCCGACAAGTACGCGCACGAAACCCAGCGCACGATGGAACGCCTCGCGAAGGAAGCCGAAGCCGAACGCGACCGGCTTCTCGCCGAAGCCCAGGCCGACATCGCGTCCCGCCTGCAGGCCGCCGAGGACGACATCGCCGCGCGCACCGCCGCCGCCCACGCCGACATCGAATCCCGCACCCTCGCCGCCGACGAGGACATGGCCTCCCGCACGGCCGCCGCCAACGCGGACATCGAATCCCGCACCCGCGCGGCCGACGAAGACATCGCGACCCGCACCGCCGCGTGCAACGAGGACATCGCCACCCGCACGGCTGCGGCCGACGAAGACATCGCGACCCGCACGGCCGCGGCCGACGAAGACATCGAGCGCCGCACGACCGCCGCGAACGAGGACATCGAGCTCCGCACCCGCGCCGCCGACGAAGACATCGCTTCGCGCACCACCGCCGCCGACGAGGACATCGCCTCCCGCACGGCCGCCGCCAACGCGGACATCGAATCCCGCACCCGCGCCGCGGACGAGGACATCGAGTCCCGCACCACTGCGTGCAACGAGGACATCGCCACCCGCACCGCCGCGGCCAACGCCGACATCGAGTCCCGCACCCAGGCCGCCGACCGCGCCCGCACCGAGGCCGACGAAGCCGCCGCCCGCGCCCGCACCGAAGCCGACGAGGCCTCCGCCACCGCCCGCGCCGAAGCCGACGCCGCCGCGGAAGCCGCCTCCGCCGCCGGCCGCGCCGAAGCCGACCGCCTCGCGTCCGAAGAGATCGCCACCAAGAAGTCCCAAACGGACTCCGCTCTCGCCGACGCCCTCCAGAAGCAAGCCGAGGCCACCGAGTCCCGCACCCTGGCGCTCGACCTGCGCGCCAAGGTCGCCGACCGCATCGCCGCCACCAACGCGGCGGTCCAGGAAGCCCTCCGCCTCCTCTCCCCTCAGGACCAGGCCGCCACCGACCCGACCACCCCCGCCGACCCGACCCCGGCCGACTCTCTGGACACGGACTCGTCCGCCGCCACCGCAGACGCCGAGCCCTCGACTCCGGCCACGCCCTCAACGCCGAACAACTCGACGAACTCCAGCAGGCCCTCCAGCCGCTGAGCTATTCCTCCATCCACCCTCGCGGGCCCACCACCGGTGGGCCCGCTCTTCTTTGCCCTCAACCCTTGCATTCGCGTGCGAGCCCAGTCGAATAGCGCGGCGTCGTGACCGGCCCGTGTCGCGGGATCTGCCGGCTGGTTCAAACGGGCCGCACCGGGGGTGGCTTGGCCGTGTCGCGGGTCGCGGAGTCCTGCATGCGAGTTCAGCCGACAGAAACGCCCATTGGCCGGTGTCCGTGAGGGCTCAAGGCTGTTGGATCCGGCCCGCCCACTCTCCGACGACAGGCGAGGTGGAGTTCGCCATCGGCCGCGCCCGTTCCCCGTGCGGGCGCCGCGGTGGTCCATTCGTTTGCTGTCGAAGCCACGCCACGTTCGCCGGGTGCTGTATCGACTTATCGCCTCCGGGGTGTGCGCCGGCCCGGCCACCTGAGAGGTCGTCAGCGCAGGGCGGTTTTCACCAAGTCGTCGTCGATCCACCCCCGCTCGTGCAGGGCTGTGCAGAACCTGCGGTACGACGTCGCCAGCGCGCCCCGCTCGGAGAGCGACGATTCCGCCAGCCTGCCGGCTGGCACGTCCGCGCACGCTTCCGCCAGCCCGCCCGGCAGCAACCCCGCCGCGGCCAGGAGGGCGGCGCCGTAGGCGGTCTCGGCGTGCGGTGCCACGCTCAGCGGCAGGCCGGTGACCGTCGCCCGGATCTGCGTCCACAACGGACTCCGGCTCCCGCCGCCGGCCGCGAGCAGAGGTCCTTCGACGGAGATTCCCAACCGTCGCACGTGGTCCAGGGCGAGGCGCTCGATGAACGCCACACCTTCGAGACGTGCGCGGTGTAGCTCAACCGAGTCGGCCGGCGACCCGAGAACGAACCCCTCCGCGTCTCCGCTCGCGAAAGGAAACCGCTCTCCCTTCCGTCGCAACGGGAAGGTCACCACCCCCGCCGGTCCCCGTGACGCAGCAGCGGCGTCCAGCGCTGCCAGATCTTCGGCGTCCGACACCGCCTCGCCGCCGGTGTTCGACGCGCCGCCCGGCAGCCACCAGCCGTCCGGGTGCCGGTGGCTGTACATCACCCCGGTCGGGTCCGGCACGAGCGAGTCCGTGACCCCCTTCAGCACGTACGTCGTCCCGAGGATCCCGACGAACCGGCCCGGCGCCACGGCACCCGCCGCGAGCTGGCCCGCGCACCCGTCCGTCATGCCGGCCACGACGGCACACCCGGCGGGCAGCCCCGCGATCGGCGCAGCCACCTCACCGTGCACGGTCGTGGGCGCGACCACCGGCGGCAGCATCGACAGCGGTACGCCCAGCCCGTCGAACACCTCGACCGGCCACTCGCCGGCCAACGGGTCGTACCCGCTCTTCAACGCGTGCGACCAATCCGCCGCCACCGGACCACCGACGAGCTTCGCCGCGATCACGTCCGCCGTGTGCCGGATGCCGACCGAAGACGTGTGCTCGGCCAGCCACCCGATCCGGCCGAGCGCCGCCGTCGGCGAGACGCCGGACCCGAGCCTCCGCCAACGCGAAGCCCCCAACTCCGCCGCTTTCGCGTTCCGGTCCGCGCCGCGACGGTCGTCGTACATCAGCGCCGGCGTCACCGGCTCGCCGCGTGCGTCGACACCGACGATCGTTCCCGATGTCGCCGCCACCGCAACCGCCGCGATCTCGCGCGCAGACACGGCCGACGTCACCTTCACCAGCGCCGACTCGACCGCCGGCCACCACGCCCGGGCATCCTGCTCGCTGCGCCCGTCACCGGAACGCACCGGTGCCGGCAGCTCCGCGGCGGCCGTGGCCAGCACTTTCCCCGCCTCCACCGCGAAGGCCCGGACCCCCGCGGTGGCGACGTCGATTCCGATCGTGATCACACGCCGCCGACTTCCTGCAGGCTGCGGTCCCCGGCGATCGCCCGCGCCGTCTCCTTGGGCAGCTTCAGGAACCGCACCAGCACCGCGGCCACGAGGTACAGCGCCGCGAAGATCACGACCACGCCGGCCGCACCCGCCGGCCCGAGGAACAGCGACACGATCGCCGGCCCGACGAACGCCGCGGCGCCCGCGCCGAGGTTCAGCAGCGCCATCGCGCCACCCTTGTTCTCCGGCGCCAGCGACGGCAGCAACGCGGAGATCGGCACGAACCCGGCCAGCGTCGCCCCGTAGAGCGCGCCCACGATCAGCGCCAGCCAGTAGTACTGCGCGCCCATCGCGATCGGCACGAAGTACAGCAGCAGGATCGAGATCGCGCAGCCGATCGCGCCGAACCAGAAGATCGTGGTGCGCCAGCCGATCCGGTCGCTCAGCACCCCGAAGATGAGGTTGAAGAAGATGTTCGTCCCGTAGATCACCGACACCAGCAGCAGCCACCGGCTTTCGCCGAAACCGATCTGGTCGATGAAGATCGTCGGGAAGAACACCAGCATGCCGAACTCCGGCGCGGTGTTGATGATCCGCACGACCATCCCGACCCCGACCCGCGGCTTGCGCCACGCGATCGACACACTGGAAACGAGGCTCTGCACCGGCTTCACGTCAGGCGGTGCCAGCCTCCCGTAACCCGTTCGCTGCCGAACGCCCAGCACCGCGATCAGCCCGCCGAGCGCCAGCAAGCCCACCGACACCCACAGCGTGCCGAAGTGCCCGAACAGCGGGTTGGTGAAGCTCGCGACCAGCGCCCCCAAGGTCGGCAACCCACCGGTGAACGCGAAGTAGAACCACCCGACCGCCGCACCGAGCCGTGCGACCGGGGCGACCGCCGTGATCCACACCAGGAACCCGAACGCGAACATCGGGTACCCGAAGCCCCTGATGCCGTAGCAGATCAGCATCAGCGGGTAGTTGCCGGCGCCGAGCCCGATCGTCAGGAACAGCACGTCGAACACCAGCCAGATCGCCAGGCCGATGAGCATCACCCGGCGCGGCCCCCACAGTTCCGACAGCGCACCCGACAGCCACGACGCCAGCATCACCGCGACGCCGTACACGGTGATCACGTACGACGCGCGGATCTCCGTACCCGCTCCGTTCTCGGCCATGTACGGCGCGATGAACCCCGACTCGACCCCGTCGCCGATCATGAACAGCAACAGGCCCACGTAGCCGAGGAACAGCGGCGCAGGCAGGCCCCACCGCGTGAGCACACGGCCGAACCCGGACAGCTCCCTTGGTGCCGACTCGTTCATACACGCCTCCATGACGTCGTGAGTGCAACTTATCATGGATCATGTGAAGTTCGCACGCAAGAGTGTTAACTCGATCAGTTCAATCGATGTCCTCGGAGATCTCGAGCTCGACGCGGCTGCGCAGCTCGTCGGCGAGGTGCGCATCGATCTCCTCGTCCACGATGAGCAGGTCGAAGTCGCCCAGCGGCGCGAGCCGGTGCAGCGCGGTGCGCTCCATCTTGCTGGCGTCCATCAGCAGCACCTTGCGCCGCGCGCTGGCCAGCATCGCGCGCTTGACCATCACGATCTCGGGCTCCTGGTGGTACGTCATCTCGGTGTTCATCGCCGACGTCGAGACGAACGCGATGTCGACCGAAAGCCGCTCGATCGCTTCCAGGCACTGCATGCCGAGGAAGCTGTCGTGCGTGGGCGAGTAGTCCCCGCCGATGCAGATGAGCCGCAGGTCTTCGACGTCTTTGAGCACGTCGATGGCGCCGAGGTAGTTGGTCGCGACCGTCAACGGCGCCATCGGCGGGAGCAGCTTGGCCAGCGCCAGCGCGGTCGTCGAATCGTCGAGCAGGACGGACATCCCGGGCTCGACGTGCTCGACCGCGTTCATCGCGATCAGGCGTTTGGCGCCGGCGTGCGCGTTCATCCGGTACTCGGCGTTGCTCTCGAAAACCGTCGACGGCATGGCCGACACGCCACCGCGGTACTTCCGCAGCAGCCCCCTCCTGACCAGTTCGTCGATGTCCCGGTGCACCGTCATGTTGCTGACGCCCGTGAGGTCCACGAGGTCGCCGATGGTGGCCGAACCCGTGTTGAACACGTAGTCGACCAGCATCTGCTGGCGGCTCTCGCGTGAGTGCGCGGGCGATTTGTCACTCGACATGGCGTGATTATCGCGTGTCGACCGGCAGGTTGAAGCGCAGCAGGGCCGTGTGGTCGTCGTCCACCTCCAGTTCGGTGATCGCGGTGTTCCCCAGCCGGGGGAACACGGTGCGGTACCGGTCGAGGGGGATCCCCAGCAGGCGGCAGAAAGTGAGCCGCAGCAGCGTGTTGTGGGCGACGACCAGTGCGACTCCGTCGGTGCGTCGCGAGATCTCGCGCAGGGCCCGCGCGCCGCGGTCGGCCGCCGCGGCCGGGTCTTCGGCACCGGGGAACGACCCGGCGATCGGGTCCGCGAGGAACCTCTCGACCGAGTCGGGGTTGGTTCGGCGAACCTCGTCGCGCGTTTTGCCCTCGATGAGGCCGAAGTGGACTTCCCGCAGGTCGTCGACGATTTCCGGCGCGAGATCGAGGGCCTCGGCGGCGGGGGCGATCGTGCGCCGGGCGCGGTACTGGGGCGAGCAGAACAGTGCGTCCGGCTTCACTTCGCGTGCGTAACGACCCAGCGCTTCGGCCTGGCGGAGGCCTTCGTCGGTCAGCGCGACCTCGCTGCTGCCCGCGTACCGGTTCTCGGTGTGCCATTCCGTCTGTCCGTGCCTGGTCAGCAGCAGTCGCGTGCCCACTCGTGCTCCTCCGGGTGTGATCGACCCTTGCGAACTTCTCATCAGCCCTGTTAACTTAACACAGTCCGTGTGAACGGAGGCTCTGGAAGGAATGGCTGGATGACGCTCGACGCGGTGGTGTTCGACCTCGACGGTGTTCTCGTTGACAGTGAACACCTCTGGGAGGAGAACTGGATCGCTTGCGCGGCGCGTCACCAGGTCGAGTGGACGGCCGAGGACACCGCGTCGGTGCAGGGGATGAGCGCGCCCGAATGGGCCGCGTACCTCGCACGCCGTTGCGGGGTACCGGGCCGGGCCGAGGCCGTGGAACGCGAGGTGGTGGACGGCATGATCGCTTCGATCGACGCCGGGCACGCGCCTCTGCTGCCCGGCGCCGGTGAGATGGTGCGCGAGGTCGGTGCGCGGGTGCCGATCGCGCTCGCGTCGTCCGCCGCACGGCGGGTGATCGACGCGGTGCTGGCCAAGCACGGGCTCGGCGGCGAGTTCACGGCGACGGTGTCGAGCGCCGAGGTCGCGCGCGGTAAACCGAGTCCCGACGTGTACCTGGAAGCCGCCGCGCGCCTCGGCCGGCCGGGCCGGGATTGCCTCGGCGTCGAAGACTCCGGCAACGGCATCCGGGCGGCGGTCGCGGCCGGGCTCACGGTCGTCGCGCTGCCCAACCCCGCGTACCCGCCGAAGCCCGACGCGCTCGAGCTGGCGAGCGCGATCGCCGAAGACAACGACGACGTCCGCCGGAAGCTGCTGGCCTACCTGGCCGGCGAGCCGGTGGCGGCGAGGGACTGACGATGACCACCCTGGGTTCCCCGGACACGTTCAAGCGACAGTGGCTGGACGGGTTCGTCACCGCGTACGGCCGGACCGTGCGCAAGGTGTCGGACGCGTACGGAGTCTTGCGCCGGGAAGCCGCGGTGCGGCCCGGCAAGGTCGCCGTGGTGATCGGTGGCGGCTGCGGCCACTACCCAGCGTTCGCCGGGCTGGTCGGGCCGGGTCTCGCCGACGGCGCAGTGGTGGGCGACGTGTTCACCAGCCCGAGCGCCGAGCAGGTCTACCGCACTGCCCGGGCGGCCGACAACGGTGCCGGGGTGTTGTTCGGCTTCGGCAACTACCAGGGCGACGTGCTGCACTTCGGCCTCGCCGCGCGGCGGCTGGCCGCCGAGGGCATCCGGAGCCGCACCGTGCTCGTCACCGACGACATCGCGAGCGGTCCCGCCACGGAACCCGAGCGGCGCCGGGGCGTCGCGGGTGACTTCCTGGTGTTCAAGATCGCCGGTGCGGCCGCCGAACGGGGTTACGACCTCGACGCGGTGCACGACGTCGCAGCGAAGGCCAACGCGCGGACGCGCACGTTCGGCGTGGCGTTCGGCGGCTGCACGCTGCCGGGTGCCGACGGCCCGCTGTTCACCGTCGCCGACCGGGAGATGGAGCTGGGGCTCGGTATCCACGGCGAACCCGGCGTCCGCACGGTCGACCGGCTGTCGGCGGCAGAACTCGCCGACGCACTGGTGGACGGGCTCCTGCCGGAGCTGCCGTCCGGCGACGGGCGGGTCGTGGCCCTGCTGAACGGGCTCGGCCGCACCAAGTACGAGGAAATGTTCGTCGCCTACGCGCGGGTCCACGAGCGGCTCGCGAGGCCGGCCTGAGCCCGGTGCACACCGAGGTGGGCGAGTTCGTCACGTCGCTCGACATGGCCGGTGTCTCGCTGTCGATCCTGGTGCTCGACGACGAGCTGGCCGAGCTCTACGCGGCGCCGTGCGACACACCGGGGTACCGCACCACCGGCGCGGCGCTGGCGCAGGTCGGACTCGAGTCCACAGTGGATGAACTGTTGACGCAAGCGGAACCGGGAACCGGTGTGGTGGACCGAGTGCTCTCCGCGGCGTTGCAGCGCATCGAAGAGAACGAAGCGGAACTGGGCCGGCTCGACGCCGTCGCCGCCGACGGCGACCACGGGCTCGGCATGACCCGCGGGATGCGGGCCGCGGTCGCCGCGGCCCGGCGCACCGGCGAAACGGTGTCGGGTGCGTTGCTGGCGGCCGGCACGGCGTTCGCCGACGCGGCAGGTGGAGCGTCCGGGGCGCTTTACGGGGTGCTGCTGGCGCAGACCGGCGCGGGGCTGAAGGGCTTGTCCGCCAACGAGATCACGACGTCGGTGCTGGCCGACGCCCTTGACGCGGCAGTGCGGGCGTTCACCGAACTCGGCAAGGCCGAGCCGGGTGACAAGACGATGCTCGACGCCATCGAGCCGTTCCGCTCGACCCTGCGCGAGCACACCGACGCCGACGTGGTCCAGGCCTGGCGGACGGCGGCACAGGCGGCCGTCTCCGCGGCAGGCGAGACGGCGCACCTGCGGCCGGTGAAGGGCCGCGCGGCCAGGCTGGCCCAGCGGAGTGAAGGCCACTCCGACCCGGGTGCGGTTTCGTTCTCCTTGCTGGTCACGGCAGTCGGCGAAGAGCTGGGAAGGAGCGGTTGCTGATGCGGATCGTGGTGGCGGCGGACAACGCCGGCGTCGAGCTCAAGAACCAGCTTCGGGACCTGCTGCTGGCCGACGAGCGCGTCGACGACGTGGCCGACCTCGGGGTTGCCGACGCCGGGGACGAGCGTGCGTACCCCCTGCTCGGGCTCGAAGCGGCCGAAGCCATCGCGCGGGGCGACGCCGACCGCGGGGTGCTGGTGTGCGGCACCGGGATCGGCATGGCGATCTCGGCGAACAAGGTGCCGGGCGTGCGGGCCACCGTCGCGCACGACTCCTACTCCGCCGAGCGCTCGGTCAA
This sequence comes from Amycolatopsis sp. NPDC051903, assembly GCF_044452505.1. Taxonomy (NCBI): domain Bacteria; kingdom Bacillati; phylum Actinomycetota; class Actinomycetes; order Pseudonocardiales; family Pseudonocardiaceae; genus Amycolatopsis; species Amycolatopsis sp. NPDC051903. The sequence goes on along the minus strand of NZ_JBITBT010000033.1, from coordinate 43,039 downwards.
GTCCAACGACTGCCAGGTGATCACCTTCGGCGCCCGCGCGATCGGGCCCGAGGTGGCGAAGAAGATCGTCGCCGAATGGGTCGGGTACCGCTTCGACCCCGCGTCGGCGAGCGCGACGAAGGTCGCGCACATCACCGAGTACGAGAACGCCCACTGACCACCAGGCCGGGCGTCCGCCGGGGCGCACGATCGGCACAGAGCGAGTGAGGGAGCAGAGTTGCACATTCTCGCTGCGGGAGACCACTTCGTCGGCCCTGGCCTGCTGGCCGGAGCCGTTCGAGCGGAGCTCGGCGGTGACCACGAGGTCGCCGAACTGCTGCTGCCATGGCCCGTCGAGCCGTTCGGGCCGGTCGGTGAAGTCCAGGAAGCCAGCGGCACCGAAGACCAGGTGATCGAAGCGCTGGGTGACGCGAAGGTCGCCGTGACGCAGATGGCGCCGTTCACCAAACGCGTTTTCGCGGCCACACCGAACCTGGAGCTCGTGTCGGTGTGCCGGGGTGGGCCGGTGAACGTCGACCTGGCGGCGGCGACGGAGGCCGGCGTCGCCGTCACTTACGCTCCGGGGCGCAACGCCGGTGCGGCCGCGGAGTTCGCGGTGGGCATGATCCTGGCGGCGATGCGGCGGATCGCCACGTCGTCGGCTGAGCTTCTGGGCGGTACCTGGCGCGGCGACTACTACGCCTACGACCAGGCCGGGTCCGAGCTGGGCGGGACGACGGTCGGGCTCGTCGGCTACGGCGCGATCGGTTCCCGCGTCGCGAAGGTGCTGGTGGCGTTCGGAGCCGACGTGGTGGTCGCCGACCCGTTCGCGGACCGGGCCGTGGTGCAGGCTGACGGTGCGCGGCTCGTCGAGCTCGACGACCTGTTGAAGCAGAGCCGCGTGGTGAGCCTGCACGCCCGGCTCACGGAGGAGACGCGGAACCTGATCGACGCGAGCAAACTGGCGCTGCTGCCGCGCGGCGCCGTGCTGGTCAACACCGCGCGCGGCGGCCTGCTCGACTACGGGCCACTGCCGGAAGCGCTGCGGTCCGGGCAGCTCGGCGCACTCGCTCTGGACGTGTACGACGTCGAACCGCCGCCGGCGAACTGGGCTCTGCGCGACGCGCCGAACGTCGTGGCCACGCCGCACCTGGCCGGTGCGAGCCGGCAGACGGCGGAACGTGCGGCGGCGATCGTGGCCGCCGAGGTCGGCCGGTTCGCCCGCGGTGAGCAGCTGGCGAACGTCGCGAACCCCGAGGTGCTCGGGCGGCGGCCGTGATCGTCGGAGTCGACATAGGGACCTCACTCACCAAGGCGGTCGTGTTTGACGAGGACGGCAGCTCCGTCGCGAGCGCGTGCACCCCGTCCGAGGTGCACCACCACACGGGTGGACTCGTGGAGCAGGACCTCGACCAGGTCGTTGGCACGGTCGTGACCGTCGTGCGCGAGGTGGCCGCGCGACTGCCCGAACCGGTCACGGCCCTGGCTCTCACCGGTCAAGGCGACGGCATGTGGCTGCGCGACGAGCGCGGCGCCGCTGTGCGTCCCGCGATCTCGTGGCTCGACGCCAGGGCCAACACGCTGCTGTCGAAGTGGCAAGCGGACGGCGTGGCGCGAGAAGTGTTCCGCCGCACGGGATCCGGCATGTTCCCGGGCTGCGCGGCGGCCATCATGTCCTATCTGGACGGTCGTGAGCCGGAGGTGCTCGACCGCGCGGTGGTGGCGGGCTACTGCGTCGACGCGGTGGTGCAGCGGCTGACGGGTGAGATCACCGTCGATGCTTCCGACGCGTCGTTGCCGTTCCTCGACCAGGCCACCCGGCAGTACGACGAAGGCGCGATCGAGGCGTGCGGCCTCAGCCATCGGCGGAGCTTGTTCGCCGACCCGGCACCACCGAAGACCGTCTTCCGGCTCAACGCCGGCGGAGCCGAGCTGCTGGGCCTGCCGGTCGGGTTGCCCGTCACGGCCGGGCCGTTCGACCTGCCCGCCAGCGCGATCGGCGCCGGAGTGCGGGAGCCGGGCGACGGCATCCTCACCGCGGGCACCACCCTCGCGTGTCAGGTGCTCACGGCCGACGCCGCGTTCGACCGCGAGGGTGAGCCGGCCGGGATGTTTCTGTCCACACCGGACGAATCGCGATTCCTGCGGGCGATGCCGGCGATGGTCGGCACCGCGGGCATCGACTGGGTGTGTGCGTTGCTGGGCATCGACGTCACGGAGATCGACGCGCTGCTGGCCAGCAGCGCGGCGGGCGCGGGTGGGGTGCGGTCGTTGCCGTTCCTGTCGGTTTCCGGGGAGCGCGCGCCGTTCGTCGACGCGGGTGCGCGGGCGCAGTTCGCCGGGCTGAGCCTGGAAAGCAGCCGGGGTGACGTGGTGCGGGCGCTGTGCGAATCGATCGCGTTCGCCGCGCGGCACTGCTTCGAGGCGGCCGGGCTTTCGGGCCGCCTGTACGCGTGCGGTGGGGGCGTGCGCTCGCCGGAGTGGATCCGGATCTTCGCCGATGTGCTGGGCCGGCCGATCGTGATCCCGAGCGATCCGGGCGTCGGCGCGCGGGGCGCGGTTCTCACGGCCGCGTCGGCGCTCGGCACTCCGTTCGACCAGGAGCGGTGGGCGGCCAACTCGCGGACCGTGGCCGTCCGGCCGGAGAATGTCGAGGTCTACGAGCGCGGTTACGCCGACTACCAGGCATCCCTCGCCGCCGCGCGCGGACTGTGGAGGCTGTGATGATCCTCGAGGACGAGCGGGCCGCCGTCTGCGACTACGCGCGTCGCCTGACGGCCGACGGCCTGGTCGTCGGTACCTCCGGCAACATCTCCGTCCGCGACGGTGCGTTGGTCGCTGTCACGCCCACGGGCGTCGACTACGGCGGCCTGCGTCCGGCCGACATCCCGGTCGTGAGCCTCGACGGCGAACCCGTCGAGGGCGACCTGCGGCCGACGAGCGAACTCCCGATGCACCTCACCATCTACAACCGCGCCGCCGACCCGGACGGCGCCCCGGTCACCGCGGTCGTCCACACGCACTCCGTGCACGCCACCGCCGTTTCGACCCTGGTCGACGAGGTCCCGCCCATCCACTACATGCTCGCCACCATCGGCGCGACCGCCCGCGTCGCCCCGTACGCGACCTACGGCACCGACGCGTTGGCCCACAACATGCTCAAAGCCCTCGACTCCCGCCGCGGCTGCCTCCTGGCCAACCACGGCACCATCACCTACGGCGACACCCTGCACTCCGCGTACGACCGCGCCCAGCAACTCGAGTGGGTCTGCCGCCTGTGGCTCCTGGCCCGCTCCGCCGGCACCCCGGCGCTGCTGCCCCCGGAGGAGATCGAGCACGTGGTGGACAAACTCCGGGGGTACGGCCAGCGCTGATCCACAGCCGCGGCAAGGCCTCCCGGTTCTTCACGCCGGCAGCGTGCCGATGCCGCTACGTCCACGAAAGACCAAACCGCGGGACCGTTCGCCCGTCGGTGGCCGGCCCTGTTTCGTCAGAATTGGTAGTAGAGGAACGGACTGAAAGTCCCCGTCGCGACCAGGATTGCGGCGTAGACGAGGCCGACGGTCATCACGCCGATGCGGAGAGCCGTGGCGGGGCGGGTGCGGGAGGACTCCAGAAGGGGGCCCGTCACGGGGTGGGCGGGGAGGAGGAAGACCGCGAGGGCCAGGATCAGGATCAGGAGGCGCTGGTTGGTCAGCGCGCTGGACACGACGTCGCCCAGGCCGGTGAAGTCCGGGAGGAGCATGTGGCCGATCATGGAGAGCGCGTGGGCCAGGTCGGCGGAGCGGAAGAAGACCCAGCCGAACACCACGAGGACCAGGGTGAGCAGGCGGCGGGCGAGGCGGGCGACGCGGCCGGTCGGGGTGTTGCCCCAGTTGAAGCGGCGTTCGATGACCAGCAGGGCGCCGTGGTAGCAGCCCCAGATGAGGAACGTCCACTGGGCGCCGTGCCAGAAGCCCGTCAGGACGAAGACGATGCAGAGGTTGCGGTAGGTCTTGCCGGCGCCGGAGCGGTTGCCGCCGAGGGGGATGTAGACGTAGTCGCGGAACCAGCGTGACAGGGACATGTGCCAGCGGCGCCAGAACTCCGTGATGGTGACCGACGAGTACGGCCGCGCGAAGTTCTCCGGCAGGCGGAAGCCCAGCATGCGGCCGAGGCCAATGGCCATGTCCGAGTAGCCGGAGAAGTCGAAGAACAGCTGCAGCGTGTAGCCGACGGCGCCGAGCCAGGCCGTCGCGAACGTCATCTGGTCGCTGGGCGTCGAGAAGCACGCTTCGACCATCGGGGAGAGCGAGTCGGCGACGATGGACTTCTTGCACAGGCCCAGCGCGAACCGCGGGAAGCCGGCGGCGATGTCGTCGAGACGGTGCGAACGCTGCTGCGGTAGCTGGTCCGCGATTTCGCGGTACCGCACGATCGGGCCCGCGATGAGCTGCGGGAACATCGCGATGTACGCCGCGAAGGACACCGGGTTGCGCAGCGCGTGCCGTTCGCCGCGGTAGATGTCCACGACGTACGAAATGTGGTGGAACGTGTAGAACGAGATGCCGATCGGCACCACGATGTTCGCGACGCCGACGTCCCCGCCGAACCAGTGTGCGACGGCCGCGATCTGCTGCGTCGCGAAGCCCGCGTACTTCCAGATCACCAGCACGAGCACGTCGAGCGTGACGACGCCGATGAGGATCCGCTTGCGCCGCTTGCCGTGCACGTCCCACGGGCTGGGCTCGAGGGCCGGGCCCACGAGGAAGTTCACAGCCATGCAGCCCAGCAGCAGGAACAGGTACGGCCCGGCGCCGATCGTGTAGAACAGCAGGCTCGCCACCGCGACGATCGCGTTGCGCCAGCTGCGCGGGCACACCAGCACGGCGACCAGCACCGCCGGCATGAAGTACCACAAGAACAGCGGCGAAACGAACGACATCGGTGACGGACCCCCTCGGTTCCGGAGCTGACCTTAGCCCGAGTGGGTGGCCCAGTGCCGCGATGCCCAGCCGATCCCGACGCGAATCACTGAGTGTGATGGCACAAGGGGCCCGCTGACCGCTCGCGTGACCAGGTACAGACCGCCGCGCGCGCCTCGCTCCGGTGGACATGCCCCCGCCCTCCCAGGGGGGCGTCCCCGTCCCATTTTATCGGTGAGGGGCGACGAAAACGGTCGGAAGGCGCGTGGAGGGCGGAGCTGTCCACAACTTGGTCGGGCTGTGGGTAACTGCGTCGGCTGGCAGGGTTTGGCCGATTCGCTCGGCTAACGTGGGTGGCTGGGCGAACTCGTGGGGTGAGGTGGCTCGGCATCGAGCGAGGGCAATCGTTCGATGCCGGGTGATCGCGTGAGGTGAGGTCGCCTGGAACTGGGCGAGGGCTTGCGCTCGAATGGCGGGCGATCTCGGCGAGGTGAGGCGGCCCTGCAGCGGGTGGGGTCTTTCGTGCAATGGCGGGCGACTTGGGTGCGACGACCCGGCATTGGGCGAAGGCTTGCGCTGGGATGGCGGGCGACGTCGGCGCCGCGGGGTGGCCCGGGGTCGGGCAAGGGCATCCGTTGGGGTGGCCGGTTCTCTCATGAGGAGAGGTGGCCGGGTATCAAGCGAGGGCCGTGGTTCCGGTGGCGCGGGATGCCGGCGAGCGAGGAGGTTCCGCGCGGGCGACGGCGTCCGTGGGGATCGCGGGCACGTTGGCGGCGTGTGGTGCCGCCGGCACCGAGTGAGGGCGGTCTTCGGACGGCGGGTTACGTCGCGGGGTGAGGTGGCCGGGCACCGGGCGACCGCATCCGCGCCGAGGACAGGCGGCCCGAGGCGGCCCGGCGCCGAGCGAGGGCAGTCGTGGGGATGGCGGGCGGCCACACGAAGTGAGGCAGCCCGCCAAGGTCAGCTCGGCCGACCCGGCAAGGGCTGCTCGGCCGACCCGGCAAGGGCTGCTCGGCCGACCCGGCAAGGCCAGCCCGCCAACCCGCCAAGGCCAGCCCGCCGACCCGCCAAGGTCAGCTCAGCCGACCCGCCAAGCGGCGGCGCCGCGCGACCTCCGCGAGGAGAACCCCGGCGGCCACCGAGGCGTTCAGGGATTCCACGCCGGCCGCCATGGGGATGGAGACGGTGGCGTCGCAGGTTTCGCGGACGAGGCGGGACAGGCCGCGGCCCTCGGAGCCCAGGACGACGACCAGCGGGTCCGCGGCGAGTTCCAGGGCGTCGATGTCCACGGTGCCGTCGGCGTCGAGGCCGACGATCATGAGGCCGTCGGCCGCCCAGGCGCGCAGCTGGCGCGTGAGGTTCGTCGCGACGGCGATGGGGAGTTTGGCGGCCGTGCCGGCGCTGGTGCGCCAGGCCACGGCCGTCATGCCGGCGCTGCGGCGCTCCGGCAGCAGCACGCCCTGGGCACCGAACGCGGCGGCGGAGCGGATGACGGCGCCGAGGTTGCGCGGGTCCGTCACGCCGTCGAGCGCGACGAACAGCGGGGTGCTGCCGGAGTCGCGGGCGGCGGTGAGCAGATCGTCCGGGTGCGCGTACTCGAACGGCGGCACCTGCAGGCCCAGGCCCTGGTGCACGGCCCGGTTGGTCTTGCGGTCGAGCTCCTCGCGCGGGATCTCCAGGATGGAGATGCCCTTGTCCCCGGCCAGGCGCACGGCCTCGTTCACGCGGTCGTCGATGTCGATGTTGAGCGCCACGTACAGCGCGGTGCCCGGGACGTCGGCGCGCAGGGCCTCGACGACCGGGTTGCGGCCGGCGATGAGCTCCGGCCGGTCGGCCTTCTTCTGGCGCTGCTGTTCGCGCTTGTTGTCGCGCGCCTGGGCCGCCTGGGCGGCCCGGTGCGCTTTGTGGCCCGGCCGGTCCTCGGCCTTCGGCGTGGGGCCCTTGCCTTCGAGCGCCTTGCGGCGCTGCCCGCCGGAGCCCACGACGGCGCCCTTCTTGGTGCCGGCCTTGCGGATGGCGCCCTGACGCCGTGAGTTGCCTGCCATGTGTAACCGAGTCCTTTAGTCCACCGCGAGCGTTCGGGTCAGGAGTTCCTGACCGTCCACTGCGGACCGTTCGGGGTGTCCTCCACCGCGATGCCCGCCTCCGTGAGGCGGTCGCGGGCGGTGTCCGCGCGTGCGAAGTCCTTCGCGGCGCGCGCCTCCTGGCGTTCGGCCAGGAGGCCTTCCACGAGCGACGCCAGCGCTTCGCGGACGGGGGTGTCGCTGCCGCCGTCGGCCCAGCGTTCCGACAGCGGGTCGACGCCCAGCACGTCGGTCATCGCCCGCACCGAAGCGGCGAGTTCGAGCGCCTTGGGGGTGTCGCCCGCGTCCAAGGCGGCGTTACCGTCGCGCACCGTGTTGTGCACCACGGCGAACGCGGCCGGCGTCGCCAGGTCGTCGTCCATCGCGGTCGCGAAGTCCGGGTGCACCGCGCCCACGGGCACGGCACCGGCGGCGGCCGCGCGGCGCAGGAACGCCTCCACGCGCCGATAGCCCTGGGCCGCCTCGGCGACCGCGCCGTCGGAGTACTCGATCGTGGACCGGTAGTGCGGCTGCACGAGGTAGTACCGCAGCTCGACCGGGCGGTAGCGCTCCAGCATCGCCGGGATCGACACGGTGTTGCCCAGCGACTTCGACATCTTCTCGCCGGACATCGTCACCCACGCGTTGTGCAGCCAGTACCGCGCGAACGGGTCGCCGGCCGCGTTGGACTGCGCGCGCTCGTTCTCGTGGTGCGGGAACACCAGGTCGACGCCGCCGCCGTGGATGTCGAACTCCGGGCCGAGGTAGTTCGTGGACATCGCCGAGCACTCGAGGTGCCAGCCCGGCCGGCCGTCGCCCCACGGCGTGGGCCACGACGGCTCGCCCGGCTTCGCGCTCTTCCACAACGTGAAGTCGCGCGCGTCGCGCTTGCCGCGCGTCGGCGTCTCGCCCTGCTGGACCTCGTCGACGTGCTGGCCCGACAGCTTGCCGTAGCCGTCGAACGTCTTCACCGAGAAGTAGACGTCACCTTCGGCCGCGTACGCGTGCCCGCTGTCGATAAGACGCTGCATGAGCGTGATCATCTGCGTGATGTGCCCGGTCGCGCGCGGGTTGACCGACGGCGGGAGGCAGCCCAGGTCGTCGTAGGCCTGCTCGAACTCGCGCTCGTGCGTCATCGCCCACTCCCACCACGGCCGGCCCGCTTCGGCGGCCTTGGTGAGGATCTTGTCGTCGATGTCGGTGACGTTGCGGACGAACAGCACGTCGAGTCCACTGTGGAGCAGCCAGCGGCGCAGGACGTCGTAGTTCAGGACCCCTCGGACGTGCCCGATGTGCGGCACTCCCTGCACGGTGGCGCCACACAGGTAGATGGACGCCGTTCCGCTGCGGACGGGAACGAACTCCCGAGGGGCACGGGTCGCGGTGTCGAACAGGTGTAGGGCCACCCTGAAAGGGTACGGGGTCGGCGTGAGCGATGTCGCAAGACGTCAGAAGACGCCGTGCTCCCGCAGCGCCCCGAGCAGCGCGTCCGGCCGCTCGGCGGTGGGCAGCGGGTCCACCAGTGCGAACGCGCAGCCGAGCAGCCGCGCCCCGCCGTCGGCCTCCTCGCTGTCGCCGACCATCAGCGTCTCCTCGGCGCGCACGCCGAGCCGTTCGATCGCCGCCCGGAAGATCTCCGGTTGCGGTTTCACGGCTCCGACCTCGAAGGACAGCACGAACTCGGCGACGTGCGCGGCCCACCCGCGCTGCGTGAACGCCGGGCGGATGTCGAACGCGATGTTGCTGAGCACGCCGACCTTGCGGCCGCTGGTCGCGACGGCCTTCAGCGCGGCCTCGGTGTCGGGGTACGGCGTCCACTCGCCCGGGGTGATCAGGCGCTGGTAGAGCGCCTCGGCCTGCTCGAGGCGGTGGACGCCGGAGGCGCGCAGGACTTCGAGGTAGACCTTGCGGTGCAGCGCGGGGTCGAGGTCGCGGTTGTGCCAGGCGTACTGGTACTCCTCGTCGAGCTCGACGACCTGGCCGACGGGCGCGGTCATGCGCCGCATCAGTTCCGTCTGGGCCTCGAGGTCGAGGGCCGAGCCGCTGTCGTCGCGGACGTCGGTGAGCCAGGTGGAGTCCTGCTCGAGTCGGAAGAGGGTGCCGGAGAAGTCGAAGAGGACAGCGTTGATGGCCACCCGCCAACCCTAACCAGGACGGCCGCCGCCGGGCGCGCAAACCCGGCGGCGGGGCGGCTCAGGCCGCGTTGCCGGTGACCTTCTCCGGGATGACGCGGACGAGGACGCGGACGTTCTCCGGCGGTTCGGCCGGGTAGTCCTTGCCGGTGTACTTGTGCGACAGCTCGTTGATCAGCTCGCGCCCGCCCTCGTCGGTCATCTCGACGCGACCGCGGATCTCGACGTAGTTGTACGGGTTGTCGGTCTCGAAGACCGACACGGACACGCGCGGGTCGCGGGACATGTTCCGCTCCTTGAGGCGGCCGCGGACGGTGGCGAAGATCAGGGTCTCGCCGTCGCGCTTGGCCCACAGCACCGACGTCTGGGCGGAGCCGTCCTTGTTGAGGGTGGCGAGGACGGGGAAGTTCTTGCCGTCGAGCAACGCCTTCGTGGCGTCGTTGAAGGTCACCATGACGGCGACCCTAAGGGATCACTCCCGCACGAGGAGCGCGGTGGCGATGGCGGCGATGCCCTCGCCGCGGCCGGTCAGGCCGAGGCCGTCCGACGTGGTGCCGGCGACGCTCACGGGGCCGCCGACGGCGTCGCTCAGCGCGCGCTGGGCCTCGTCGCGGCGCTTGCCGATGCGGGGCTGGTTGCCGATCACCTGGACGGTCGCGTTGGCAACCCGCCAACCCTCGGCTTCGACGAGGCCGCGGACCTCGGCGAGCATGTCCGCGCCGTGCGCGCCGTCCATCCGCGGGTCGCCCGTGCCGAAGACCGCGCCCAGGTCGCCGAGGCCGGCGGCCGAAAGCAGGGCGTCGCACAAGGCGTGGGCGGCGACGTCGCCGTCGGAGTGCCCGGCGCAGCCGTCGACGCCCGGCCAGAGCAGGCCGGCCAGCCAGCACTCGCGGCCCGGTTCGATCGGGTGGACGTCGACGCCGTTGCCCACACGCAGGTCGGTCACAGCGGGGCCTCCTGGTCGCCGCCGGCCACGAGGGCTTCGGCGAGCGTGAGTTCGAAAGCGCTCGCGACGCGCATCGCGTCGGGATCGCCGGGGACGGTGGTCGCGCCGGCCACCGAGCCGAAACCGGGATCGGCGCTTTCGGACAACGCCGCGCGGAACGCGTCGAGCGAGAACCCGAGGGGTGTCTGAGCGGTCCGCAGGCCGTCGCGGTCGACGGTGGCGGTGATCAGCCCGGCGGCGTCGGTGGCCTTCACGGTGTCCGACATCGGCAGCACCGGAACGACTACATGCGACCCTTCACGCACGGTGTCCAGTACCTCACGGACAGTCCGTTGTGGAGTGAACGCCCGGAGTGCGTCGTGCACCAGCACGACCGCGTCGGGGGAGAGCAACGGCTCGACGGCGGTGAACACGTGCCGGAGCGACGCGCCGGTGACGAGCCGGCAGCGGTCGGGCAGCCCGGTGAGGGCCGCCGAATACGAATCAGCACACCGCAGGGGGACCGACACGACCACCAGATCGAGCTCCGGTGTGCCGAGCAGTCCCCGTACGGTGTGCTGAAGGAGAACGTCACCGTTCACCGTCGAAAGAGCACGCTCTTCGTCGGCGGTGCGGTGTGCGACAGTCACGAACGCGACGCTGTGCACCATCTGGTTCATCGGGTCGTGATCGTAGAGAAGCAGCTCCCCGGTGCCTCCGCCGGGAGCCGCGTGACCTCGGGGGTCAGACCGTCGCGGTTTCCAGAACTTCGTCGAGGAGGATTTCCGCCTTGTCCTCGTCGGTGCCTTCCGCGAGCGCGAGCTCGCTGACCAGAATTTGCCGCGCCTTCGCCAGCATGCGCTTCTCGCCGGCTGAAAGTCCGCGGTCCTTCTCTCGCCGCCAGAGGTCGCGCACCACTTCGGCCACCTTGTTCACGTCGCCGGAGGCGAGCTTCTCGAGGTTGGCCTTGTACCGACGAGACCAGTTCGTGGGCTCTTCGGTGTGGGGAGCACGCAGAACGTCGAAAACCTTGTCCAGTCCTTCTTGCCCGACGACATCGCGCACGCCGACGATTTCGGCGTTGTCAGCGGGCACGCGAACCGTGAGATCCCCTTGCGCGACCTTGAGGACGAGGTACTTCTTTTCCTCGCCCTTGATCACACGGGTCTCGATGGCTTCGATGAGTGCGGCACCGTGGTGCGGGTAGACGACGGTCTCTCCGACCTTGAAAACCATGTGTCCTCTGCCCCTTTCGCTGAGTCCATCCTAGCACGGTCTTCAGATGGCCACCTAGCGCCCCGGGATCGTCGTCGCAGGTCAGCGGCCTGGTTGGGCTTGACAAACCAGAAGGCCCCGTGCTCATGCAGGTGGCGGTGGAACCGGTGATCAGCAGTTTCGGAATCCACAGTGGACGGTTGATCTTGGGTGGCGGGGTGCCCGCAACCCCCACCGGTTCCTCGTGCGCGCGGGCGCCCGGCTAGTCTTCGTCGTGACGAGGCCGTGAGATGGAAGGACTCCGACGTGAGGCTGCAGAATCGTCGCGTGCTCGGCGTAACCGTGTCGGCGCTCGGCGCCGCGCTGGTACTCGCCGGTTGCGGGGCCGGTCAGATCACCCAGACCGACACGCAGCAGCCCGCTGTCAACGGCACGTACGCGCAGGTGAAGACGCTGGTCCTGCGCAACGCGGCCGTCCAGTACCCGGGGCAGGGGGTCGCCTATTCGGCCGGTCAGGCCGCGGCGCTCACCCTCACCATCGTCAACCAGGGCGCCCAGGACGACCAGCTCGTCTCGGTCACCTCGGAGGGTTCGAACGGCCCGGCGAAGATCTCCGGCGCCACCGACATCGTCGCCGGCCACTCGCTGGTCATCGGCCCGGACGACGCCGTCGAGTCGACCAACGAGCAGGCCCCGCCGACCCCGTCGAGCCCGGCTTCGACCGCGCCGGGCGGTACCTCCGGTGCTCCGGCGAGCAGCGCTTCGCCGGGTGACGGCGGCGCGGCGGCGAACGAGCTGGGCAAGGGCACGGTCGTGCTGCAGGGCCTCAAGCAGCCGCTGTGGTCGGGCATGACGATCAACGTCACCTTCACCTTCCGCAACGCCGGGCCGATCACCGTCGAGATGCCAGTCGCCGCGCCGGCACACGTCGAGCCCTGACGGGTTTTGTCGGTCCGCGCCGCTAACCTCGGCGCGTGGTGAAGAAGTCCAGCACCGTCTACCGGTGCGCGGAGTGCGGGTACGAGGCCGCCAAGTGGCTCGGCCGGTGCCCGGAGTGCCAGGCTTGGGGAACCCTCGAGGAGCGCGGCGGGGTCAAACCCGCGATCACGCGCGTGGCCGCGGGCGCGCCCAGTGCGCCCGCGCGGCCGATCGCCGAGGTCGACGTCGAGACGGTTCGCGCCAAGGCGACGGGCGTCTCCGAACTCGACCGCGTGCTCGGCGGCGGGCTGGTGCCCGGTGCCGTGGTGCTGCTCGCGGGCGAGCCGGGCGTCGGCAAGTCGACGCTGCTGCTCGAGGTGGCCTACCAATGGGCCGCCACGGCCGGGCGCTCCCTGTACGTGACCGGTGAGGAGTCGGCCGGGCAGGTCCGGCTGCGCGCCGAGCGCACGGGCAACGTGCACGGCGAGATGTTCCTCGCGGCCGAGAGCGATCTGTCGGCGATCCTGGGACACGTCGACGCCGTGAAACCCGGGGTGCTGATCGTCGACTCCGTGCAGACGATGGCATCTCCGCAGGTCGAGGGCTCGCCGGGTGGGGTCACGCAGGTCCGCGCCGTCGCGGCGGGGCTCGTCGCGCTGGCCAAGGAGCGCGGGCTGCCCGTGGTGCTGGTGGGACACGTCACGAAGGACGGTTCGGTCGCCGGCCCGCGCGTGCTGGAGCACCTCGTCGACGTGGTGCTCCAGTTCGAAGGCGACAAGCACTCGACGCTGCGCATGGTCCGCGGCGTGAAGAACCGCTTCGGCGCGGCCGACGAGATCGGCTGCTTCGAGCTCACCGAGGGCGGCATCGTCGGCGTGCCCGACCCGTCGGGGCTGTTCATGAGCGGCACCGCCGAACCGGTTCCGGGCACGGCGATCACGGTCGCGGTCGAGGGCAAGCGGCCGCTGCTCGGCGAGGTGCAGGCGCTGGTGTCGAACACGAGCATGCCGCAGCCGCGGCGCGCCGTGAGCGGCCTCGACTCCGCGCGCGTCGCCATGGTGCTCGCCGTGCTCGAGAAGCGCGGCCGGCTCAAGCTCGGCGACAAGGACGTCTACGTCGCCACCGTCGGTGGGATGAAGATCACCGAGCCCGCGATCGACCTCGCGCTGGTCCTCGCCCTGACGTCGTCGTTGCACGACGTCGCCCTTTCGCCGCGGCTGGTGGCCGTCGGCGAGGTCGGGCTGGCCGGTGAGGTCCGCCGGGTGCCGAACGTCGCGCGCCGCCTCGCCGAAGCCGCCCGGCTCGGCTTCACCCACGCCCTCGTGCCACCCGACTCCGGCAAGCTCCCGGACGGCATCCGCGTGCTGGAGGTCGGCGACGTCGCCAGCGCGCTCAACGCCGCCAACCACGCGAAGTGATCAGGAGCCGAAGTCGCTGGTGATCTCGTAGGTGAACTCGGCGGAGCTGAGGCCGCGGCCGGCTGAGATCCCGTAGAAGTTCTGGGTCGTGACGTTGGCCGCGCCGATCAGCTGCGAGGTCGCGGTGTTCACGTTGACGACGAGTTCGTGGTTGCCGTAGCTGATGGCGTAGGTCTCGACGTCGGCGTGCGTCTCCTTCGAGGAAGCCGAGTTGCGCAGGAGTTCGATGATCGCCGTGCGCAGCGGGCGGGGCGCGAGTCCCGAGGCGAGCACGGTGAGCAGGCGCATCTGCGTTTCTCCGGGGCCTGGGTAAGCGGCGACCGCCGACCCGAAGGTGGCTGGTTGCGGCGTCTTCGGAGTGCTGGTGACGCCATCCGGAACCCGGGTGTTGCCGGTGTAGGACAGCATCGGCGGGAGGATTTGCTCGGGCTCGCTCGACAGTTTGCCCGATTTCCAGCGCTCTTCGTCGACCAAGAGGAGCTTCGTGAGATCCACGGGGTCTGCCGGCAGGGTGGCGATGAACTGCGGGGTCGGCCGGTACCAGTCCGGGCCGACGGTGACGTCCCAGCCCCCGGGGTGGGGGAACGACTCCTTGAAGTCCCCGCCGGGGGCGACCTGCGTGGCGGAATCCGCGCCGGGCAGGCTCGGCTCGTCCGCGGGGTTTCCCGTGAGGATGGTCGCGTCGCCGGTGCGCGTCCACTTCCGCATCCACAGGTCCGACGGGTCGGCGGGGATCCAGAACTCGACCTTCTGCCGCACGGAGAACGCGCTGCGGTCGGCCACCCATTCGACGTCCGTGTAGGTGTTGGTCACGTGGGTGTACTGCCCCGGCCCCGGCTGGACGTCGGCGGCCGGTGTCGCCGCCGGGGCCACCGCGGCGGGGCGCTCGGCCACCTCCCGGGCCACCACCACTCCGCCCGTCACCACGGCGACGGCGGCGGCCACGGCGATCCAGCGCCACGTTCCGGAGCGCTTCTTCGTCGACGGCGGGGCCGGGTGCGCGCGGCCGGCTTCGGCTGCGGCGGCGCGAAACAACGTCGAGCGGGCGCGATCCAGCTCGGCGGGGTCGGTGCGGACGCCGGCGTGGAGGGTGTCGAGGGCTTCGTCGAGCTCGGCGTCGGACCACAGGTGGCGCACGTTGTCGTCGTTCACAGTTCCTTCGCCTCCTCGGTGGTGTCGGGAGTCGTGGTCGCGGCGTTGGCGCGCAGCCAACGGCGGATTCGGTGCAGGCGCGAACGGATCGTGCCAGGCGGCACGCCCAGCGCTTCGGCCACCTCCGACGGCTCCAGCCCGGCCCACGACACGAGCAGCAGCGTGTCGCGATCGGCGGCGCTGAGCTTCGCCAGCGCGCCCGCGAGCTGCGCCGCGCGCGTCTGCGCGTCCACCTGCTCGGCGACGCGGCCGTCGTGCCCGGCGGTGCTGTGGTCGCCGGCGTACGCGAGCCGCGCGGTCGCCTTCAGTGCGCGCGTCTCGCTGCGAACGTGGTGGCGCAGCAGGTTCGTCGCGATCCCGTACAGCCACGAGCGCGCCGTGCCCAGCTCCGGCCGGTACGACTCCCGCCGCCGCAGCGCGACCAGGAACGTCTCCGCGACCAGGTCGTGCGCCGCATCGTCGCCGACGCGGCGCGCCAGGTAGCGGTGCAGCTGCCGCGAGTGCGCGTCGAACAACCGCCCGAACACGGGTCCCGGATCGGGAACGCCCAGGTCGGGGCGGTCCAGCGACTCCGGTAACACCGGGTCGGGACCGTCGTGGATCACCTGCATGTCCTGTGTTGCCCGCAAGCGCCCGCAGCGTTCACGCGCGCAGAATACTTTTGCGGCGATCTCCGCGCGCTCCCTAGGGTCGGGGAATCATGCAGGTCATCGACATCGGTGCACCCACCGCCCCCGTGGACGAGGGCGACGACGACCTGCCGATCCGGGTCCGCTGGCCGGACGCGCGGGCCGGCGAGACCAGCCACCACCGCCTGCGCGAGGGCGAAGACGCCCGCGCCGGATTTGTCGACCTCGGCTACGACGCGACCACCGGGGCCGTCGTCGCGATCACGGTGGTGGTGACACCCGCGCGGGCCGCGGTGCTGCCGTCGCCGGACGTGCCGGCCGTGGCAGGCACCGTCCGGCTGCGGCCTCAGCCGTGGGCGGCCGGTCGCCACACGGACGAGGACGCGGTGCTGTCGATCGCGACGGACGCCGAGGTCATTTACGTCGGGTTCGCCGAGACGTCGCCGGTGCGGTTCGTGACCAGCGGGTTCGCCGCCTTCGGGCTCGACGCGGACGACCGGCTGGTCGGCTTCCGCACGAGGGCGCTCACCAGATCGGGTGGTCGCTGAACTTCTCCAGCGTCGTGACCGACGGGCGGATGTAGAAGAGGCCCGCGGCGTGGCCGATGACGCCGAGGGCGAAGTTGGTGAACGTCGCCAGCAGGTCGGTGGCGCCGAGGCGGTCGTGGTCGCTCCAGAGGTCCACCAGGGCGGACGCGGTGAGCGCGAACAGGCAGGCGACGACGAGCGCCGCGAAGCACGTGGTGAGGGCTTTGCGGGCCACGCGGGCGCGGGCGACCACGAGGTAGTCGCCCTGGAGGCAGCCGCGGCACGAGAGGACGACGATCGCGGTGGCGACCACGGCCAGCGTGGGCAGCAGCAGGCCGACCACGCCGACCGCGGAGTCGGGGAGGCTGTGCCCGTGCAGCGGGCGGTTGACGAACGCCGTGAGGCCGAGGACGAGCACCGTGCCGATCAGCAGGGCGACGCCCGTGACCAGGGAACCTCCGCGGACCCGGGCGGCGAAGCGCGGCGGCAAGGGGGCGTACTCCGTGGCTTGCTGCCCGTAGTACTGCTTCATCCCGTCACCTCCGCCCCCGAACGCCGGATGACCGTGCAAATGCTCGTGAACGTCACCTTAAGGGACGGTGGGTCTCTCAAGGTGACCTTCACGGCAGTTGTCACCGACCTGTGCTAACGCACTAGGCCGGTGACAGGCGTTCACAGCTTTTCGGCGAGCAGGTTCGCGCAGCGGATGAGCCCGATGTGCGAGTAGGCCTGCGGGTGGTTGCCCAGCGAGCGCTCGGCGATGGGGTCGTACTGCTCCGGCAGCAGGCCCGTGGGGCCCGCCGAGGCGACGATCTGCGTGAACAGCTCTTCGGCCTCGTTGCGCCGCCCGGTGATGAGGTACGCCTCGATCAGCCACGCGGCGCAGATGTGGAACCCGCCTTCGCCGCCGGGCAGGCCGTCGTCGCGCCGGTAGCGGTACACGGTGGAGCCGCTGCGCAGCTCGGCCTCGATCGCCGTCACCGTCTTCTGGAAGCGCTCGTCGGCCGGATCGATCAGGCCGGTCAGGCCCACGAACAGCGACGCGGCGTCGAGGTCGGTGCCGTCGTAGGCTGTGGTGAAGGCCTGGACCTCGTCGTTCCAGCCGCGCGCCAGCACGTCGGCCTTGATCTGCTCGCGCAGCTCCGGCCAGGCGCCGGGCACGTCGCGGCCCCACTCGTGGCCCAGCTTCACCGCGCGGTCGATCGTGACCCAGCACATCACGCGCGAATACACCCGGTGGCGCGGCACGTGCCGCTCTTCCCAGATGCCGTGGTCCGGCTCGTTCCAGCGCCGCGTGACGGCCTCGGCCATCGCCCGCACCAGCTGCCAGTCCTCGTCGCGCAGCTCGCCGCGCGCTTCGGCCAGCGTGGTCACGAGCTCCACGACCGGGCCGAACACGTCGAGCTGCACCTGGTGGTTGGCGAGGTTGCCGACGCGCACGGGCCGCGAACCCGCGTACCCGGGCAGCGACTCGATCACGGCCTCGGCCCCGATCACGCTGCCGGCCAGTGTGTACAGCGGGTGCAGGCGCTCCGGACCGGCCAAAGTGGACAGTACGCCGTGCAGCCACTCCAGGTAGCCCTCGGCTTCCTCGTTGGACCCGAGGTGCACCAGTTCGCGCACGGTCATGGCCGCGTCGCGGATCCAGCAGTAGCGGTAGTCCCAGTTGCGGACGCCGCCGATCTCCTCCGGCAGCGATGACGTCGCCGCCGCCAGCACGCCGCCGGTGTCGGTGTTGACGAGCCCGCGCAGCGTCAGCGCCGACCGGCGGACCAGTTCGGTCTGCACCGTCGGCAGCTTGAGCTTGGCGGCCCAGTCGCTCCAGTACCGGCCCGCGCGGTCGCGACGGTCTATTTCGGACAGTTCGTGGGTCGCGAGATCCGTGGTGCCGCAGCGCAGTTCGAGCACCACGGGGTTCTCCGGCGTCGGCTCCACGAGCGCGGTGGCGGTGTCGTGCAGACCGTCGGACGTGATCGTCCAGTCCACGCCCGGCGAGCGCAGCACGAACGGTTCGGACGTGCCCAGCACGCGCAGCCCGTCGCCCTCGGGGACGATCTTCACCGGCACACCACCGAACTCCGGCCGCGGCGCGAACAGCACGTCGGCCGCCGTCTCACCCGAGATCACGCGCACCATGTCCGTGCGGTGCGCAGGGCTTTCCGGCTCGAGGTAGTCGGTGACGAGCAGCCGCGACCAGCGCGTCTCCACCGTCATCGTGTTCGGCAGGTAACGCTGGCCCAGCGGCAGGCCGTTGCGGTGCGGCTTGATCGAGAAGCAGCCGGCGCTCGGGCCGCCCAGCAGATCGGCGAACACGGCGGGCGCGTCCGGACCCGGGTGGCACAACCAAGTGAGCTTCGCGTCGGGCGTCACGAGGGCCACCGACCGCTCGTTGGCCAGCAGCGACAGCCGCTCGATGGGCGGCGCCGACTCGCCGTAGAGCCAGTTGCGCCGCTCCTCCAGCATGAACGCGAGCACCAGCGCGACGTCGACGGTGTCCGGCACGCGGTAGGTCGCGAGCGTCTCGCCGTCGCCCACCTTGATGCCGAGGTCCGGACCGGACAGGCGCGCGAACGCCTTCTCGTCGGTCACGTCGTCGCCCAGGAAGATCGCGGCGGTGGCGCCCACCTGGTGGCGCAGGGTGTCGAGCGCGCGGCCCTTGTCCGTCTGGACCACCGCGAGCTCCACCACCTCCTTGCCGTCGGTGGTCGACACGCCTTCCCAGGTCGACGGGCCTTCGTGCACGGCCGAGAGCACCCGGCGGCCGGCCTCGTGCTCGGCTCGGCGCACGTGGACCGCGATGCTCGCGGGCTTCACCTCGAGCGACACGCCCGGCACCTCGAGCACCAGGTTCTCCAGCTCCGCCTCGAGCCGGCGGTGCAGCGCCCGCGCCTTGTCGTCGAGGGCGTGGATGAAGCCGATGTCGAACTCGGAGCCGTGGCTGCCGACCAGGTTCACCTCGGCCGGCAGGCGCGAGAGCGTCGCCAGGTCGCGCAGCGCGCGGCCGGAGATGACGGCCGTGGTGGTCTCGTGCAGGCCGGCGAGGGATCTGAGTGCGCCGACGGACTCCGGCAGCGGCCGGGCCTCGTCGGGGTTGGCGGTGATCGGGGCCAACGTGCCGTCGTAGTCGCAGGCGACCAGCAGGCGCGGGGTACGGGCGATCTGCACGATCGCGCGCCGTAGCTCCGCGGGCAACGCCTCGGCGGTCAACACTCCTCCTCAGGAGGTCCAGCGCGGTACGGGGGAGGTCAGTCGACCGGCTCCGCACCCAGCGCCTGCAGGAACGAGCGCGCCCACCGGTCGACGTCGTGGGTGAGGACCTGGCGACGCATGGCGCGCATCCTGCGTCGGCCCTCGGCGGGGTCGAGCGTAATGGCAGCCACCAACGCGTTCTTCACCCCGTCCAGATCATGCGGGTTGACCAGGAACGCGCTGGTCAGTTCCGCAGCCGCGCCGGCGAACTCGCTGAGCACGAGCGCCCCGCCGAGGTCGTGGCGGCAAGCGACGTACTCCTTGCACACGAGGTTCATCCCGTCGCGCAGAGGAGTCACCACCATGACATCCGCGGCGGAGAAGAACGCGGCGAGCTCGGTGCGGTTCACCGATTGGTGGAGGTAGTGCACGACGGGGTGACCCACGCGCGCGAACTCGCCGTTGATGCGCCCGACCATCTGCTCGATCTCGCCGCGCATGCGCTGGTAGTGCTCCACGCGCTCGCGGCTCGGGGTCGCGAGCTGCACGAACGCGACGTCCTCGGGCTGCAGGCGCTCCTCGTGCAGCAGCTCGTGCAGGGCCTGCAGCCGCAGGTCGATGCCCTTCGTGTAGTCGAGGCGGTCGACGCCGAGCAGCACGGCCTTCGGGTTGCCGAGGTCGCGGCGAATCTGCTTCGCGCGCTCGACCACGCCCTTGCTGCGCGCGACGCTGTCGAGGCCCGTCGCGTCGATCGAGATCGGGAACGCGCCGACGCGCACGGTGCGGTCGCCGACCTGCACCATGCCCGGCCGCGACCGCACGCCGACGGCGCCGCGCGTCGGCTCGAGGCCGACGAGCTGGCGGGCGAGCCAGAGGAAGTTCTGCGCGCCGCCCGGGCGGTGGAAGCCGATGAGGTCGGCGCCGATGAGCCCGCGCACGATCTCGGCGCGCCACGGCAGCTGCATGAACAGTTCGACCGGCGGGAACGGGATGTGCAGGAAGAAGCCGATGCGCAGGTCGGGGCGCAGTTCGCGCAGCATCGTCGGCACGAGCTGCAGCTGGTAGTCCTGGATCCAGACGGTGGCGCCGTGGGCGGCGACTTCGGCGCTCGCCTCGGCGAAGCGGCGGTTGACCTTCACGTAGCTGTCCCACCACGCGCGGTCGAACACCGGCGGCGCGACGACGTCGTGGTAGAGCGGCCAGAGCGTGGCGTTGGAGAAGCCTTCGTAGTAGTCGCGGACCTCGGCGGAGGTGAGGGAAACGGGGTGCAGCACGAGGCCGTCGTCGTCGAACTCCTCGACGTCGACGTCGGGCACGCCGGGCCAGCCGACCCAAGCGCCCTTGCGCGCCCGCAGGAACGGTTCGAGCGCGGAGACGAGCCCGCCGGGGCTCGCGGTCCAGCGCCGGCTGCCGTCCGCGGTGCGTTCGAGGTCGACGGGCAGCCGGTTGGCCACCACGACGAAATCGGCGGACGGTGCGGTCTTCTGCTCGTCAGTCACTACAGCTGCTCCCTCGTCACCCGCGGGTCGCGGCCCCAGTGAAACCCTAGCGCGCGTTGCGTGACCGGCCAGTGCGCAACCGGTTACTCCAACCGCCGCTCCGACGGCTCCAGCGGTCCCGCCATCCGTGGCCCGGCCAGCTTGCGCTCGAGCCGGCCGAGCCGCATCCGGACGGGCTGCGCGAGGTATTCGCCCAGGACAACGCCCGCTGCCAGCGCGAGCCCGATGGCGACGGCGGTCATCAGGGTCGAGAGGTTGCCGCCCGGCTCGACGCCCAATTGGTATAGACCACGATAGGTGGAGAGGCCGGGCAGCAGGGGGGTGATCCCGGACACGGCCACGACGAGCGGGGTCACCTTCAGCCGCCGCGCGAGCAGGCCGCCGCAGAAACCGACGAGCGTCGCCGCGATGGCCGACGCGCTCACGGCGTCCAGCTGCGTGAGCATCAGCGCGCCGTAGACCAGCGCCCCGATGCTGCCCGCGGCCGCGGCGACGAGCAGCGCGCGCATCGTCGAGTAGGAGGCGAGCGCGAAGCACGCGGCCGCGCCGGCGCCGCCGATGACGACGATCGGCAGCTGCTGCGGCGTCGAGTTGCTGACCTCCGGCAGCGGGGTCCGCGGCAGCCCGACCAGCACGGCGAGCTTCAGCGCCAGGACGACCCCGGAGATCAGGCCGGCACTCATCAGGGCCGTTTCCATCGTGCGGCCGGCGGCCGTGACGTTGTAGCCGGTGATCGCGTCCTGCACCGCCGAGACGGTGGAGAGCCCGGACAGCAGCACGGTGACGGCCGCGGCGACCACGAGCGTCGGCCGGTCCGTGGTGAGGACGTTGCTGCTGACTATCACCATCGCCGACAGCGTCGCGACGAGGCCGCCGACGACCTGCTGGAAGAAGAACGGCAGGTGGTAGCGGTTGAGCAGCCGGCCGAGCCGGTCGACCACCGAGGAGATCACGAACGCGACCACGGCGATGTCGGGGCCGCCGCCGAGCAGCAGGGTGATGAACGCGGCCAGCCCGCCCCACGCGATGGTCGCGACCCAGCGCGGGTACGGGTGCGGCGCCGACGTGATGCGCTCCAGCTCCGTGTGCGCCTCCTCGGCGCCCACGTTGCCGCGGACGATCTTGCGCACGAGGATCTCGGCCTGCGTGAGCCGCGTGTAGTCGAGGCTGCGCGAACGGACCACTCGCAACGCCGTGACCGGCGCCAGTTCCGTGCCGCGGTGGCAGGTGACGGTGATCGACGTGAAGATCACGTCGACCTCGCAGTGGGGGAGCCCGAGCGCGGAGGTCAGGGCGAGGATCGTGGCGGTGACGTCGGACGCGCCGGCGCCGCTGGCCATCTGCACTTCGCCGATGCGCAGGGTCAGGTCGAGCACGAAGTTGACGGTCGCGTCGTCCGGCGGCTGCGGGCCCAGCGCCTCACCGCTGTCGACGGCCGGCTGTTCCGCCGTCGGCGCCTCGAGGATGTGCCACGCGCGGCGGCGCAACAGGTTCGACCGGTGCCGTTGGTTCGACCGCGGCCGCGGAGGCTCCAGGATCGGCCACCGTCTGCGGTGAACCCCCTGGTCGGCGCGCTCGTTGATCTTCAAGATCGATCCCACCTCCTCGTCCGTGTGCTCGACGTTCCCGGGGACCATCGGCGGCCGCGCCCCGGCCGTTGCACACCCGCCGGCGTGGTGTGCACCACGTCTGGTGTCGATCGTCTCTCAGACGCCCCGGCCGTGCTCGTTTCGGGGGGTTGAGCTGGGGGTTTGGTGCTTTCGGGGCGGGTTGCGCGGGCCGCGCTCCGGCTTCGCGCCACCGCGGAGGGCGAAATCGTGGTGGAACCGGTTGCGAAATGGTCCCTCGCCGGGCTTCGACGGGTGAAATGGGTGGCTCAAGTTTCGTGAGTTTCCGCAGGTAGAAATAGGTTATCCGGCGCGCAAATCGTGGTTGATACCTCCGGGTATTTGCAGGTCTGAACCCTCGGAAATTGTTGATCTGTGCCGCTAATCACTCTTTCGTGCATTCTTGTATTTCGTTTCGTAATGTGCCCGTGTTCTCGCGGTGACCTGCGATCGAAAGTCGATCAAAGGCCGCAAGCTGCCCGCCGGCCGAGGTGATACCCCCGATCACCCGAACGGACCGGACGGTGCGGGTCACCGTGGCAAGCCCCCCGACGGCCCCCGGAAGGAGCCCTCCCCGACATGGCACACCACCGCCCCGAAGATCGCCCGGAAGCCGCGCCCGCGCGTCGGCGGTCCGTCATCCGCGCAGCCCTCACCGCGACGGCGATGGCCGCCGCGATGGCCGCCACCGCCGGCCCGGTCCTGGCGAGCACCGCCTCCGCCGCGGCCCCGGCGCCGGCCTCGGCCACCGCTCAGGCCGGCAAGGGCGCCGCCGCGCTCGGCCGCGCACTCACCCAGCGCGGCAAGCCCTACGTCTGGGGCGCGGCCGGCCCGAACGCCTACGACTGCTCCGGGCTCGTCGTCTGGGCGTTCAAGCAGGTCGGCGTCAGCCTGCCGCACAGCTCGCGGCTGCAGTCCACGATCGGCACGCCCGTGTCCCGCGCGGCCCTGCAGCCCGGCGACCTGGTGTTCTTCTACACCCCAGTGAGCCACGTCGGCATCTACGCCGGCGGCGGCAACGTCCTGCACGCCAGCCAGCCCGGCCAGCCGGTCAAGATCTCGCCGCTGTCCGCGATGCCGTTCCACAACGCCCGCCGGATCTGACGCCCGCCGGCGCAGCGGCACCCGGTCGCGCGGCCGCTTTCGCGCAGCCGCCTTCCGGGTGCCGCGAACCCCGGGCGGGCCGATATACTGCCTGCGCCCTCGCCTCGTGCGCGGGGCGCAGGCCGCTATAGCTCAGCTGGTAGAGCATCTGTCTTGTAAACAGAAGGTCAGGGGTTCGATCCCCCTTGGCGGCTCACTCTTGACCGGGGCGTTTCCCGTTACGAGAAACTCCCTGGCCGCGTTCCGTCTCAGTTTCGGTCTCAGTTGTCGTTCCAGGCAGGTACGAGCGAGGGCCACCGGTGGCAGTTGCGGTGACTGTGGAGGTCGGCTGCGCCAAGGGCAGACACGGCATCCGGCATCGGTGAGACTGTCGGCATGAAATCTCGTACTGGTGGGATGTGGTGGGGCACCGCGATCGAAGCGCCGGACCCCGGTCTGCTGGCGCGGTTCTACGCCGAACTCCTCGGCTGGCGGGTCGTGCACGAGGAGCCGAGTACTGCGGTCGTGGCCGCATCTGCCCAAGGGCCGTTTTTCGTGTGCCAGAAGGCCGACGGCTACCAGGCGCCGACCTGGCCCCCGGTCGAGGGGGAGCAGCGGCCGATGATCCACTTCGACTTCCAGGTCGGTGATCTCGCCGAGGCGGTCGACGAGGCGGTCGCGCTGGGAGCCACGCTGGCGGAGGTCCAGCCGCAGGACAACGTCCGGGTGCTGTTCGACCCGGCCGGTCACCCCTTCTGCCTGGTCTTCGACGCGGGATGACTGAACCTCCAGTCGCCATGAACAACGCCGAGCCCGGCTGACGTCCCACGCCGGATTGGGAGCTCGGCGTCGCGAACTTCGTGCGGGTGGTGCTGCTGCAGCACTTATACCCGACCTTCTACGGCGTCATCGTCAGCCCGCGCGAGCCGGGCCCGATCCGGGACTTCCTGCGCTACCACGAATTCCGCACGCAGGTCCGCCACGGCGACGCCGAGGACCGGCACGACTGGCGGGAACTGTTCACGGACAAGCGACTCCGGCCACCGGACCTGGCCAAGGGGTCGCTCGCGGAGTTGCTCGCCGAGCTGGAACGCGAGCTGCCGGCCCAGTTCCCGCGTTTGGCCGCGGACCGCGATTTCGTCGCCCTGCTCGAAAGTCTCGACGGGCCCGTCAATTCGGACCAGTTCCGGCGGCTTCTGTGCAAGCCGTTGACCGGTGGCCCCGCGGTGTCGCTGCCGGACCCGGCGGACGTGGCGCTGTTTTCCGAACCGTTTTGCCTGGTCCGGACCATCGGCAGCTGAGGGTTCTCGGTCACCGGGAACCCTTGTCCCGCAGGGCGCGCGTACGGAGCCGGGCGGAAAAGGGGTGGGGCGCCGGGCCTCTTCGTCGGCTGTGGGATGTTGATCGAGGAACGCAAGCCGCCGGCATCGAGAGGAACGAAGGGCTGCGCATGACGTCTCCGCAGGTTGAGGCCGATCCTGTCGCTGGACGAGCCGAGGCGGCCACTGTTGACCGGACCAATCCTCTGTTCGACGCGCGGACCGTCTCGGCGAAACCGCACACCGACCCACCGCCGTCGCCCCCGCGGCAGGAGCACGACGAGGCGCCCACCGTCGCGCCGGTCGTCCTCGCCGACAGGACTGAACCACTCCGCTCGACCAGCCGGACCGCCGCCGAGCCGTCCGACGACCAGCCCACTGCGGCAGCGCCCGCCGAGCCGTCACCCGCGGCGGTCCCCGCCGAGCTGCGCGAGCGCCGGACGGGCTGGCGCGCCTCCGTCGGCGGGGCCATCGTCACGCTGGGCCTGGTGGCGGTCGTGGCGCTGGCACTGGTCGTCGCGCTCCGGCTGCTCAACGTGGCTCCGGGCTGGCTCTCGTGGCTCACCGAGGGCCCGGGCTGGTGGCACAGCCTGATCGCGGTCGGTGGCACGGCGGCCGTGCTGCTCGCGATCGGCGGGACGCTGGTGGCAGTGGCGCCGAAGCGGACCGTGGAGGTGCAGGCGGGTTCGCCGCTGCACGCCAAGGGCTGGTACGCGATGTTCGCCGGGGCGCTGTTCCTGTCCGGCGACACGTCCGCGCGGTACTTCACCCAAGTGCTGCACTTCCACCCGTGGGAGACCGCGGTCGTCTTCCTGCTGATCGAGATCGGCCTGCTGTCGGCGGCCCTGGAGATGCGCGACATCCTCACCCGGCCCGACGGTGAGCGAGCCGGCCTCGGCAAGGCCCGCGCGCTGCTGTGGACGCTGTTCGGCGGCCAGGCCATCGTCGCGGTGGCGCTCAACATCGACCCGCGCGAGCTGGTCGTGCGGCTGGTCTTCGCCGGGCTCGGCCTGCTGGCGATCCACCAGGCCCTCGGCGTCGACGTCCGCGAAGCCCGCCGCCACAGCGGCACGACCGGCGAGCAGTCCTACTTCGGCCGCTTGGTGCGCGAGCTGCGCGACGCCGCGCTGTCGTGGACGGGGTTGGGCGAGCCCGAGCGGGACGCGCTGCAGCGTCGCCGGGAGCGGGCCGCCGACCGTTACGCCCGGCTGCTGAGCGAGGGCAAACCGCCGGGCGACGGCGAGCGCCGGTGGTCGGCCGCGGCGCGGTGGACGCGCAAAGTGCGCCGCGCCCGCCGGCGCGCGAACCTGCACGACGCGACGCAGCAGGAGCGCGTGGTCCGCGTGATGCAGCACGAGCGGGCGGACGACGAGCTGATGAACGCCCGGCTTCCGAAACTGTTCGACCTCCCCACGCCGCCTGCCGCCGATACGGGTGACGCCGACCGGCCGGCCGTCGACCAGACGGGCGAGCAGCGGAACGCCTGGTGGAACGCGGCGGGTTGACCGGCGGCGCCGGCTCATCGCACCGCGTCGCGCACCGCGACGGCCAGCACCACCAGCATGATCACGAACGAGAGCACGAGCTGGGAAACCACCAGGGAAACCGGCACCAGCACCGCCAGCCCGCACAGGCCGGCGAGCCGCGACACCACCCACCGTCCCGACACCGTCCGCTGGAAGCACAGGTGACCGGCGAGGAACAGCGCCGGGCCCAGCAAGGAAACCGCCGCCGTGACGGGCGTGAGGTGGTGGTGCGGCTCGGCGATGGTCAGCTCGTCCGCGACGGCCGTGACGATGATGCCCGCGACCATCGGGATGTGCAGGTACGTGTACGCCGTGCGCCCGATCCGCGCGGGGTCCGCCGACGCGGCGATCGCCTCCGCGCCGAAGTGGGCTGAGCGGTCGAAGTACGTCCACCACAGCGCCACGCACGTCAGGAACGAGACGATCAGCGCCGCCACCGCGGAAGCCGAGAAGTGCTGCGACGCGAACGTCGTCCCCGTGACCACCACGGATTCGCCCAGCGCGATGATCACGAACAGGTGGCAGCGTTCGGCCAGGTGCGAACCGGTGATCACGCGATCGGCCGTCCCGGATTTGCCGAGCCCCGGCACGCGGAACCCCGTCAGCGGCGCGACGTTGTCCACGATCACCGCGGCCAGCCACAGGAAATCACGCGCCGGACCGTCCACAGTGGCGCCCGCGAGCCACAGGGCTCCAGAAGTGCAGAGCCACGCCGTGATGCGCTGGAACGTCCGCCGCAGTGCCGGGTCCCGCCGGCTGAGCCACAACGCGGCGAGCGTGCGGCCGATCTGCATCAGCACGTAGCTGCCCGCGAACCAGAACCCGCGATCGCCGAACGCGCCGGGCACGCCGGCGGCCGTGACGAGGCTGACGAGCATCGTGGCGATCAGCACGGCGCGCACCGGCAGGACCTCGGGGTCGAGCCAGTTCGTCAGCCACGTCGAGTACATCCACGCCTGCCACATCGCGAGCAGCACCAGCGCGGCGTGGAACGCGCCCAGCCAGCTCAGGTCGCCCAGCAGCAGGTGGGAGATCTGCGTGACGGCGTAGACGTAGACGAGGTCGAAGAACAGCTCGACGAACGTGACCTCGGTGGTGTCCTCCGCCCGATCCCGCACGTAGCGCGGGGTGATCACGAGCGCGGCGCCGTGATCCGGCGGACGGCTTCCAGCAGCGCGGCCCGGTGCTCGCCCAGCCCGTCGCGGCCCGACGCGGTGATCAGCGCGGGCGGCGCGTCGAGCCAGCTCTCGGTGATCCGCAGGACCATCGCGAACAGGTCGGCCGCCGGCAGCCGGTCGTCCAGCCGTCCTTCGCGTTGCGCGCCCGCGACGGCCTCGATCGCTTCGCGGTAGCTGGTGATCTCGGCTTCGCTGTGGTGGATCCGCTCGAAGCGGCGCCACGCGGCCAGCCGGGCTGTGTCGGGGTGGGTGCGCATGAAGTCGAACCGCGCGGCCGCGTACGCCTCGAGATCGCCGTCGACGAGCGGCGTTTCCTCGTGCAGCAGCCCGATCTGCCGGTGCAGCACGGCCTCGAACAGCTGGTCCTTGTCGCCGAAGTAGACGTACAGGAGCCGCTTGTTCGCGCCCGCCCGTTCGGCGATGCGGTCGATGCGCGCGCCGGCCAGGCCGTGGTCGGCGAACTCCGCCGTCGCCGCGGCCAGTAGCAGCTCTTTCGTGGCGCGGGAGTCGCGCGGTCGCTGGGGCACGGCGACCACGGTAGCCGAAGTAACTAACTTTTGATTTAGGTCCCCGGCTGCCCGAACGGGTAGTCACCCGCCACCCGCGCGGCCGCGAACTTCTGCCGACGCGGCGACCGCTCCGGCTGTTTGACTGCAGCCACCTCGATGACGAGACGGGAGACAGTGGTGGCACCTGAACGAACGTCCCACACGCTGCCCGGGCTGACGGCGCCGGCCGAGATCGTGGTCGACCGCTGGGGCGTGCCCCACATCTACGCGGCGAGCACGTACGACGCCTTCCGCGTGCAGGGCTTCAACGCCGCTCGCGACCGGTTGTGGCAGATCGACTTCTGGCGCCGGCGCGGCCTCGGCCGGCTGGCCGAAGTCTTCGGCGCCGAACACGTGGAACGCGACCGCGCTGCGCGGCTGTTCCTCTATCGCGGCGACATGCACCGCGAGTGGCTCGCGTACGGCTCGGACACGAAACGCGCGACGACGGCGTTCGTCGAAGGCGTCAACGCGTTCGTGGAGCTCACGCGCAGCGACCCCGAGCTGCTGCCCGCGGAGTTCCGGGAGCTGGGCTACGAGCCGGCGCGGTGGGAACCCGAAGACGTGGCGCGCATCCGTAGCCACGGCCTCTTCTACAACGTCCGAGAGGAGGTCGCCCGCGCCCGGACGCTGCGCGACCTGCCGACGGACGTCGAAGAGCTGCGGCGCCGGCGTGAGCCGTGGCGGCCGGTCGAGGTCCCGGACGGCCTCGACCTCGCCGCGATCCCCGACGACGTGCTGCGCGTGTACGACCTGGCGACGACCGCGCCGGTCTTCGCGCCGCCCGCGCCGGACGACCCGCAGGGCGACGTGTTGCCCGAAGGCAGCAACAACTGGGTCCTCGCCGGTTCGCGGACGCGCTCGGGCCGTCCGCTGCTGGCCAACGACCCGCACCGCGCGGCCGCCGCGTTGCCCGGCTTGCGCTACATCGCGCACCTCAACGCGCCGGGCCTCGACGTGATCGGCGGCGGCGAGCCGGCGCTGCCCGGCATCTCCATCGGCCACAACGGGCAGATCGCGTTCGGGCTCACGATCTTCGCGATCGACCAGGAAGATCTCTACGTCTACGAAACCGATCCCGAAGACCCCGCGAACTACCGCTACGACGGCCGCTGGGAGCCGATGCGGCGCGTCACGGAGACGATCGCGGTGCGCGACGGCGATCCGGTCGAGGTCGAGCTGCTCTTCACCCGTCACGGCCCGGTCGTGTACCAGGACCCGGAGAAGCGCACGGCGTTCGCGGTGCGCGCGGCTTGGCTCGAAGCCGGCATGGCGCCCTACCTCGGCAGCATGGACTACATGCGCGCCCGGAACTGGGACGAGTTCTCGGCCGCGATGAACCGCTGGGGCGCGCCGCCGGAGAACCAGGTCTACGCCGACCCGTCGGGCCGCATCGCCTGGCAGACCGGTGGCCTCACGCCGATCCGGCCCAACTGGGACGGCACGCTGCCCGTCCCCGGCGACGGCCGCTTCGAGTGGGCCGGCTTCTACGACACCGACCAGCTGCCCGGCGCCGTCGACCCGGAGGCGGGATTCCTGGCCACGGCCAACGAGATGAACCTGCCGCCGGACTACCCGCCGGAGCGGCACATCACCTACGACTGGTACGCGCCTTACCGCAAACACCGCATCGACGAAGTGCTCGCGCAGACCACGGACGCCACGCCGCAGAGCATGGTCGCCCTGCAGAGCGACTTCCTGTCCATCCCGGCGCGGCGGATCGTCGCGCGGCTGCGGGAGCTGCGTGCGGACGTCGACGGGCTGGACCTGCTGACGAGCTGGGACGCGGTGCTCGCCCCCGACAGCGCGGCCGCCGCGCTGTTCGAGGTCTGGTACCGCCGGCACCTGCGGCCCGCATTGCTCGCGCAGGCCCTGGAACCGCTGGTGGGCGCGGAAGCCGCCGACGCGACCGCCACGCGCGTCTCACCAGCGGAGGACCTGCTCGCCGACGCGCGGATCGACCTCGAGCTGGTCGAGAACTCCGACGGGTTCGCCGACGTCGTCGCGAAAACCCTGCCCGCCGCCGTCGCCGACGTCGAAGAACTGCTGGGCGCGGACCGGAGTGCGTGGGCGTGGGGCCGGCTGCACGTCGCCCGCGCGCAGCACCCGCTTAAGGCGTTGCTGGGCAACCTGCCCCAAGACCGGCTCGCGACGGAACCGCTTCCGCGCGGCGGCAGCGGCGACACCGTCGGGAACACCGCGTACGGCCCGAATTTCGTGCAGTCGGCCGGCGCGACGTTCCGGCTCGTCGTCGACGTCGGCGAGTGGGATTCGTCGCTCGCCATGAACGCGCCGGGCCAGTCCGGCCAGCTCGACGACCCGCACCTGACCGACCTGTTCGCCGCGTGGACGCGCGGCGAGGCCTTCCCCCTGCTCTACAGCCGGGAGCGGATCGACGCGGAGGCGGAGACCGTGATCGAGCTGAACCCGCCCGCCTGAAACCACCCCCGCCTGAAACTCACCACGGAAAGAGGAGGACCCATGGGTCACCTGCAACTCCCGCCCGGCAAGAAGATCGCCGTGAACCTCGGCACCGACTTCGACGCCCAGTCGCTGTGGCTGGGCGGGTTCAACCGGCCCAGCCCGTCGTTCATGTCGCGCGGCCAGTTCGGCGCTGAGGTCGGCGTGCCGCGGCTACTGGAGCTCTACCAGCGCTTCGACATCACCACGACCTGGTTCACCCCGGGGCACTCCGTGGACACGTTCCCCGAGCAGTGCAAGGCGGTGCTGGAAGCGGGCCACGAATTCGGCCACCACGGCTACTACCACGAGATCCCGCCGGGCATCGAACGCGACACCGAGCGCCGGCTCGTGGACCTCGCGTTCGCCACGTACAAGAACGTGCTCGGCATCCGCCCCACCGGCTACCGCTCGCCCTACTGGGACTACAGCGAGAACACCCTCGACATCATCGAGGAGTCCGGCTTCCGCTACGACACGAGCCTGATGGCGCGCGACCTCGTGCCGTACCACCCGCAGCGCTGGCAGATCAACTGGGAGAAGGGCAACGTCGCGGGCCCGGCCAGCTCTGTGCTGGAGATCCCGGTGAACTGGTACCTCGACGACTTCCCGCCGCTCGCCTACACCGGGACGTCCACCGGCATGCAGGACACGGAGACGATCTTCCGGCGCTGGCGCGACATCTTCGACTACGCCTACGAACGCGTGCCGAACCCGGTGTTCGCCTCCTGCGTGCACCCGCAGATCATCGGCCAGGCGCACAACATGCTCTGGTACGAGAAGCTCATCGAGCACATCGTCTCCCGCGACGGCGTCTGGTTCGCCACGTGCGACGAGATCGCCCGCGCGTGGGTCGACGACGAAGAGGACGAGCGCCTCAAGGCCCTGCCCGAGGTGCGCGGGGTGGAACCGCCTCCGGCGGACTCGAGCTGGGCGCGGCAGGCCTGACCTGTCGCCCGAACCGCCGGTCCGGGCCGGTTCGCCGCATCCGGAGCCGTGACGGTTCGCGGCTCGTGTGGGACGCTGGCGGGCGCGCAGAGAGGACGAACGCTCGTGGACTACCTCGTCGACGGTGGTGGTTTGCAGGCGATCGACGACGCCCTGCGCCCGATCCTCGACGAGATCCGCGAACTGCTGGCGGCCGACGTCGGCCTCGTCGTCTACGAACCGCGCCGCAGCGGGCCGCCGCACGTCGTGCTGTCGGGCACCACCGGCTGGAGCGAGCGGTTCCTGCCGCACGAACCCGTGGTCGCCAACCAGCCGCTGCCCCAGCGCGAGCCGGCTTCGCTCGTGGAGCTGGAGATCCGGTCGAAGCTGCGCAACCACGCCGTGCGGCTCGCGGCGTGCGTGGTGGTGCCGTGGCGCGACGCGCACGGCACAGGCGCGGTCGTCGTGGGGACGCTCGGCGCGCCCGTGTGCGATCCGGCGCAGCTGGGCGACGAGGCGCTGCGCACCCACTACCGCACGACGATCGCGCGCGCCCTGCGCCAGGCGCGCCGCTCGGGCGCCGTGCAGTTGGGCCGTCAGCTGCGGGGTGCGGCGCGGCTGGTGGCCGAGGCCGCGGTGGACGGCCCGGACGTGCCGACCGTGCTGTCGGCGGTGCTGACGTCGGCGCGCGACCTGATGCGCTCGGAGGTGGCGTACCTGGCCGTGCCGGACGGCGGGCCGGGGACGTTCGTGTTCGACCAGGTGCTGGGGATCCGGACGCCGGCGTTCCGGAGCCTGCGCGTGCAGCTGGGGCAGGGCCTCGGCGGGCTCGCACGCGAACTGGGCCGGCCGATCCGCTCGGCCAACTACGCGGCCGACGCGCGGCTGCAGGCTGCGCCCGTGAGCGAGACGCGCGACGAGGGCATCATCTCGGCGATGGCCGTGCCGGTGCTGGTGGGCCGGGAGATCGCCGCCGTGCTCTACGTCGGCGACCGGCGGATGCGCGCGTTCACGCCCGTCGACGAGGACCTGCTGGAGGAATTCGCGGGGCACGCGTCGCTGGGTCTGCGCCGGCGGCTGAGCGAAAGCCGCCGGCTGGCGACGGTGGAGCGGTCCGTGCGCGAGCAGGTCGCCTATGACTTGCACGATTCCGTGGTCCGGGGGCTCGTGACGATCGGCTTCGAGGCCGAACAGGCGGGGTTTTCCGCTACAGACCCGGAAACCGCGTCGCGGCTGGCAGCGATCGCGCGCGCCGCGGAGGCGTGCATGGCGCGGCTGCGCGGGGAGCTGGGCACGCTCGTCGTCGGGTCGCACCCGGGGGTGGTGCGGGCTTCGGAGGTGCTGGAACGCATCGACGGCCTGCCGGACCGTGGCGTGCCGAGGGTGGTCGAGCTCGAGGGGGATGACGTGCCACTGGTGCGTGAAGTGGCCGACGCGCTGGTGCGCGTGGGCCGGGAAGCCGTGGCCAACGCCGAGCAGCACTCGGGCGGCTCGCGGCTGGCGGTGCGGGTGGCGACGACGACCGCGCGGGTGGTGAGCTTGCAGGTCACGGACAACGGGACGTTCGACGCCGCCGCGCTCACGCCGTCTTCGGGCCACTTCGGGATGCGTGCGATGCGTTCGGCGGTCGAGGAGCTGGGCGGGCAGCTGACCGTCGCTCCCGCGCCCGGCCACGGCACCGTGGTCCACACGACGATCCCGGTGTGGCCCGCGCCCCGGACGGTGCCGTCGTGATCCGCTTCTGCGTCATCGACGACCACGAGGTCGTGCACGACGGCCTCCGCGCCATGGCCGACCGCGAACCGGACCTCGAGTTCCTCGGCGGCGCCACGACCGTCCCGGACGGCGAGCACCTCGTGGAGCAGGTGCACCCCGCCGTCGCCATCCTCGACCTCCGCATCGGCGAACGCGACGGCGGCAACGGGATCGACCTGTGCCGCACGTTCCACTCGCGCTACCCGGGGCTGGCGGTGGTGCTCTTCAGCGCGTACGGCAACGGGGAACTGCTCGCCCAGGCCATCGCCGCGGGCGCCGCGGGCTACATGCTCAAGGAGACTTC
Organism: Amycolatopsis sp. NPDC051903; assembly: GCF_044452505.1. NCBI lineage: Bacteria > Bacillati > Actinomycetota > Actinomycetes > Pseudonocardiales > Pseudonocardiaceae > Amycolatopsis > Amycolatopsis sp. NPDC051903. The sequence continues at coordinate 9,782 of NZ_JBITBT010000033.1, read as the reverse complement.
GGTCGGGCGCGTGCCGGGCATCCTGCGCGAGATCACCGCGAGCGGGAGCTGGTTCGAACCGCGCATCGCCAGCGAACTCCTGCAGCGCCGTGCGGGGACCGCCGCGCCCGCCGCCTTCAGCGCTCAGGAACTGGAGATCGTGCGGGGCATCAGCCGGGGTGAGAACAACCACGAAATCGGTGAACAGCTGCACATCAGCCCGCACACGGTGAAGTACCACATCGCGTCGATGCTGCGCCGCCACGAGGTGCACCGCCGCGCCGAACTGGTGCGGCTGGCATCGGATCTGCACCTGCTGGAGTGAGCACCGGATCGAGCCGGCGTGGTGGCGGCTTTGCCCTGCGTTTGCCTTGCCCAGCAGGGTTTCGGGCACCGGCGGACGCGTGGTGGTTGCGGATTCGTTCGCCCGCCACGCTTGCTGACGCGGAAATCAGCACCTGCGCACATCCGCCCGCTGAGTCGAGTTCCGCGGTACGGCCGGCACGGGTCCGGACGAGGCGGCGGTGTTCACCGCGAGCCCGGACAAGCCTGCGCGCCACCCATGCCGGAACCGGTTCAGCCCAGGTCAGCGCCCTTGGACTGAACCTTCCCCCTCCACACCCCCGGGAAACCCGGGTGGGCGAACCCCCATCGAGCGGTTTCCGTACTCAGGAAGCCGCGGCCAAGCGCACGCGGCGGGTGCGCGAGTACGACACCAGCTCACGCACCTCGTCGGTCGTGATGATGCGCACTGCGTCGTCCAGGAGTTCGGCTGTGGCGACCTGCAGGGGCCAGCCCGCCAGGCCCGGGGCGGGCTCGTGCCAGAACCACTGGCCCTGCGTCAGGTCCTCGGCGAAGACGGTGTCTTCGGCAACCTCGGCACCGGCAGCCGTGTGTCGGCCGAGGGTGGGGATTTCGTCGTAAGTCATGGGCGAAGCCTATCGGCGCCCACCGACAAAAAACGGTCCACCGTGGACCACCGTCGTGACCGGCGTTTTTGCGAGCGGGCGCCCGCTGGCCTAGGCTGCGCCGAATCACCGGGAGTACCGCGGACCACCGCTGGACCGGAAGAAGAACCGGAAGAACAGGAACAGGCGACATGCCCCTGCTTGACTCCGGGTCGTACCGTGACGTCGACCTGCCGACGATCGTCCGCATGGAGCGGAAGCTGCCCTGGTTCGGGTGGCCGCACCTGCCGCTCGGCCTGCTGGTCTGCGTCGCCGCGATCCTGGCCGCCTACCGCGTGCCCGTGTCGTACCACACCACCACCGCGCTGGTCGCCGGCGGCGGCGTGCTCGGGGGCTTCTGCGGCTACGGTTGCGGCCTCGTGATGGTGAGCACACCCGACCTCGTCAAAACGGGCCGCCTGCGCTGGCGCCGCACGCGCGTGCTGCGCGGCCTGCTCCTCGCGTTCGCCGCCCTGTCGGCCGCGTCGCTGGTGCTGGTCGCGGTGTGTCACGTCGTGCTGCTGGCCGGTGCGTCGGGCCTGCACCCGTTCACGCTGTCGCTGCAGGCCGCGCTCTACCTCGTGCTGGCCGCGGGGAACACGGCGCTCGCGGTGCTCGAGACGCTGAGCCTTACGAAAGTCCTCAATGGAGTGTCCGTTGTGGACGAGAACCTCACCGGCGCCGCAGCAGGACTTCCTGCGTGACGGACGCCACGAGCCGCCCGTCGGTGGTGTAGAACTCGCCGTGGGTGAGGCCGCGTTCGCTCGAGAAGCTGCGGCTCTCCATGTCGAACAGCAGCCATTCGTCGGCGCGGAACGGGCGGTGGAACCACACCGCGTGGTCCAGCGACGTCAGGTGCGGCTTGCCCGGCTCGTCGCGGTGCGGCAGGGCGGCCGTGCCGGCCAGGCGGATGTCGGAGATGTAGGTGAGCGCGCACACGTGCGCGAGCGGGTTGTCGGGCAGCCGGCCCTTCGCGCGCACCCAGATGCGCTGCCGCGGTCCCGCGCCGAGGTCCGGCAGCCCGGCGTCCGGGTCGCTGATGAACCGCGCTTCGATCACCGACAGCATGATCGGCAGCTCGTCCTCGTCGCGCACCTCGACGTCGTCCGGCTGCGGCACTTCCGGCATCCGCGCCTGGTGCTCGCTGCTCTCCGCGGGCCGCTGGAACGACGCCGACAGGCTGAAGATCGTCTCCCCGTTCTGGATCGCCGCCACGCGCCGCGTGGTGAACGAGCCGCCGTCGCGCGTGCGCTCGACCTCGTAGACGATCGGCAGGTCCGTGCGGCCGCCGCGGATGAAGTAGCCGTGCAGCGAGTGCACCCCGCGGTCCTCGGGCACGGTCGCGCCCGCCGCCGTGAGGGCCTGCGCCGCGACCTGGCCGCCGAACGCCCGCTGCGGTGAGCCCTCGTGGCTGAAGCCGCGGAAGAGGTTGCGTTCGAGCGGTTCCAGCTTCAGGAGCTGGTCGATGCCGGGGTGCACGGGGTCGCTGATCACGCCGCCATCGTAAGTGACCGTTCAGCCGTCACGCTCGGTGAGCTTCGTCAACAACGGCAGCAGCGCCGCGGGGTCTTCGACGTGCGCGTTGTGCCCGAGCCCGGGCAACGTCACGGCGTCGGCGGCCAGCGCCTGCAGCTGTTCGGGCCGCGACATCGGGTCGTTCTCCCCGGCTGCCAGCACGACGGGACACCGGGCTTGTGCGAGCAGGCTCGGCAGGTCCGGCGCGCCCACACCGAACGCCGCCGCGTCGAGCGAAAGCCGCCAGCCGTCGGGCGTTTCGACGACGCCGGCCGGATCCGCGGGCGCGATCCCGGTGAGGCCGGACACCTTGAGGTACGCGACTTCCGCGTCCTCGCGCGCCGGGAACAGCCGCGGCGGCCGGGCGGCCGTCGCCGCGGCCCGGTCCAGCTCGGCTTCGCTCCACACCACTTTCACGCCCAACGCCAGCACACCGGCGACGTCGAGCCCGTGCCGCCCGCTCGCCAGCTCCAGCGCGAGCACCCCGCCCAGCGAATGCCCGGCGACCACCACCGGCCCGGACTCGTCCAGACCGGCGGCTACCGCGGCCGCCAGCGCGGGGAAGGAATACCCCGGCAGCGGCGCCGAACCCCCGTGTCCGGGCAGGTCGGGGACGAGCAGCCGGTGGTCCAGCACTTCGGTCAGGCCGTGCCACACCGCGCCGGTCGCGCCGAGGCCGTGGAGCAGCAGCACGGCCGGTTCACCGCGGCCGCCGGTGCGCAGCTTCAGGGTTTCCACCGGACGGATCCTCCCGCAGCCGGGGCTCGCGGGGCTAGGGTCGGAACCGTGTCGAGTGCCGTGATCGCCGATGCGGAGACCTACGTCGAGGGCGTGCCGTACGACCTGCTCGCGCGGCTGCGCCGCGAGACGCCGGTGACGCGCGTCGGCGACTTCTGGGCCGTGCTCCGCCACGCCGACGTGCGCCACGTGCTGCGCAACCCGGCCACGTTCTCGTCGCAGCTCGGCGGCACGCAGATCCGCGACCCCGCGACTTCGGAAGACCTGCGCTACGTGCGCCGGATGATGCTCAACCTGGACCCGCCCGAGCACGGGCGCCTGCGCGGCCTGCTCACGAAGGCGTTCACCCCGCGCGCGGTCGGCCGGCTCACCGAGCGCATCGAGACGTGGGCTCACGACCTGGTCGCGGCCGTCGCCGGCCGCGGCGAGTGCGATTTCGCCAAGGACGTGGCCGCCGACCTGCCGCTGCTCACGCTCGCCGAGGTGTTCGGCGTGCCCGAGCAGGACCGGCGGCTGATGTTCGACTGGAGCAACCGCGTGATCGGCTACCAGGACGCCGAATACGCGGTGAGCGCGACGGTCCGGCCCGAGGACGTCACCGACCTCGCCCGCGAAGCGCTGGCCGTGCGGCCGGAACCGGGGCCCGGCGGCGCGATGCCGGACCCGCGCACACGGGCGGGCATGCCGGACCTCTACGCGTACGCGAACGCGCTCGGCGAGTACAAACGCAGCCACCCCGGCGACGACGTGATGAGCAACCTCATGCAGCACGTCGACGACGACGGCGGCCGGGTGTCGATCGCGGAGTTCGAGAACCTCTTCTGGCTGTTTTCCGTGGCGGGCAACGAAACCCTGCGCAACGGCCTGCCCGGCGGGCTCGCGGCGCTCATCGCGCACCCGGTCCAGTACCGCAAGCTCCTCGACGACCGGACGCTGCTGCCCGGCGCCGTCGAGGAGATGCTGCGCTGGTGGACACCGGTCATGCACTTCCGCCGCACCGCCACGGAGGACACACGGCTGTCCGATGTGGACATCAAGGCGGGCGACAAGGTCGTGGTCTGGTTCTCCTCGGCCAACCGCGATGAGACCGTGTTCGCCGATCCCGACGCCTTCGACGTCACGCGCGCGCCGAGCGAGCACCTGACGTTCGGCCACGGCCCGCACTTCTGCCTCGGCTCGCACCTCGCGCGCGTGCAGCTGCGGGCGCTCTTCGAGGCCGTCCTGGACCAGCTCGGCGAAGTCCGCCTCGCGGGCGAACCGCGGCGGCTGCGGTCGAACTTCCAGAACGGCCTCAAGAGCCTCCCCATCCGGTGGGGCTAGTCCTTCGTGAGGACGAGCTTGGCCACGCCGGTCGAGGTGAAGCCGAGCACGATGAACGCCAGGATCGCGTACTGCACCAGCGAATCCCCGGCGAACCCGGTGGCCAGCTCGGCGATCAGGAGCCCGAGCATGACCAAGCCGATCGCGACGTAGGCCCAGGCCGCGGCGCGGGTGCGGGGCAACCAGCGGAGTCCCATGATTACCTCCCGGTGTTGAGGGTGTGGATCAGGTCCTGCACGGTCTGGCGCAGGTGTGACAGCGCGTCGTGCACTTCGGTCGCGACGCCGCCGGCCGGGTGGCCGACGGGACCGGCCACGGGGTGCACCTCGTCCTCGCCCGGCAGCGGCACCCCGGGGCACGTGGTCGACGCCAGCCGCGAGTTCTCGGTGAGGAACGTGTTCACGAGCCCGTCGACGCACGGGTTGCCGTTGATCGCGTACTGGCCGTGGAACGGGGCGTCGGCCACGGAGATCAGCGGCACGCCCGCCGCGCGAGCCGCGGCGTGGGCCTGTTCGTAGCCGGTCTGCGGGTCGAACTCGCCCTGGACGACGAGCACGTGGCTCGCGACCGAGGCCGGCAGGTCCGGCAGCTCGTGCTGCGGTGCTTCCGACCAGTAGCCGCACGCTTCGCTGAGCCCGTAGGCCCAGCCGTACAGCGGGTCGGCGGGGCCCTGGCGGTCGCTGAGGTGCCGGTACCAGCTCGCCGACCGCGTCGGCTGGTCGCCGCACGCGACCGCGTAACGGGTGCCGCTCACCGGCGCGTAGTCGGGCGTGGCCGCGGCGACCTCCGCCGTGGTCAGGTCCGCGGCCGGCACGCCGAACGCGGCGCGTGACTCGGCGTCGAGGTCCGCGGCGAGGTCCTCCGGCGGCGCCGGTTTCGTGCCGTCGAGCGCCGCCGCGCCCTGCGTGAAGACGAGCGCGCCGAGCAGCCACTGCAGCTTGCTGCCGTTGCCGACGAAGAACTGGTCGAAGGCGTCGGGCGACACGCCGTGGGCGGCGTAGTACGCGCGCACCTGCTCGTACTCCTGCTTCACGGCCGCCGGGGATTTCCCGAGCTGGTCCGGGAACTGGCGCGCGAGCCACGGCACGTAGACGTCGTCGAACTGCCGCTGGTCGATCACCGGGAACGCCTCGAAGTCGGCCTGCAACCGGCCTTCGAAGTTCACGCTCGAGTCGAGCACGATCTTGCCCGCGTGCCCGGGGAACAGCGACGCGTACTTCGCGCCGAGCCACGTCCCGTAGGAGTAGCCGAGGTAGTTGAGCTGCTGCTCACCCAGCAGCGTGCGGATGAGGTCCATGTCGTGCGTCGTCTGCCACGTCGTGATGTACGGCGCGAGTGCGTCGCTCTGGCACGCTTCGGCGATCGCGCGCGGCTTCGCCTGGTGTGCGGCGATGCTCGCGGCGGAGCGGTCGCGCGCGTCGAGCGTGGTGCCCTCCGGCAGGCGGTCTGTGGGCACCTGGCACTGGAACCCCTTGTCGGAGCTGCCTTCCCGGCCGGTGCCGCGCGGGTCCATGCCGATGAAGTCGTACTGCGCGTTGACCGTCGGCTCGAGCCCGGCGAGCTGGCCGGCGAGCGACGTGCCCTGCCCGCCCGGGCCGCCGGGGTTCACCAGCAGCGCGCCCTGCCGCGCCCCCGTGGCGGCGACGCGGCTGATGGACACCTTCAGATCGACGCCCGCGGCCGGGTTCGCCCAGTCGCGTGGCACGGTGATTTCGGCGCACTGCGCGGGTTTCGCGCCGTCGGCGGTCTTGAACGCGCAGTCGCTCCACGCGATCTGCTGGCTCGTGTAGCGCGCCAGTGGGTCGGCCGCCGCGGACGCGGTCGCCGGCACCGCCGCCGCGAGCAGCGCCGTGACCGCCACCAGTCCTGTTCTGGGTGTACGCACCGCAAGTCCTTTCGTCCGTGGTCGGCTCGCCACCGAGTGTCGGGCGCGCGCGGACGGCGGCGATCAGCCTGCGGTACGAACTTCGGCCGCGGCCTCGGCCGTGCGGACGAGACCAGACTGCGCCGCGGGGCCGCACCGGTGATGATGAAGACATGACCACTCCCCGGCCCGGCCCCGGACTGGTGGCCCGGCGGATCGCGCAGTACCTGCTCGACGCGCTGCTCGTGGCCGTGCCGATCGCGGTACTGGCGGTGCTCGTCGCGAAGTACCTGCACCCGCGGGGTTTCGGCGCGTTCGTGACGTTCCTGAAGATCGAGGCGTACACGGTGTTCGTGGTGTGGGCGCTCGCGTTCTGGTTCATCACGATCTGGTGGCCGCACCGCCACGGCGGCCGGACCCCCGCGATGCGCTGGCTGAAGCTGCGCGTGGTGACGCTCGAGGGCGGTCAGCCGCCGCTGCGCGCGTTCGTGATCCGGGCGCTGCTGATGGTCGTCGACGGGTTCTGCTGGGGCCTCGCGGGTGTGGTGATCATGCTGTGCACGCCGCGGCGGCAGCGCCTCGGCGATCTCGTGGCCGGCACGGTCGTGGTGTCGTCAGCGGACGAGCCCGGTCTCCCACGCCCAGATGGCGATCTCGGTGCGGTTGCGAGCCCGCAGCTTGCGCTGGGCGGCCGCGAGGTGGGTCTTCACGGTGGAGAGCGACAGGACGAGTGATTCGCAGATCTCCGCGTTGGTCTGGCCGTGCGCCACGGCTTTGACGACGTCGACCTCGCGGTTCGTGAGCGGACTGTCCGGTTCGGACTGTGCCTTGTTCGCGCTGCCGACGAAGTGGGCCAGCAGCCGGGTGGTGATGGCCGGGGAGACGAGCGCTTCCCCGTGTGCGGCCGCGTGGACGGCCTCGATGAGCAGCGTCGCGCCGGCGTCCTTGAGCAGGAAGCCGCACGCGCCCGCGCGCAGGGCGGCGTGAACGTTCTCGTCGAGCCCGAACGTCGTGACCATCACGACGTGCAGCGGGTCGGCGACGTCGGGGCCGGCCAGGAGTTTCGTGGCCTGCAGGCCGTCGACGCCGGGCATGCGGATGTCCATGAGCGTGACGTCGGGGCGCAGTTCGCGGGCCAGGCGCACGGCGTCCTGACCGTCGGCGGCCTCGCCGACGACCTCGAGGTCCGGCTCGCCTTCGAGGATGAGCCGGAAGCCCGTGCGGACCATCGCCTGGTCGTCGGCGATCAGCACGCGGATGGGCACGGGGTTCCTCCAGGTCGCTTCGGGTCAAACGGGGGGTCAGGCGGGGTTTCACGCGGGGTCGAGCGGCAGGCGGGCGGCGACCCGCCACCGGTGCCCGGGCTCCGGGCCCGCCGAAACCGTACCGCCGACGGCGGTGACGCGTTCGGTCATGCCGATCAAGCCGTAACCACCGGGCCGCGCGGGTTTGGCGGCGCCGTTGTTGCCGACTTCGACGACGAGGTGGTGCTGATCGCGCCGGACGCGCACGTGCACTTCGCTGGCGCGCGGCGCGTGGCGGCGGACGTTGGTGAGGGACTCGGTGATCAGCCGGTGCACGGTGGTCACGACCTCGGGCGTCGCGGTGAGGCCGGTGAGGTCGTCGGGGACGTCGAGGGTGACGCTGCCGTCGTCGGGCACCGCGCGGTCGACGGCCGAAGCGAGCCCGGACGGTGGACTGAACAAGTTCTCGCCCTCCGTGCGCAGGGTGCCGACGAGCCGCCGCATCGACGCGAGCGCTTCGGCGCCTGCCTGCTCGATCTCGGTGAACGCGCTCGTGTCGCCGCCTGCGCGCTCGGTCACGCGGTGCGCGGCCTGCACGCGCACGACGATGCCGGTGATCTGGTGCGCCACGAGGTCGTGCAGCTCGCGCGCGAGGTTCAGCCGCTCCGCCGTGCGCACCTCGACGGCCTCGGCGCGCGCCCGCGCGTCGGCGTCGCGCAGCAGCAGGCCGATCGCGAGCGCCGCACCCCACGCGACGGCCGCGGCGGCGGAGAACAGCGCGGCCGGCGAGCCGATGCCGTAGCGGAGCACCGGCGCCGCCACGGCCGCGATGCCGCCCAGGATCGACAGCGCCGCCGCCGGTGTGCGCTGCAACCGGTGGCAGCACGCGCCGACGACCAGCGCGATCGCCAGCGCCTCGGCCCCGCTCGGCTGCACCGGCAGCCGCTGCCCGAGCGCGGCGACGCCCGCCGTGACGGCCGTGCCGAGCAGCGACAGCCCCGACACCGCCGCCGCGATCAGCACGATGTGCTGCGGAAACCGCCGCCGCAGCACCGCCAGCACCGCCACCACCGGCCCCAGCCCCGGCGCGAAATCCACGGCGATCAGCGCGAGCGCACCCTGCGCCGGCCCCGATCGCGCGAACACCACCGCGTCGAGGACCACGAGCACGACGAGCGCCGCGAGTTCCGCGACGAACGCGATGCGCGGGCCCAGCCGCTGGGTGGTCATCTGCCGATCGTGCCGTGCCCGGCGGCCGTTCGCCTCCTGCGCGGGTCCGAAGTGCCTCGGCCGTGCGGCTGACCCCGGCGGTGAGCCTCAGCCGAAGCTGACGAGCGACAGCCACCGGCCGAGGAAATCCGTGTCGCCGGTGACCTTCGCGGTGGTGGCCGGAGTGCGGCCGTAGACGATCAGCAGCAGGTCGGTCAGCGGCGCCTCGACGGTGACCGCCGGGTGCTCGACGGGGCCGGGCTGCCACGCGGGCAGCTCGCCGGTGAGGTCGACCGTCCACGAAGCGGTGTGGTCGGTCGGGGCGAGGTGGATCGTGTGGCCGGGCCCCTGGAGCGCGCGGCGCTCGGGGAAGTAGTCGAACATCACCGGCAGCGAGCCCAGTTCGAGCCACTCGCCCATCGTGTCGCCGGCGGTTTCGGCGTCGAGCTCGAACGGCTGCCCGAGGGCGAGCGCCACGTCGGCGCGGTGCATCGCCGTTTCGTGCAGGAAGCGCCGTGCGTAGAACGCGGCGCACGGTGGCCCGGCGGGCACGGGGGTCCACACGACGGCGCCGGGCCCGGCGGTGCGCAGCGTCGCCGCCAGGTGGGCGGCGCCCGCGGTCAGCCATTCACCGGGCCGCACCGCGTGGCCGGGGTTGCGCAGGTACTCGTCCGACGGCGGCTCGGGCGCGCCGCTGCGCACGATCTCCTCCGCGTACCGGTGCCCCGCGCCGACGTGGTTCAGCAGCTGCCCGAGGCTCCAGTCGGGGCACGCCGCGATCCGCGTGGCCGGATCCGCGCCCCGCGCGGCGGCGCGCAGCAGCTCGGTCTGCTCGACGATCCCGGCGACGCGACGTTCGAAGTCCATGGAGGTGTCCTACCTTCTTTGTTGGGTCTGAACTGGTCATTCGTAGGATCGGTGGGCCCTGGGGCTCCGGGTATGGCTTGCATGGCGTCGCCGTTGGCA
>NZ_JBITBT010000032.1:0-102010 GCF_044452505.1 Amycolatopsis sp. NPDC051903 | reverse complement strand
CGCACCGATCCGCCACACAATCCAGCATGCGATGCACTGGTCGAAATGGCGACGAACCAGCCAAGCCCGAGCACGTGCCAGCCACTACCAACGACACGGCCATCACGAAGTGTTGTTGCAGTACTAGGGCCTCACCGGGCCGGTCTGCCACGTCGAAACGCCCGCGGGCGCACGGAAAAACCGTGCGCCCGCGGGCGTTTCGACTGTGCGGGACGCGAATCCGGGATCAGGTGCCGAAGGAGTACCAGTCCTCGGCGTTGGTGGCGAGGACGCGGTCGCGCTCGGGGGCGGTCAGGGCCGCGAGCAGGCGTTCGCCGCCGGGGCCGTGGTCGTGGGGGTGGTCGCTGGCGTGCATCAGCATCGTGCCCGCGTCGAGGAGGTCGAGCGCCTGGCGGACCTGGAGCGGGTCCTGCGGCAGCTGGGCGGGGGCGGTCGTCAGGCGCAGGTGCCGGCGCGCGACTTCCGACGGCTTGCCGCTCAGCCAGGGCACCTCGCGCCACACGCCCTTCCAGTCCTTGTCGAAGCGCCACAGCAGGGCCGGCAGCCAGGAGAAGCCGCATTCGAGCAGGGTCACGCGCAGCGAAGGCAGCTCGGCGAACGCGCCCTGGGTGATCAGGCTGGTCACCTGGGCCTGCACCAAGATCTGCGAGTTGGCGAGGTAGTCCTCGAGGTAGGTACGGGTGAGCCCGCTCGGGGTGGGCGCCTGGCCGAGCCTCCCCCACGCGTGCAGTCCGACGACGAGATCGCGTTCGGCGGCGGCGCGCAGCAGCGGGCGGTGGCGGATGTTGCCCCACGGCGTGTCGGTGCGCACCGGGAGCAGCACCTGCACGATCTGCGGATGGCTGCCGAGGCGCTCGATCTCGGCGACCGCGGCCGCCGGGTCGAGGGTGGGCACGACCATGCTCGCGCGCAGCCGCTCGTCGCGGCTGAGCCACTTCTCGACGAGCCAGTCGTTGACCGCGCGGGTGAGCGCGGCTTCGTAGTAGGGATTCCGGTTGCAGTGGAACGAAGTCGTGCAGTTCAGCACGGCGGCCTTCAGCGACTGCGGGTCCAGCACCGCCGACCGCAGCTGGTCGACGTCGTTGGCGGGCAGCAGGCCGGCGGCGCGTGCGGCCGACGTGGCACTGATCGGCGCGCGCGGCGGGTACGCCCCGCCCTGGGACGGCGACAGCGACTGCCCGCCGTCCACGAGGTACTCGCGCCAGTACTCGTCGAGGTACGGCTCCAGCTCGGCCAGCGAAGACGGCGCGCAGTGCACGTCGGTGTCGACGGTCCCGGTGGTGACGGCGGCGGTCATCGCGGCGCCCCCGACACGCGCGCGGGCAGCCCGTAGAGCCGGCAGGCGTTGGCTCCCATGATCCCTTCCCGCGCGTCGGCCGGGAACAGTCGCGGCGCCAGGCGGGGCGAGTCGAAGTCCCAGTGCGGGTAGTCGGAGGCGAACATGATCCGGTCGCTCATCCCGATGTGCTCCAAGGCGGTCGCGAGGTGCCGCGGGTCCTCGGGCTCCTCGATGGGCTGTGTGGTGAACCAGAGGTGCTCGCGCAGGTACTCGGACGGCGGCTTGCGCAAGGAGGGCACGTCGGCGCGCAGCCGCGGCCACGCCTCGTCGAGCGCCCACATCAGGGGCGCGAGCCAGACGATCCCACCTTCCACGCAGATCACCTGCAGCGACGGGAACTCCTCGAACACGCCCTCGCACAGCAGGTTGGTGACGAGCGCCGCCATCATGTTGCCGTTCCAGACGTGCTCTTCGAGGTAGAACGACGGCCACCCGGCGCCGCGGTGCTGCTCGATTCCGCCGGTGTGCGCCGCGACCGGGCGGCCCGCCTCCACCGCGGCGCGGTAGATCGGCCAGTAGCGGCGGGAGCCGAACCCGGTCTCGCCCCCGGTGGGCAGCAGCACCTGCACGAACCGCGGATCGTCGGCGCGGCGGGCGATCTCTTCGGCCGCGAGGTCCGGCGCTTCGGTCGGGATCGCGATCGAGCTGCGCAACCGCGGTTCGGGGGTGAGCCATTCGTCGGCGAGCCAGTCGTTGAGCGCGCGGCACAGCGCCGCGGAGTACCGCGGTTCCTCCGCGCCGAAAGTGTGGCCCTGCAAGGGGATCAGCACGCCGTGGTCGATACCGAACTCGTCGAGCAGCTGCTCCTGCACCAGCCCCAGGTCGCTGCCGGGGATGCCGCCCGCCTCGGGCCACGCGTCGAGCCGGAAGCCGGCGTTGCGCACCCGCGGGTAGAACTCCGGCGGGTTCGGCACCCGGCTGCCGAACACCTCCCAGCGTTCGCGGTGCTCCCCGCTCAGCCGCGCTTTCAGGTCCGCGGCCGGTGCGCTCGGGTGGATGTCCGTGTCGACGATCGTGGCCCCGGCCCGGCCGGTCGCCGGACCCGGCGCACCGGTGGGCAGCGTGCTTGTCATGACGCACCTCCGACTGGGCCCGGCACCTGCGCCGGGCGGGGACTGGTCTCGACCACCACGTAGGCGTCCTCGACGTGGACCGGATACGTCTCGGTCACGTACGGGCCGGGCCGCCGCCCGCCCTTCACGGCGGTTCGCGGCGGCGCGACCTCGTCCGCGGGCACGGCGCCCTCTTCGACGTGGGACGCCACCGAAACCGAGTACGTGCGCGCGGGCGGCTCGCCGGGGCCGAGGAAGGACTGGCCGGTCTCGAGGTCGTATTCCCAGCCGTGCCACGGACAGGCCACGAGGGCTTCCTCGCCGGCCATCTCGTACTCCCCCGGGCCGGCGGAACTGACCCACGGTTTCGTGCGGCCGAGGCACAGCGGCCCGCCCATGTGCGGGCAGTGGTTGTTGATCGCGTAGAAGCGGTCACCGACGCGGAACACCCCGATCGACCTGCGTCCCGCCCGCACGATCCGGCGTTCGCCCGGCGGGAACTCGTCGAGGCGCGAAACGACTATCTTCACGCTTCGGACTGTAAGCAGCCGTTTCCCCGCGGTGGAAGCAGAAAGTCGGGATACGCGACATCAACGCCGTGAATACGCACTCGATCGGCGTAGCCGGGCGGTGGCCTGTTGTCCTGAAAGGACGGTGCCGGTCAGCGGGTACCGCGACAAACGACGTAGGCCAGACGGGTCGCCGCGGCCGTGCCCGGCGCGGATTTGTCTGGTTTCCTCGGTGCGCCACCCCGTGCCGGACCGCTCGCGAGGAGTACGGAGCCATGGCCGAACCGTCAGCGCCGACGCGTCCGTCGAAGAAGACCCTCTTCGCCGCGAGTCTCGTCGGCACGTCCATCGAGTGGTACGACTACTACATCTTCGGCACCGCGGCCGCGCTGGCGTTCGGCTCCGTGTTCTACCCGAAGTTCTCCTCGGCCGCGGGCACGCTCGCCGCGTTCGCGACGTTCGCGGTCGGTTTCGTCGCCCGTCCGCTCGGCGGCGCGGTGATCGGGCACTTCGGCGACCGGATCGGGCGCCGGTCGATGCTGGTCCTCACCCTCCTGCTGACCGGCGGGACGACCACGCTCATCGGCGTGCTGCCGACCTACGCCGCGATCGGCGTCGCGGCCCCGGTGCTGCTCGTCCTCCTGCGCGTGCTGCAGGGCTTCGGGGTCGGCGGGGAGTGGGGCGGCGCGGTCCTCATCGCCACCGAGCACGCCACGCCCCGGCGCCGCGCGGTCTACGGCAGCTTCGCACAGTTCGGCGTACCGGTCGGGGTGCTCACCTCCAACCTCGCCTTCCTCGCCGTGTCCGGGCTGGCCGACGACGACTTCCTGGCCTGGGGCTGGCGCATCCCGTTCCTGCTCAGCGTCGTCCTGGTCGTGGGCGGGCTCCTGGTGCGCGGCCGGCTGAGCGACGCGACGGAGTTCACCGACGCCAAGCGGGAACGGGCCACGAACCGCGCCCCGTTCGTCGAGCTCGTCCGGCGGCAGCCGGTGACGCTGGTCTTGGCGAGCCTCGCGTCGATCGCGCCCCCCGCGATCGGCTACACGGTGACCGTCTACATGCTGACCTACGGGACGACCGTGGTCGGATTCGACCGGACCACCCTGCTCTCGCTGATCCTCGCCTCGACGGCGGTCTGGATCGCCGCGATCGTGCTGGCCGCCGTCGCGAGCGACCGGTTCGGCGCGCGGCGGGTGTACACGGTCGGCGCGGTGACCGCGGTGGTGTGGCCGGTCCCGATGTTCCTGCTGGTGGACACCGGCAACGCGGCTTCGGCCTTCGTCTCCTTCGCCGTCGCCGCGCTCGTGCAGGGCATCATGGCCGGCGCGCAGGGCGGGCTGTTCACCGAGATCTTCGACGTGCGCGTGCGCTACAGCGGGATCTCGATCGCCTACCAGCTCGGCGGGATGGTAGGCGGCGCCGTCACGCCGATCGTCGCGACGGCGTTGTTCGGGGCGAGTGGCTCGTCGACCGCGGTCGCGCTGTACGTCGCGGCGCTGTCGCTGGTCAGCCTGGTCGGCGTGGTCGGGCTGCGCTTCCGGCGCGCGAGCGCGGCCGAGCCCGCGGCGGCCCCCGTCGCGCAACCGCCGGCGTGATTTCTCCGCCGGCGCCCCATAATGGGGTCATGCAGGGGCACCGGGGTCCGCGCGAGGCCCCTTCGGCGAGCGGCGGCCCCGCCCTGACCCCCGAAGCCCTGAGCGCCCTCGTCTCGGTGTCCGCTGACGGGCTCGCGGTGCTCGACGCCAACGGCCGGTTCACCGCGCTCAACGACGCGGCCGCGACCCTGCTCGGGTCCGCCGCCGCGGACCTGATCGGCAGGCCGGCGCCGTTCGAGCCCGATCCCGGCGTGCCGCCGGGCACCCCGCGGACCGTGCGCCGGCTGGTGCCGGGCGGGCGGTTCCGGGACCTGGAGTACCGGCTCACCCCGCTGTCCGACGGCGGGCAGGCGGTCTGGTTCAGCGACCGCACGGACGTCCTGCGGCAGCAGGAGCGGCTCACCGCGATCGCGCGCGCCGCGGCCAGCGTCGCCGGGGCGTTCTCACTGCGGGCCACGCTCGACGCGGTGGCCCGCGAGATGGTGATGACGGCCAACATCGTCGCCGTGCAGATCCTCTCGCTCGACGACCCGGCCGCCGATCTGCGCATCCTCGGCATGGCCGGGTTCGGCCCGGCCGCGGACTTCGTCGAGCGCCTCAGCGCGTGCCGCCGGCTGGGGGCGCGGGTGCGGTTCTTCGACGCGTTCGTGGGCGGCCGGCCGGTGGTGGAGAAACACCGCAAGGCTTCGATCATGGCCGACCCGCGGTGGGAGCCGCTGCACGAGATCATGAACCGGCCGGACTGGGACGGCTTCGTCGCGACGCCCATGGTGGTCCGCGCCCGCACCGTCGGCGTGATCAACGCCTACTACCGCGCCGGTGAGGACCCGGGCCCCGGTTCGCTCGCGTTCCTGCAGGCGATGGCCGACCACGCCGCCGTCGCGATCGACACCGCGTCGCTGCTGGCCCGCACGCGCACCCGGGCGCAGTCGGACGAACGCCGCCGGCTGGCGCGCGACCTGCACGATTCGGTGGTGCAGCAGCTCTTCTCGATGCGCATGCAGGCCAAGGCGCTGCGCGGCCGGCTCGACCGGCCCGACGCCGAACTCGAGCGCGTCCGCCCGATCGCCGAGGAGCTCGCCGAGCTGTCGGCCAGCGCGCTCGCCGACCTGCGGCTGCTGGTGTTCGAGCTGCGCCCGCTCGACCTCGCCGAGCACGGTCTCGTCGCCGCGGTGCGCGCGCACGTCGAGAGCGTGCGGGCGCGGACCGGACTGGTGATCGACGTGGTCACGACCGACGGCCTGCCGGTGACCGGCGGGCTCGACGTGCAGGAAGACCTCTACCGCATCGTTTCCGAGGCGGTGCACAACGTCGTGAAGCACGCCGGCGCGTCGACGGTCGAGGTCGGCCTCCGCGCCGAGGAAGACGATCTGGTCGTGCTGGTGCGCGACGACGGTGCCGGGCGTGGCGGCGGCGAGCCGCCCGGCAGCCGGGACCAGCTGGGCCTGGTGTCCATGCGGGAGCGCACCGAACGCTGGGGCGGGCGCTTCGCCGCGGGACCGGGCCCGCACGGCGGCTGGACGGTGCGCGCGGCGGTGCCGCTGCGCCGGGTCCGGGCGGAGGCGGCCGGATGAGCCCCGAGGTGATCCGGATCGTGCTCGTCGACGACCACGCGGTGGTGCGGCGCGGGCTGCGGGCGTTCGTCGAAACCGAACCCGCGCTCGAGGTCGTCGGTGAAGCGGCCGACGGGGAGCAGGCCATCGAGCTGCTGCGCGAGTGGCGGACGCTCGGGCGGCCGCTGCCCCACGTGGTGCTGATGGACCTGCGGATGCCGCGGATGGACGGCGCGGAGGCGACCCAGCGGATCACCGCCGAGCACCCGGACGTGAAGGTCGTGGTCCTGACCAGCTTCGGGGAAGCCGAACGGGTGCACACCGCGCTCGCCGCCGGAGCCGCGGGCTACCTGCTCAAGGACGCCGAGCCCGAGGAGGTCGCCACAGCCGTGCGCGCCGCCGCCTCGGGTGAGGTCCACCTCGGCTCCGCCGTGGCCAAGCAGCTGACGCGGCGGATGGCCGCGCCGCGAGTGGGGCTCTCCGCGCTCACCGCGCGCGAGCGGGAGATCCTGGTCCTGGTGGCGCGGGGATTCGCCAACCGGGAGATCGCGGACTCCCTGGTGATCAGCGAGCGCACGGCTCGCACGCACGTCAGCAACGTGCTGAGCAAGCTGCAGCTGTCCTCGCGCACGCAGGCGGCGCTGCTCGCGATCCGGGAGGGGCTGGCGCCGCCGCCCGGCTGACGACGGGATTTCCTTGCCCCGGTCGCGAGCCCGGACGCGGCGGCGGGGCTTCCCGCACACCGCGTGCGCGAAAAGCCCCGCCGCCCACCGGTGCTAGCCGGACACGCCCGGGGTCGTGGTCTCCTCACGCCGGGCCGCGGCCCCGGCGCCCCCGGCCGCCGCGGTCACCGGGCGCAGCGAACCGTCCGCGGTGGCCGGCAGCCGGCGCTGGAGGCGGCCCAGCACCATGAGCAGCGTCATCATCGCCAGGGGGAACACGGCGAAGACGAAGAAGGTGCCCTGGGCGTTCAGGCCGTGGTCCAGCAGCACCCCCGCCAGCCACGGGCCGAGCATCGCGCCGAGCTTGGACACCGAGGTCGCCCAGCCGGCGCCGTTGGCGCGGATCGCGGGACGGTAGAAGATGCCCGAAACGCTGATCACGCCGCCGTGGCCGCCGATGATGAACACGTTGGACAGCAGCAGCACGACCACGTAGGCCAGTGCCGACAGGTGCACGAACCCGATCACGAGCAGGCACGGCACCGCCAGCAGCGGCATGTACGCGATCGCTCCGGCTCCGCGGTGGTCGATGAAGCGGCCGATCAGGACCTGCCCCAGCGCACCCGCCGCCGACGTGCCCGCGGCGAGCGTGGCGGCCGCCGAGACGCTGAAACCGATCTGCTCGTTGAGGATCGGGCCCCAGAACGTCAGGTAGAACACGACTGTCGCCGAGCAGAAGTAGGACGCCCAGACCAGCAGGGTGATCATCGCCAGCCGGCCGCGGAACAGGGCCACCGGGGTGAACTGCTTGCGCTCGATCGCCTCCGTCCCGGCGACGTACTTCGCGTCGGCCGGCAGCGAGATGCCGGGCCGCACGCGCCGCAGGATGCGCCCGATCCGGTCCGGCGCGAGGCCCTTCTGCGCCAGGAACTTCACCGACTCCGGCAGCACCAGGACCACCGCGACCAGCACGACCAGCGACGCGGCCCCGCCCGCGAGGAACACCGACTGCCAGCCGAAGCGCGGGATCAGCAGGTTCGAGAGCGGGCCGCCCGACGCGCTGCCGATGCTGTAGCCGACCATCACGATCACCACGGACGTCGACCGCAGCCGGATCGGCGCGAATTCGCTGACCAGCGCCCACACCGGCGGGAGCGCGCCGCCGACGAACAACCCGGTGACCAGGCGCAGCAGCACCAGCTGCGGGTAGTCCTGGGCGAAGGCGACCAGGACCATGAAGATCCCGAACCCCGTCACCGAGACGACGATCGCGGGCTTGCGGCCGACCCGGTCACCCAGGTAGCCGATCACGATCCCGCCCAGGAGCGTCCCCACGACACCGACCGTCCCGAGCGTGCCGAGTTCGGTGTTGGTCAGGTGGTAGGACTGTTTCAGGTACCTGCCGGCGAACGAAATGACTTGCAGGTCGAAGCCGTCCAGAAACGCGACCAGCCACGACACGGAGAAGAGCGCGGTCCAGAACCTCCCTGCTTTCTGGTTCTCGATCAGGGGGAGCACGTCGATGGTCGGTCTGCTCGTCGTGGAATTCGACAAGGCACACTCCTTTGTGCGCTGGGGCCAGTGTGCTTCACCGCGTTTCGCAGATTGCCAGTATGGCTCACCGAGCGGAGTCGGGTGATAAATCGTCTGCACCCGGCGCATAACCGCCGTGAATGCGCCGTTCGGGCTCACGCAGGCCGGCCGCGGCCTCTTCGACCACGGTGCGCAGCCACGTGTGCGTGGGTTCTTCGGTGTTCTTGCGGTGCCACCACAGGATCTCGACGATCGGCGGCGCGTCCCCCGGGTACGGCAGGATCCGCAGATCGCCGCGGGCCGCGAACTGGCGCGCGATCCGGTGCTGCATCACCGCGACCCGGTCCGTGCCCGCCACGAAGTACGGCGTCGCCTGGTAGCTGTCCACCCGCACGGCGACCTGCGGTTGCGTGGACAGCTGGGCGAGCACGGGCGCGAGCGGCGAACTCGCCGGGTACCCGTCGTCGGGGTGGTTGGGGATCACCCACGGCATCCGCTCGAGGTCGGCCAGCAGCGGCCGGTCCCCCACCGGGTTTTCGGCCGCGACCACGCACGACCAGTGGTCGCGGAACAATTCCCGGCCGCGGATTTCGTCGACCTTGAACTCGGATTTCGGCGCGGAAATGATCACGTCGATTCCACGGAGGGTTTCCGGCAGATCCGCGGGCAGCTCGCCTTTGGCCACTTTCACGCTCAACCGCGCCCGCGGCGCCGCCGCGTGGAGTGCGCGCGAAAGCGGTTCACCGAACGCGGCGAGAACGTAATCGTTGGTCAGGACGGTGAATTCACGCTCGGAGTCTTCAGGGTGGAATTCCGGTTCGGGCGAAAAGAGCCGTTCGAGGCTCAGGTACACCGGTTCTATTTCGACGGCCAGCCGTTCCCCGAGCGGGGACAGGACGAACCCGGAGCGCGTGCGTTCGAGCAGCTCGTCGCCGAAGTGCCGGCGCAGCCGGGCCAGTGCGGCACTGGCCGCGGGCTGGGTCACGCCGACCCGCTGGGCCGCCCGGGTCACGTTCTGCTCGCGCAGCAGCTCCCGAAGGATAACGAGGAGGTTCAGGTCGATGTTCGCGAGGAACGCGTCGCCGCGCCGGGTCACGGCCGATCACCGCCGGCCGGTCACGAGCGGCGCGGAACCACCCGGGACCGCCGGTCACGAAGGCGCCGGTGGCGTGCGTCCACGCGACCCTCCTCGTGGTTCGGCCGGCTCGGGCACCCGGTGGCCCCGGCGGGGATCCGCTGTTCGTCGTCATGGTCGCCGTCCCCGGGAGGACGACGGCCTCGGACACCGTACTACGCGGAGGCTCCGCGGGCGGCGCGGCGAAGGCGCGGTCCGGGTGCGGGGTCGCGGTGCGGGCACGGCGGCCTCACACCGTCACGGCCGAGCGCCAGCCGGGGTGGTAGCTCTCGCGCGCCATCACCGAATACGGGGCGGGGCTGACGATGGCGCGCACGGCGAGCTGCCGGTGCGGCTGCACCGTGGTCTTGCGGCTGCCGCCGTCCGGCTCGCCCCAGACGACCCGGACCTCCGCGCCGAGCGGGACGTCGGGGTTGATCGTGGCGAGCGAGAGCGCGGCGCGCTCGTTCGCGCTGTAGCCGGTGAACAGCGAAAGCCCGATCGGGGTTCCGTCGGCGTCGAGCACCGAGTCGAAGTTCGACGAGCCGTAGTTGGCGTTGGGCAGGTCGAAGAACTGGTAGCCGGGGCCGTCGGGATCCACGGGCGAGGTCAGCAGGGTGCCGACGTCTTCGGCGTTCCAGGCGAGGGTGACCTTCCGCCGCTGGATCGCAGGGTCGACCGCGGCGAGCGCGTCGCGGCCGATGAAGTCGTGGTCGAACTTGACGAACGAGCCGTACCCGAGTTCCCAGGGGTTGAGGTAGTAGTCCTCGATCCGGTCGGACACGAAGCTGCCCGCCAGTGCGTTGGTCGCCTCGTAGCTCTCGGCCGCGAGCCATTCGCGGTACGGGCGCAGCGCTTCGCCGGTGTAGATCGCGGGCAGCGGCGACGGGATCCAGCCCGACTCCAGGGTGTTGCACGAGTAGGCGCGCGCGCCGGCCGGCTCGAGCCCGAACTCGCGCCCGGCTTCCAGGACGGCGTCGCGCACCCGGTCGTAGGTCTCGTACGGGCCCCACAGCTCCAGCCCGGGCGCCCCGGCCATGCCGTGGCGCAGGGTCCGGACCCGGACACCGTCGACGTTCAGGTGACCCATGCGGAAGAACCGGACCTGCTCAACCGGGCCGCCGTGGACCTTCTCGATCACCGGCCAGGCGTTCGGGCCCTGGATCTGGAACCGCCACAGGTCCCGGGTCACCGGTTTGCCGTACGGCCGCGAGGGCGAGCGCTGGTCGAGCCGCAGTTCGACGTCGTAGCCCTGGCGGGCGTGGAAGGTGAGCCAGTTGGCCACCGGGGCCCGCCCGACGAACACGAATTCCTCCTCGGCGAGCCGGAAGAGGATGCCGTCGCCGATCACGCCGCCGTCGGGCGAGACGGGCACGAACTGCTTGGCCGAGTCCACCGGGAACTTCGCGACGCTGTTGATGCCGGTGTCGGAGATCAGCTTCAGCGCACCGGGGCCGGAGAGGAAGAGGTTGACCATGTGGTGGGTCTGGTCGAACAGCACGGCCGTGGACCGCCAGGCGATCACCTCACGCCGGAAGTTGGTGAACTCGGCGGGCACGACCGGGTAGATGTAGGCGCCGAGCTGGGAGTTGCGCAGCAGCTCCACCGTGTTCCCCGCCTGATCGACCACGTCCTGCAAGCTTTTCGCGCTCATGTGCGGTCCGTTCTCGTGCGACAGCGTCTGCGGTCCGGCGGCGGTCGCACGCCGCCGGAGGGCCCCGGGCCGTGCGCCGGTCCCGGGCCGTCGATGGCGACGCTAGGCGCGTCCGGACGGGAACGTGAGGTCCTGCGGACCGGTCTCGCCTACGTCATTCGTCTCGGACGGCCGTTCCCGCTCGCGGAGCCCGTCATTTGTCGCGGTGAGATCGGCCTCGATGCCGGACGAAAAACGCCCGGCGGTCCGTTCTACTGGTGACCGGCCGGTGCCGCCGAGCGCGACCGCCACCGTCCGGGTACGAGGAGATGAGGGCAGCGCATGACCACCCAGCAGGAGGTCGCCGGCTCGCAGCGCCGGCGGCCGAGTCCGGCCGAGCTGGTCCGGACCATGAGCTACGAGGTGATGCCGTTCCGCGGCACCGAACAAGCCGTGCTCGAGCACGTGCCCACGACCGTGCCGCTGACGGTCACCGTCACCGAGGCGAAGGGCCTCGAGCCGACCCTGGACCTGACCGAACGCCTGCTGCGCCACGGCTACCAGGTTGCTCCGCACCTGCCCGCCCGGCAGTTCACCGATCGCGGCCACGTCGCCGGGGTCGTGGCCCGCTTGAGCGAGGCCGGGGTGCGGTCGGTGTTCGTCATCGGGGGTGACGCGCCGAAGCCGGCGGGCGAGTTCGCCGACGCGTACGCCCTGCTGCGAACGATGGCGGACGTCGGCCACCCGTTCACCGAGGTCGGCATCGGCGGTTACCCCGAGGGGCACGCCACCATCTCCGCCGCCGCGCTCGACGAGGCGTTGCGGGCGAAAGCTCCGCTCGCGACCCGCATCATCACCCAGATCTGCTTCGACGCGGCCGTCACCGGCGCGTGGTCGGCGGGGATCGCCGCGTCCGGGATCGACCTGCCCGTCCACATCGGACTGCCGGGTCCGGTGAACCGCCAGAAGCTCGTGCGGATCTCCGCCGGCATCGGGCTGGGCCAGTCGGCGCGGTTCCTGCGCAAGCAGCAGAACCTGGTGTGGCGGCTGCTGCTGCCGCACGGCTACGAGCCGACGAAGCTCGCCTTGCGACTCGCCGCCGAGGCGCCCCGCGGTGGCATCATCGGCGGGCTGCACGTGTTCACGTTCAACGAACTCGCGAAGACCGAGGCGTGGCGCCGGGAGCTGCTCGCGCGGCTCGACGCGAAGGACGTCCGCGCGTGAGCGGGCCCGGCCACGACGAGGACTACGGGCGCCTGATCGTGCAAGGCGCCGACCGGCCGGGGATCGTGGCGACCGTGTCCGGCGTGCTGACCGAGCAGGGCGCCAACATCGTCTCGCTCGACCAGTCGACCAGTGATCCGTCCGGCGGCCGGTTCTTCCAGCGCACGGTCTTCCACCTCGCGGACCTGCCCGCGCGGACGGCCGCACTGAACGCTGTTCTCGAAACGCGGCTGGGCGAGCAGCTGGGGCTGGAGTTCCGGCTGGTCGAGGCGCGCCGGCGCAAGCGGGTCGCGATCCTCGTCTCCCACGCCGATCACTGCCTGCTCGACCTGCTGTGGCGCCAGCGCCGCGACGAGGTGCACATGACGGTGCCGATGGTCGTGTCGAACCACCCCGGCCTCGGCGACGACGTACGCCGCTTCGACATCCCGTTCTTCCACGTGCCGGTGGCCAAGGGGGACAAGGCGGCCGCGGAGAAGGAGCAGCTGAACCTCTTGAAGGGCAATGTGGATCTCGTGGTGCTGGCGAGGTACATGCAGATCCTGTCCGGCGACTTCCTCGCCGAGGTCGGCGTGCCGGTGATCAACATCCACCACTCGTTCCTGCCGGCGTTCGTCGGTGCCGGTCCGTACCAGCGCGCGAAGGAGCGCGGGGTGAAGCTCGTCGGCGCGACCGCGCACTACGTCACCGAAGACCTCGACGAGGGGCCGATCATCGAACAGGACGTGATCCGCGTGTCGCACCGCGACTCCGTGGCCGACCTGCAGCGCAAGGGGGCGGACGTCGAGCGGCTCGTGCTCTCGCGGGCGGTCGCCTGGCACTGTGACGACCGCGTCGTGGCCGACGGCGCCACGACGGTGGTGTTCTAGCCCGCACCGGGAAGGAGCAACGATGACGAAAGCCCGCGACGACTACCTGCTCGACCTCGGCGCGAGCCGGCGGGGGTACGCGCTGAACAAGATGTGCCTGTCGCTCAAGGACGAACGCAACCGCCGGCGGTTCTCCGCGGACGAGGCCGCGTACTGCGACGAGTTCGGGCTGTCGCCGGAGCAGAAGAAGGCGATCCTCGAGCGGGACTGGACCGGGATGCTCGAACTCGGCGGGTCCGTGTTCTACACCTACAAGCTGGCCATGCTGGACGGGAAGTCCATGCAGTACCTCGGAGGGGTGTTCACCGGCATGACGGCCGAGGAGTTCGCCGAGGCGATGCGCTCGGGAGGGCGGAACCTTGGCTAGGGTCACCTGGGGTCTCGCGACGTCGCACGTGCCGTCGATCGGGGCGGCGATGGACACCGGAAAAACCGCCGAGCCGTACTGGAAACCGCTGTTCGACGGGTACGCCCCGGCCCGGGAGTGGATGGCCGCGCACCGGCCGGACGTCGCGGTGATCGTGTACAACGACCACGCCAACGCCCTCGACCTCGACCTGGTCCCGACCTTCGCGATCGGCACCGCCGAGTCCTACGAGGTGGCCGACGAGGGCTGGGGACGCCGGCCCGTGCCGCCGGTCACCGGCGCGCCGGAGCTGAGCGAGCACCTGGTCCGGCGGCTCATCGACGACTCCTTCGACATCGCGACCTTCCACCGCCTCGACGTCGACCACGGCCTCACCGTGCCGCTGTCGGTGTACTGCCCGGACCCGGGCGAGCAGTGGCCGTGCGCGGTGGTGCCGGTGCTCGTCAACGTGATCCAGCACCCGCAGCCCACGGCCGCGCGCTGCTACGCCCTGGGCCAGGCGATCGGCCGGGCGATCGAGTCGTTCCCGCGGGAGCTCGACGTCGCGGTGTTCGGCACCGGCGGCATGTCGCACCAGCTGGCCGGCGCCCGCGCGGGGCTGATCAACACCCCGTTCGACCGCATGTTCCTGCGGAAGATCGAGGACGATCCCGGCGCGCTCGCGAAGCTCACGCGCGAGGAGTACATCGCGCAGGCCGGCACGGAGGGCGTCGAGCTGATCATGTGGCTGGTGATGCGCGGCGCGATGAGCGAGCGCATCACGCGGATCCACGACACGTACCACGTGCCGGCGTCCAACACCGCGGCCGCGCTGGCGCTGTTCGAGAACGGAGGCGCGCCGGCATGACCGCGTTCGTCCTGCTGCACGGAGCGTGGCACGGCGGCTGGGCCTGGCAGCGGGTGGTCCCCGCGCTGCGCGCCGCGGGCCACGAGGTCTTCGCGCCGACGCTGACCGGGCTCAGCGACCGCGCGCACCTGCTCTCCCCCGCCATCGGGCTCGGCACGCACGTCCAGGACGTCGTGGCCCTGCTCGAAGCGCACGACCTGCGCGACGTCGTGCTGGTCGGGCACAGCTACGCCGGGCAGGTCGTCACGGGCGTCGCCGACCGGGTCCCGGACCGCGTCGCCACCCGCGTGTACCTCGACGCGTTCGCCGGGCGCGACGGCGAGGCCGCGATCGACCTGCTGCCGGAGCAGGTGGCCGGGCACTACCGCGAATCGGTGGCCGGGCCCGGGTTCGGCTGGCTGATCCCGGTGCGCTCGCTGACGGTGCTCGGGGTGACGGACGAGGCCGACCTGGCGTGGCTCGGCCCGCGCCTGACGCCGCACCCGTGGCTCACCTACACCGAACCGTTGCGGCTGACCGGTGCGGGCGACGGCGTGCCCGCGCAGTTCGTCGAGTGCACCGACTGGCTGCGGGTGTTCCGGCCCCACGCGCAACGGGCCGCGGACCTCGGCTGGAAGGTGCACGAAATCGCCACCGGGCACGAAGCGATGGTGACCGCGCCCGGCGAGCTCGCGGACGTCCTGCTCACGATCGCCCCGTCGTAGCCGAGCGGAGGAACGATGGAATTCCTGGTCCGCACCGAGAACCTGCTGCCGCCCGACACTCCCGACGAGACCCGTGAACAGCTGCGTGCGGCCGAACGTGAGCGCGCGCAGCAGCTGCGCGCCGCCGGAACGCTCAAGCGGCTCTGGCGCGTCCCGGGCCGCAACGCGACCGTCGGGCTGTACGAGGCCGAAGATCCGGCCGCCCTGCACGACGCGCTGACCTCACTGCCGATGTGGAAGTGGATGGACGTGCGGGTCGAGGCGCTCGCCACGCACCCGCAGGAGCGCTGACCCGAAGCAGGCAACGGCCCGCCGCGAACCGGGCCTCCGTCGTCGTCGGCCTGGTGAAGACCACCGGTGTCACCAGGCCGGCGACGAGAACTTCCCGCTCCCGCGCCACCTCGCCGACGCCCGTGGTCCCGACCCGTCATCGCGGGCGGGACCACGGGCGTCGGCTTGAGGACCTCTTCGCGCCACCGGAGCGCGCCCGCGCCGGCCGCAAGCGCCGCGTCGACATCAGTGCAGACCCCCCGCCGTGCGGTGTGAACACGCCCGTTGGCGATCCCTCTTGTTCAGATACCCCCCTAGGGTGTATCTGTATTAGTACCCCCCGGGGGTACCAAGGAGGGAGAACCGTCATGACTGCCACCACCTACACCGTCAGCGGGATGACCTGCTCGCACTGCGTCACCTCGGTCAGCGAGGAGGTCGGCGCGATCGAGGGCGTTACCGGTGTCGTGGTCGACCTGCCCACCGGCGCCGTGACCGTCACCAGCGCCGGGCCGCTCGCGGCGGCGCAGGTCCGCGCCGCCGTCGAGGAAGCCGGTTACCAGCTCGCCGGCTAGGCCGGGAAAACCAACGAAGGAGGAGCGATGCTCACGACAGCACGGCTCGCGGTGTTCGGCGGAGTGCTCGTCCTGCTCGCCGCCGGCGGTTTCGCCGTGGGGAACGCGGCCGGGCCGGTTCCGGTGGCGACCAGCGAGAACGACGAGCACGCCGGGATGACCGAGGCCGCCCCGCAGGAGCACGCGGGCATGGCCACGGCGAACGACCTGCCGGGCGGGCTCGCCTCGAGCCGCGACGGCTACACGTTCTCCGCCCCCGATCCGACGCCGGAACCGGGCCGGTTCTCGTTCACCATCACCGGACCCGACGGCAAACCGGTGACCGCGTTCGACGTCGAGCACGAGAAGCGGCTGCACTTGATCGTGGTCCGCCGCGACACGGCCGGTTTCCAGCACGTCCACCCGGAGATGGCGCCGGACGGCACGTGGAGCGTGCCGCTCACGCTGCCCGCGGCCGGTTCCTACCGCGCGTTCGCCGACTTCGCGCCGACCGGTGGCAAGCCGATGACCCTGGGTACCGATCTCTCGGCCGCCGGCGACTACCGGCCCGAGACCTTCGCGCCCAGCCACACGGCCCTGGTCGACGGGTACCGGGTCGAGCTCACCGGCGAGCTGGCCGCGGGCACGACGTCGCCGCTCACCCTGACCATCAGCCACGACGGCGAACCGGTCACGGACCTGCAGCCCTACCTCGGCGCGTACGGGCACCTGGTCGCGCTGCGCGAAGGCGACCTCGCCTACCTGCACGTCCACCCCGAGGGTGAACCCGGCGACGGGAAGACACCCGCCGGCCCGCAGGTGAAGTTCGCCACCGCGGTGCCCAGCGCGGGGACCTACCGGCTGTTCCTCGACTTCCGCCACCACGGCGTCGTGCGGACCGCCGAGTTCACGCTCACGACGGCCGGCACGCCCGCGCCGGGCGGCGGCCACCGCGACGACCACGGCCACTGACCGCGAAAGGAGACGACATGAGCACCACCACGGCCGGAACCGGCCCGGTGACCGACATCGAACTCGCGATCGGTGGGATGACCTGCGCGTCCTGCGCCAACCGCATCGAGCGCAAGCTGAACAAGCTCGACGGGGTCACCGCATCCGTCAACTACGCCACCGAGAAGGCCCGCGTGACGGCGCCGGACGGCGTCGACCCGGCCGAACTGGTGGCGACGGTCGAGGCCGCGGGCTACACCGCCGCCCTGCCGCACCCGGAGCAGTCCGCCGCCGACGAACCAGCCGAAGCGGACCCCACCCGGGTGCTGCGGCAGCGCCTGATCACCGGTGTGGCGCTGGCCGTCCCGGTGATCGTGCTGGCCATGGTCCCGGCACTGCAGTTCACGTACTGGCAGTGGATCTCGCTCACGCTGGCCGCTCCGGTCGTCACGTGGGGTGCGTGGCCGTTCCACCGGGCGGCGTGGACGAACCTCCGCCACGGCGCCGCCACGATGGACACCCTGGTGTCGCTGGGTGTGGTGGCGGCCTTCGGGTGGTCGCTGTGGGCGCTGCTGTTCGGCACCGCGGGCACGCCCGGCATGGTGCACCCCTTCGAGTTCACG
The DNA here is from genome assembly GCF_044452505.1 of Amycolatopsis sp. NPDC051903. Taxonomy (NCBI): domain Bacteria; kingdom Bacillati; phylum Actinomycetota; class Actinomycetes; order Pseudonocardiales; family Pseudonocardiaceae; genus Amycolatopsis; species Amycolatopsis sp. NPDC051903. The sequence goes on along the minus strand of NZ_JBITBT010000032.1, from coordinate 84,611 downwards.
ATCGCCCCGTCCGACGCTGCCGCCGACCTCTACCTGGAGGTCGCCGCGGGCGTCACCACGTTCATCCTCGCCGGCCGCTACTTCGAGGCCCGGGCCAAGCGCCGTGCGGGCTCGGCGCTGCGGGCGCTGCTGGAGCTCGGCGCCAAGGAAGTCGCCGTGCTGCGGGGCGGCGCCGAGGTCCGCATCCCGACGGCCGAGCTGGCGGCGGGAGACCGGTTCGTGGTCCGGCCCGGCGAGAAGATCGCCACCGACGGCGTCGTCGAGGAGGGCAGCTCCGCCGTCGACGCGTCGATGCTGACCGGCGAATCGGTCCCCGTCGAGGTCGGTGCCGGCGACGCCGTCACCGGCGCGACCGTCAACGTCGGCGGCCGCCTGGTCGTGCGCGCCACCCGCGTCGGGGGCGACACCCAGCTGGCGCAGATGGCCAAGCTCGTCGAGGACGCGCAGAGCGGCAAGGCCGGCGTGCAGCGGCTGGCCGACCGGGTGTCCGGGGTGTTCGTGCCGATCGTGATCGGCCTGGCGGTGGCCACGCTCGGCTTCTGGCTCGGCAGCGGCGCCGGCCCGGCGGCCGCGTTCACCGCCGCGGTCGCGGTCCTGATCATCGCGTGCCCGTGCGCGCTGGGCCTGGCCACGCCGACGGCGTTGCTCGTCGGCACGGGCCGCGGGGCGCAGCTGGGTGTGCTGATCAAGGGCCCGGAGGTGCTGGAGTCGACCCGCCGCGCCGACACCGTGGTGCTCGACAAGACCGGCACGGTCACCGAGGGCCGGATGACACTCACCGGCGTGCACCCCGCCGCCGGAGTCGACGAGGCCGAACTGCTCCGGCTGGCCGGCGCGCTCGAGCACGCGTCCGAGCACCCCATCGCCACCGCGATCGCCCGGGGCGCGCGCGAGCGGGCCGGGGCATTGCCGCCGGTCGAGGATTTCGGGAACGTCGAAGGGCTCGGGGTGCAGGGTGTCGTCGAGGGCCGTGCGGTCCTGGTGGGCCGCACGGCGCTGCTCGAAGACTGGAGCCAGCCGCTGCCCGGCGAACTCGCGGCGGTCAAGGCCGCGGCCGAACAGCGGGGCCAGACCGCGGTCGCCGTGGCGTGGGACGGCTCGGCCCGCGGTGTGCTGGTGGTCGCGGACACCGTCAAGGCGACCTCGGCCGAGGCGATCCGCCGGCTGCGGCGGCTCGGCCTGACCCCCGTGCTGCTCACCGGCGACAACACGGCCGTCGCCCGCGCGGTCGCCGACGAGGTCGGCATCGACGAGGTGATCGCCGAAGTCCTGCCGGCCGACAAGCTGGACGTGATCAAGCGGCTGCAGGACGAAGGCAAGGTCGTCGCCATGGTCGGCGACGGCGTCAACGACGCACCCGCACTGGCGCAGGCGGATCTCGGCCTGGCCATGGGCACCGGCACCGACGCCGCCATCGAGGCCGCCGACCTCACCCTCGTCCGCGGCGACCTCCGCGCCGCCGCCGACGCGATCCGCCTGTCCCGCCGCACGCTGCGCACGATCAAGGGCAACCTGTTCTGGGCGTTCGCCTACAACCTGGCCGCCCTCCCCCTCGCCGCGGCGGGCTTGCTCAACCCGATGCTCGCGGGCGCCGCCATGGCCCTCAGCTCCGCCTTCGTCGTCGCCAACAGCCTGCGGCTGCGGAGCTTCACCAGCGCCTCGAACCGGTCGCGTACCTGATCGCTCCGCCGGCCGGCCACTCCAGCAGTGACCGGCCGGCGGCGCACCGTTTCCGGGCCGCGAACCCGGTCTTTCGCAGGCGAATCCGACGATTCACCTGACCAGGCAACGGCTCCGCGACCGTTCGGAAGGCGAGCACCTCACCACGCGCGCGCAAAGGTCAGTGCACTGCTCACCGGAGTCGCGGTCCACAAAGCACGGACGAGCGCTTGCCGCAGCGCCTGGGTACGCCCCTCGGCCAACGCCGCGGCTCGCGGTGGGCCGATCGGGTCGAACCGGAACCCGGTGTCGACGGCAGCCAGGGCCGGCTCGAGGGCGATCAGGGCCGGTTCATCGTCGAAGGCGAGCTGCAACTCGACGTGCCAGAGTTCCGTTTGCCAGTCGGACCCCTCGGCGTCACCGTCTTCGAGCACAGCGAGTTGTCTGGTCAGAGCCAAGTGGAGGCGGTTGCCGGCCCAGGAACGGCGGCCCCATTGGACGATGAAGCCATCGCCGTCCTCGCCGGCCGGTGCGACCCCGGCGAGCCCGGTCTGGAGGAACTCGGCGAACGCGTCCCAGGCGACCTCGACGTCGGTCACCGCATCGGGCTGGGCACCGTGCTCCCGCAGGATCCGCTCGAACGCGTGGGCGGCGGTTCGCCAGGCGATCGGCTTGGCATTGCACATCCGGAACCTCGGCTCGATGACCGCGCTCGTGCCGGCGCGACCTTGGTGGACGACGGAAGGGCAGTGAGTACCTCGATGGCGAACGTTACCTTCGCGGCTCATACCGCATCGCCACCGCGCCTGACGGGAAGTCTCCTGTTTGAGCTGCCGGACGGCCGTCGCCAGGCCTCCGCGCAGGAGATCGGCGTTCCAGTCGACCCGGTCCAGAGTAGACGAGAAGAAGTACTTCTTCGCGCCCTCGATCGTGCGGGCGAAAGGTTCGATCCAGTCGGGCCGCTCCGCGGGGATCACCCGGTGGTCGCAGCAACCGTCGAGGGTGACGTTGATGGAATACCGAACGGGACGCATCGCGCGAGAACACCCTTGACCCCAGCGAAAACCTGCGAAGCCGGCCCGCGAACGAGTGATCGCGCGGGCCGGCTCAGGACAGCAGCTCCACCTCGAGCCCCATGATGCTGGTGGTGCGCCGGCGGCGGAACCAGCTGCGCGCCGCGGCCGCGTCGGGCAGTTCGTCGAGGAACGCCTTGCGCTGGGCCGCCGTCACGGACCGCAAACGCAGCTGCAGCACGGGCCGGACCGGGGCGATGAAGCTCCGGAACTGCTCGTGGGCTTCGGCGACGCGGTCCCGGTAATCGCGGTCCGGCTCGTAGGCCAGCTCCAGGTCGATCAGCGGTTCGGCGCCCCCGGCGCGGTGCCGGCACCGCGCCAGCATGCGCGCGATCTCGTCCACGGCGAGCTGCACCGTGGTCGTCATCCGGTCCTGCCACCGGCCGAGGTACGGGGCGTTCACCGCAGCGGGCGTCAGGTCCGCCGGCTGCACGATCAAGGCACCGACCGACGTCCCCGTCAGCTCGATGCGCAACCGCCGGCCACCCGCGTCGGCGAAGAAGCGGGGCACCTTGCCGGCCAGGCCGGCGACGGACCGCAGCCGCGCCCACTCCGAACCGTCGCCGGCGAGCACGAACGTGAACTCCAGCTCGTCACCGGCGAGGTTCATCCTCGCCGGGAACAGGGACCCGAGGTCGGTCATGAACGCCGAGCCGATGCCGAGCGCGGCGCTGGAACCGCCTCCGGTCATCACCGCCTCCTCCCTGGGGGTCGGGCTACACCTGCAGGTCCGCCTCGATGCGCTTGAGGTAGTGCCGCGCCAGGGCCAGGTTCGCCCGCTCGCGGTCCAGCACCAGGTACAGGAACAGCGAGTTCCTCGAGCCCACCGAGTTCAGCAGGCGGATCAGGTGGTACTGGCGGTGCAGCGTGATCAGGATGTCCTCGATGCTGTCGTTCAGCGCCAGCGAGGACATCACCCGCAGCTTGGACCGCACGACCTCGGTGTTGCCGGCCGCGGCGACCTCCAGGTCCAGCCAGTCACCGCCGCCGCTGGTGCCGAGCGACATCCCGCTGTCGTAGTCGACCAGCGCGACGCCGATGGCGCCGGCGATGGACATGGCTTCCTTCAACGCGGTGTCGATGTTCATCATGACGCGAACTCCTCCTGTGAAACTGGTGGTGGACTGCGGTGCCGTGCTCGGCTAGGCGGCCAGGATGGCGCCGATCCGCTCGATGACCGGCCGCGACTCGAACAGCAGCCGCCCGACGTTGAGTCCCTTGTCTCCCAACACGACCAGCACCGCCACCCGGCCGATGGCGTAGACGGCCATGTAGCCCTCGCTGCTGAAGACGACGGTCTGCTTCAACGTGCCCTGGCCGCACACCTCCGACGCCTGGCGGGCGATCCCGAGGTCGGCGGCGGCGAGCGCGGAGAGCTTCAAGGGGTCGAGACCTTCGGCCGCGTCGGCGATGATCGGTATCCCGTCGACCGCGGCGAGCACTGAGTCGGTGACCCCGGCGACGGTTTCCCGGAGTTTCCGCAGTTCTGCGGCCAGCGCGTCGAAATCCACTATTTTTTCTTCCTGCATCAAAAAGGGATGAACGGACCTGGTGGGATTTCCCGAAGACCCGAAGTATCCCCGCTCAGCGGGTGGGCGAGATCCACGCACGGCAAATTCGGAGGCAGCCCGACGATCACGTTCCAGCGGTAACTCCGAGTTAACTCATGGGTAGGGAACCCGGCCGGCAGACTTGATCACCGCCCATTCGGGTTGCTCTCGCGGCGGAACACTACCGTTGTGGCCACACACGGCATACATGCCACGCGAGATCATTACGAGCATCACACGTTCGGACCAGTCACCCTCTGTCATCAATACAAGGTTTCACAGCAGTGGTCCATACCTCGAAAATTGATCACCGACTCGCGGCAGTCACCGTTTTAAACCATCGAGAAATGGGGTGAACTGCGGCAATGCGAGGCGCCGGTCAACAATTACTACTCCGGCGTAAAGTATTGGTTCGGCCATTCGGACCAGCACGGTTTGGTGAGTGGCGGGCGACGGATCCGGAGGTGAACCCCGCCACTTCGCGCGGCACCGCGAAAGGCGGCCTTCGCCCCTTTCGCCGGATTGCGGCCGGAACCCCAGGTTCCGAAACGGTTGCGGAGATCGTTCCGGCGTAACGGCCGGCCCCGATCGCCGATCTCCGGTGCGAGATCAACGAGATGGGGCGGCAGACTGTGGACGAGCACGGCATCGAGAACCACCCGGACCTGATGGATCCGGACTGGCAGCGGCACGCCGAGAAGGAAGCGTGGATCGGCCTGCGCCGCAGCAGACGCCGTGCGCACCTTCGGAAGCGGGTGACGATCTCCGCCGCGGTGCTCGTCGGCCTGGCCGCGGCGGGCTTCGCGTTCTACACCTGGGGACGGGCCACGTCCGAGCAGTACTCCGGTGCCCCCGCGGCAGCCGCGGCCGGGTCGACTTCCTCGGTGGTCACGACCACGGCGACCGCGCCGACCGACCTGCCGCTCGCCGCGCACGTCGACCTGACCCGGCCGTTCGACGGCACCCCGGCCCAGAACTGGGCCGAGGGCATCGCGGGCCTGAGCATCCCGCCCGCGAAGCCGGCCGGCTCGTTCTCCGCGCAGCAGGTCGGTCAGGCCGAGGACGAGGTCAAGCGGGCGATCACCCTCGCCCAGTTCGACCAGGACACCCTGGAGGGCCACAAATCAGCCGGCTACACCGCCCTGTTCGCCCCCGACGCCCGAGCGGACCTCCAAGCCCACGCCGACAGCTACGTGACTTTCCTGGCCGACGGCTACCACCTCTTGCCCGTCCAGCCGAGGATGACCGGGACGATGACCACACGGGCGGGCAAGACCGGTGAACTGGTCGTCCACGTCGCCTACGTCGTGGCCTACGCCTTCGACCCCGGCACCCGCGTGATCTACGGCCCCGCCGACCTGGAGCCGTTCGTCCGCGTCGACGCCGACTACGTCGTGCGCAGCGGATCCCACTGGGACCCGAAGAGCCGCGGCCTGTGGCTGGACCGGCTCAACTCGTACTTCACCAGCATCGCTTGCACCGCCTCGAAAACCGACCGGCTCGCGCCCGCCTTCAGCGAACCGGACTTCGGGGCTCCCTCCCTGACCGAGGACCCGGGCCAGTTCGACCCGAGCAAGCCGATCCCGACCAAGGGCAACTGCGGCGACTAGATCAGTGCCTGACCTGCCTTGGTCCGGGTGATCGCGGCATGGAGGACTACCGCGCTGCGGAAGAGAACGGCGAGTTGTCGTGTCGGCTGGCCAGGCCTCGCCATTGTTCGAGCAGGTTCAACCGTCGTCCGGCGACGTTGCGACCTCGGCACTCGAGGGGATCGAACCCCGGCGGGCGGCCGCCGCCTGAGCCCCGGCGCTTTCGCTTCCCGGCCTGATCGGAAGGTTCGGGGATCCTCGCGAAGATGCCGCGGGCGCGCAGGTGCCCGCGGATCTCTCGTGAGGAGTAAGCCTTGTCGCCCGGAGGCGGTCAGGTCGGGTGCGGGCCCGGCCACCTCCGGTACGAGCGACGCGCGGCTGCCGCATCAGGTGCGGAAACATCGGCGCGTCTCCGGCCCGCCCCGAACCGACCAGCGCGACCAGCGACCGGCCGTGCCCGTCGGCGAGGTGGTGGACCTTCGTGCTCCGACCACCGCGGGAACGGCCGATCGCGTGCGAAGGCGGTTCGGTCAGCGGATCCGCTTGGTTCGACCCGGCCCCTGTGACACACGTGATGTCGGAGGCGCGCTGATGCACCCGCGCGTCATCGAGTCGACCGACACCGCCCCAACGACCAGGCCAGCCGCGTCCGCTGCGGTCAACAGTCGCCGCAGCAGAGTGACCCAGGTGCCGTTGCCGGCCAGCCGCCGGTGCCAGGTCCGTGCCGGCGGCCACGGACCGAACACCTCCGGCAGCATCCCGCCGGGCACTCCGGCACCTGGGTCAGTGCCCGCGGGCGATCCAGTCGGCCAGGTGCGGTGCTTCGGTCCCGATCGTGGTGCCGTCGCCGTGGCCGGTGTGGACGCGCGTGTTCTCGGGCAGCGCGAAGATCCGGTCGCGGATCGACGAGATGATCGTCGGGAAGTCGGAGAACGAGCGGCCGGTCGCGCCGGGCCCGCCGGCGAACAGCGTGTCGCCGGTGAACAGGGCGCCGGCCTCGGGCAGGTGCAGGCAGATCGAACCGGGCGAGTGCCCCGGCGTGTGGATGACCTGCAGCGCGGTGCCCGCGAGCGCGATCCGCTCGCCGTCCTCGGCGCGCCAGAACCGCTGCCCGGCGTGGGTCATCTCCCACAGCTGTTTGTCCCCGGGGTGCAGCAGGACCGGCGCGTGGAGGTGCTCCCCCAGCTGCGGGGCGACGGTGACGTGGTCGTTGTGCCCGTGGGTGCACACGACGGCGACGACGTTGCGGTCGCCGACCGCTTCGGTGATCGCCTTCTCGTCATGCGCGGCGTCGACGACCACCACCTCGTCGTCGTCGCCGACGAGCCAGACGTTGTTGTCGACGTCCCACGTGCCGCCGTCGAGCGCGAAGACCCCCGACGTCACGACGCGGTCGATCCGCAGCGCGCCGCTCACAGGACGACCACCGAACGCAGCACCTCGCCGACGTGCATCGTGTGGAAGGCCTTTTCGACGTCGTCGAGCGAAATCCGCTCGGTGACGAACCGGTCCAGCGGGAGCCGGCCCTGGCGGTGCAGGTCGATCAGCATCGGGAAGTCCCGTTCCGGCAGGCAGTCGCCGTACCAGGACGACTTCAGCGAGCCGCCGCGGGAGAAGAAGTCCAGCAGCGGCATCTCGAGCCGCATGTCCGGGGTCGGGACGCCGACGAGCACCAGCGTGCCGGCCAGGTCGCGGGCGTAGAACGCCTGCTGCCACGTCTCGGGGCGCCCGACCGCGTCGATCACGACGTCGGCCCCGAACCCGCCGGTGAGCTCCTGCACGGCAGCTACCGCGTCGGTCTCCGCGGCGTTGACCGCGTGCGTCGCGCCGAGGTCGCGCGCCCAGGCGAGCTTCCGCTCGTCACGGTCGACGGCGATGATCGTCGTCGCGCCGGCGAGCCGGGCGCCCGCGATCGCGGCGTCACCCACTCCCCCGCAGCCGATGACCGCCACCGAGTCGCCGCGGCCGACGCCGCCGGTGTTGACCGCGGCACCGAGGCCGGCCATCACGCCGCAGCCGAGCAGGCCGGCGACCGCCGGGTCCACGGTCGGGTCCACCTTCGTGCACTGCCCGGCGTGGACGAGCGTCTTGTCCGCGAACGCGCCGATGCCCAGCGCCGGGGTCAGCTCGGTGCCGTCGGTCAGGGTCATCCGCTGCTTCGCGTTGAACGTGTCGAAGCAGTACTGCGGGCGGCCGCGCTTGCACGCCCGGCACTGCCCGCACACCGCGCGCCAGTTGAGGACGACGAAATCCCCCGGCTGGACCGATTCGACGCCGGCACCGACGCTTTCCACGGTCCCGGCGGCTTCGTGGCCGAGCAGGAACGGGAACTCGTCGTTGATGCCGCCTTCGCGGTAGGTCAGGTCGGTGTGGCAGACGCCGCACGCCGCGATCGCGACGACCACTTCGCCGGGCCCGGGGTCCGGGATCACGATGTCGACCAGTTCGACCGCCGCGCCCTTCGACCGGGCGATCACCCCGCGCACCTGCTGTGGCATTCCCTGCCGCCTCCACTACTCGCCGGAAAAAGGCATGCGCGGTAACGCATGCCTGACGTGACCCTAGAACGCGCGGGCGCGAGCGCGACCTGGTCGTCGGTCGAGGGAAACCTGGTCTTCCGGCCAGGGCCGGAGATCGCTAGCCTCATCCGGGTGTCCGATCACATCCAGCTGACCGAGCTGCGGGAAGTCATCCAGGGCCCGCTGCGCGAGATCGCCGCCCGGTTCTCGCGGTTCCTCGCCGAAGCGTGGCCGCACCAGGCGCTCGTCATCTTCACCCTCGAGTGCACCGGCCGCCCCCGCAAGGTCGCCGGGGCCAAGGCGATCACCGACAAGATCACCATCGCCGAGCTCGAGAAGCTCAAATCGACCGTCGCGCACGAACGCGAGCCGACCACCACGGCCACGCTCGGCGGCACCGACCGGACGGTCTGGACCGTGCTGGACTCGGGCGGCACCCTGCTCGTGCTCGTCCCGCGCTCCCCGCGGACGCCCTTCCCCCAGCCGGCGCTGCTGGCGGGGCTGTTCGGGATCGTCGCGACCTCGATCCGCCAGCAGGTCGCCCAGGCCAGCCCGGACTACCTCGCCGAGTCCCGCGCCGCGTCGACCGAACGCGCCCGGACCATCGCCGAAATGGCCGCGGCGCACGAAACCACGCTCGTCACGATCCTGACCGCGCTGCGTTCCACCCGGCTGGACGACTACCACGCCCGGCTGGCCGCCACCGACTCCGCCTCGGCCGCGCTGGTGGCCCTGCGCTCGGCGCCGAAGTCCGACCTCGCCCACTCCGAGGAGCCGGCCCAGAGCGCGTTCGTGCGGCTGCGCAAGGAAATCCGGCAGATGCTGCGCCACCACGACGTGGAGCTGGAATTCGTCGCGCCGCCGAAGGACGCGCACCCGCTGCCCGGCGAGATCGCCCACGCCGCCCGGGCGATGACGGGCACGGCGGTGCTGGCCTTCACCTCCCAGCCCGACCTGGCCCGGCTGCGGATCGCCTGGTCGACGGATGCCGCCGCGCTGCACCTGGACGTCCGCGACCGCGGCTCCGGCCACCTCGACGCCGCCGCCCTGCGCCGGCAGCTCGACGGACGCGCGAAAACGCTCGGCGCCACCGTCGAAATCGACGCTGTCGCCGGGTGGGGCGGGCGCGTCACCGTCCACGTGCCGTTCGAAGCGACGCAGGACCACGCGGACGAAGCCGTGCTCTCGACGCTGAACCGCCGCGAGCTCGAGGTCCTGCGTCTCGTGGCCAGGGGCCAGCGCAACAAGTCCATCGCCGACGCGCTGGGCATCACCGAAAGCACCGTGAAGTTCCACGTCGCCGGCGTGCTGAAGAAGCTGGACGTCAGCTCCCGCGGCGAGGCTGCCGCACTGGCCCTGTCCGTCGGGATCACCGCCACCGCGTGACCGGTGCGTCCGCCGGGAGGTTCGCGGCGGAGCCGGTCACCGTCAGGCGCGCAGGCTGATTTCCGGGATGCCTTTCAGCAGCACCGGCAGCGCGACCAGCGCCACGACGCCGGCGTAGCCGGGCGTGGCTGGCGTTGGTGATGAAACAGTTGGACGTGACGCCCGGAAACCCGCGAGCTGACGACAAGCCCGAACACCCGTCCGCGGCCCGGCCCGCCCGAGGTCCGGGCCGCGGATCGGCCACCAGGAAACCGCCATCCGAGGAGGACCATGACCACCGTTGCGGCACCCGGACAGGGCCGGGTCGGCCCGAAGGAGCCCGTGACCGGCCGGCGCGCCGTCGCGTCGAGCCAGCACCGGATCGTCACCGACACCATGCTCGACACGCTGCGAGCGGGCGGCAACGCCGTCGACGCCGCGATCGCCGGCAACCTGGTGCAGGCCGTCGTCCAGCAGGACATGACCAACCACACCGGAACCGTCACCGCGCTCGTCTACGACGCGAACACCGGCGAGGTCGCCGAGCTGAACAGCATGGGCACCATCGTGCCCGGCCTCGCGCCTTTCGCCCCGATCCCGGTGGGCAAGGGGCTCTACGCGGCGGCGCCCGGCACTCCGCGCGCCGTGGCGCCCGGTTTCATGCCGGGCATGAAGGCGCTCTACGAGCGCTTCGCGACCCTCCCCTGGGCCCGGCTGTGCGAATCCGCGGTCCACTGGGCCGAAGAAGGCCACGTCGTCACCTCGTTCGAACACCTCGTCCTGGCGCAGACCGTCGACTTCTTCCTCTACACCGAATCCGGTCGCAAGCACTTCACCCCGGACGGGCACCTGCCGCAGGTCGGCGACCGCTGGGCGTCGCCCGAGCTGGCCGAGACCATGCGCGCCCTCTCGCAAGACGGCCCCGACCACTTCCTGACGGGCAAGTGGGCGCAGGACTTCGTGGCGCGCGGCAACGAGCTCGGCTGGAACGTGAAGCTGGAGAACCTCACCGCGATCCCGCCGCGCTGGTCCTCGGGACACCGGTGGGAGCACAAGGGGTCCACGGTCGTGCAGCAGTCGGCGCCCGAGCGCCAGGGCATCTTCTGCCAGATCGTGCTGGGCATCCTCGACGAGCTCGGCATCACCTCCGTCGGGCACTGGTCGGAAAGCGCCGAGGCGCTGTACTACCTCGCCCACGCGCTGCGCCGCGCCACGCTCGAGACGGGGATCCTCAACGACCCCGGCGTCTTCGGCGACCCGACCGGCCCGCTGACCTCGCCCGCGCTGATCAAGGGGTTCGCCCATATCCTGCGCAACGCCAAGGCGCGGATCGACCTCACCGAGCACGTCAAGCTGACCCGCGGCGTGCCCGCGATGGCCGCGTCGGGTGCGGCCAAGCAGCCCGCCGGCAGCTGCGAGCTGACCGTCGTCGACGAGCGGGGCAACTGGGTGCAGATGATGAACACGCTGCAGAGCGGCGGGATCCCGGGCGAGGTCGTCGGCGGCGTGCCGATGGTCGGCAGCCACGCGATGAACAGCCTGCTCTCCCCCATCGAAGGCTGGGTGGTCGGCGGCGGGCGGATGCGCTCGATCCTGTCCAACACGATGGTCCTGCGCGACGGGAAGCCGTGGCTGTCCCTCGGCTCGCCGGGCAACGTGCACTGCACCGTGCCCCAGGTCCTGTCGAACATCCTCGACTTCGGCATGGACCCGTACGACGCCGACGACGCCCCGCGCTGCCTGCCCTACGAGGACGACCACACGATCTCCGTCGAATCGCGGGTCTCCCCCGACGTGCCGGCCGGCCTGGCGAAGCTGGGGGTGCTCACCAACCCGCTGCCCGAGTACGACTACCACATGGGCACGTACCAGATGGCCTGGCGCGAGGACGACGGCAGCCTCGGCACCTGCACCGGTCCGCGGCGCGAAGGCGTCGCCGCGGGGCTCTGACGGGCGTGGCACGGGGTGGCGTCGACACCCCGATGTAACTCCCGTAACATCGCGGTGTGACGAGCGAACTCCACGAGCCGGACTGGTTGCTGATCAGCGCCTCGACCGCCAAGGCCGGCGACGCGCTGCGGGTGCAGGTGTGGCGCAAGCTGCGTTCCCTGGGCGCGCTGTACCTGCAGCAGTCGGTCTGCCTGCTGCCCGCGCGGCCGGCAGTGGTCAAGGACGTGCGCCGGCTCGTGGATCGCATCCGGCACCAGGGTGGCACCGCCCGGGTGCTGTCGATGGGCTTCACCGTCGCGGCTGAAGAACAGGCGATGATCGCCGAGTTCAACGCCGCGCGGGACACCGAGTACGCCGAGGTGCTGGAGCGGTTGCCGGCCTTCCTGGACGAGCTGGAGAAGGAGCTGGCACGCGGTAACGCCACCTACGCCGAAGTCGAGGAGTCCGAAGCCGATCTCGAACGGTTCCGCTCGTGGCTGGCCAAGATCGCCGCACGCGACTACTTCGCCGCCCCCGGCGGCGAGGCGGCGCGCGACGCGGTGGCGCACGCGGCCGATGCGCTGGCGGCGTTCGAGCGGGCGACGCTGAGCGTCGAGGCCCCCGCCGAGGCGGCGGCGGCGCCGATCGGGAAGAGCGAGTGGCCGAGGGCGGTCGAAGGACCATGACCGCCCACAGTGGACAGACCGGGCAGCTCCCCTCGGCGGGTCCCGCGGAGCGGGCTCCGGAGTGGCACGCGCTGAGCACCGAAGCGGTGCTCGACCGGTTGGAGGCGGGGCCGAACGGCTTGCCGGCCGACGAACGGGCCCGCCGCCTCGACCGGTTCGGCCCGAACACCCCGATCAAGCGCAAGCCGGAGCCGTGGTGGCACGAACTGGCGGAGTCCTTCACCGAGCCCCTGCAGCTGCTGCTGATCGCCGTCGCGGTGCTGTCGGCGATCTTCGGTGAGCTGCGCGACGCGATCGCGATCGCCGCGGTGGTCGCCGTCGTCGCCGTCGTGGAAACCATCACCGAGCTGCGGGCTGATCGCGCGATCGCCGCGCTGAAGGCGATGACCGCGCCCACCGCCCGCCTCGTGCGTGACGGCGGTGTGGTGCAGGTGCCGGCGGCGGAGCTGGTGCCCGGCGACGTCCTGGTCGTCGAGGCCGGGGACGTGGTGCCGGCCGACGCCCGCGTGCTCGCCTCGCACGGGTTGCGGGTGGACGAGTCGAGCCTGACCGGGGAATCCGTCCCCGTCGGCAAGAGCGCCCACCCCGTGTCCGCCTCGACCGAGCTGGCCGAGCGCTCCAGCCTGCTGCACAGCGGCAGCCCGGTGCCCGCCGGCGCGGGCCACGCGGTGGTGGTCGCCACCGGTACCGCGACCGAGCTGGGGCGGCTGGGCAAGCTCGTGGCCGGGACCAGGGAACCTCCGACTCCGCTGCAGCTCGCGTTGTCGCAGCTGGCGAAAGCGGTGCTGGTCATCGCGATCGCCGCCAGCGTGCTCGTGCCCGCGGTCGGCGTGCTCGCCGGACAGCCGTGGCGGGAGATGCTGCTGTCCGGGTTGACCCTCGCGTTCGCCACCGTGCCCGAGGAACTGCCGATCCTGATCACGTTGCTGCTGGCGATCGGCGGACGCCAGCTGGCGCGCCGGGGCGCATTGCTGCGGCGCCTGCGCGCGGGCGAGACCTTGGGCGCAGTGACCACCGTCGTCACGGACAAGACCGGCACGCTGACCGAGAACCACCTCCAGCTCGCCGAGATCGTCGGCGACCGCCACGAGGTGCTCACCGTCGCGCTGGCCTGCCAGCCCACGCACGCCACCCGCCGGGAACCGCTGGAAGTCGAGCTCGCGACCGCCGCCGAGCAAGCCGGCATCGCCGGGGTCGGCCGCGAGGTGGCGGTGTACCCGTTCGACCCGGCGCGCAAGCTCGTGTCCCGCGTCCACACCCTCGGCGACGACCTCGACGCGGCCCTGGGCGTGGCGGTGTCCGGGGCTCCGGAGGCGGTGCTGGACCGCTGCGAACTCGACCCGCTCGCCCGGCAGGACGCCGAAGAAGCCGTGGCGCGGCTGTCGGAGCGCGGCCTGCGCGTGGTCGCCTTCGCCCGGCGCGTGCTGCGCACCGCCCCCGCCGATCGGGAGGAAGCCGAACAGGGGCTGGCCTACGTCGGGCTGGCTGCGTTCGACGATCCGCTCCGGCCCGGCGTGCCCGAGGCGATCGCCGCGCTCACCGAAGCCGGGGTGGCCACGATCGTGGTCACCGGCGACCACTCGGCCACCGCCACCGCGATCGCGCTGCGCGCCGGCCTGCCCGCCGGCCACACCCTCTCCGGCACCGCGGTCGACGCGATGGCCGATGCCGAGCTGGACACCCGGCTGGAGCACGGCAGCGTGATCGCCCGGGCCACCCCGGCCACCAAACACCGCATCGTCCGGCTGCTGCAACGGCGCCACGAAGTCGTCGCGGTCACCGGCGACGGGGCCAACGACGCCCCGGCGCTGGCCGCCGCCGACGTCGGCATCGCGCTGGGCCGGCGCAGTGCCGAGCTGGCCCGCACGTCCGCCGGCCTCATCCTCACCCACGACGCCTACCCCACCGTCGTGGACGCGACGGCCACCGGGCGCAACATCACCGCCCAGCTCCGCCGCGCCGTCGCCTTCTACCTCGGCGCGAAACTCGCGCTCGTCGTCGTCCTGCTCGCCGTGCTCGGCGCCGGTCTGCCCAGCCCCTTCGAGCCGGTGCACATCGTGCTGCTCGAGATCTTCATGGACCTCGGTGCCACGGTCGCGTTCGTCGCCGAACCCCTCGCTCCCCAGGCGATGCACCACCCGCCACGCCCGCCCGGTGCCCGGTTCCTCGACCGCACGGTGCTGACCGCGATCGCGATCACCGCGGTGACCCTCACCCTCGCGGTCCTGCCCGCTTACCTGATCCTCACCGCCGCCGGTGCCGGCGCGGCGCAGGCCAGCGCGGGCGCTGTGTTCGCCTGGCTGGCCGCCCACGTCCTCATCGCGTGGACCCTGCGGACCCGGCCGTTGCTGTCCTGGAAAACCAACCCGGCTTTCCCCGCCTGGGCCGCCGTGGCGGTGCTGACCGGACTCGCCGCCACCACCACGGCGTTCGGCTCTTTGCTCCACCTCGGCACGCTGAGTGCGATGCACGTGGGCCTGGTGGTGGCTCTCGTGCTGATCGCAACCCTCGTGTCCACGGCGCTGGGCCGCGTCGCGGGTTTCCGGGCCCGGCTGTAAAAAAGCACCGGACGCGAACGTCCGCAACGGAAATCGCCGAATTCCGGGACGTTTGTTTCTCCTCCCTTTCGCGTGGGTGAGTGACCGTAGCCGAATTGGCCCGGACCTGCGACGATCGGACGGGGGACGGCGACTGGCCGCCGGTCGACCCGAGCACTGACCTTTTCGAGCCGGGCGGAAAGGAACTCCAGTACCATGTCGATACTGATCTTCATCGTCGGCGCGGCGTTGCTGATCTACAGCGCGGAGAAACTGATCGTCTACGTCGTCGGTGCGGCAGCCGGCCTGCGCATCTCCGTGTTCCTGCTCGCGATCATCTTCACCGGAATAGAATTCGACGACGTCGCCCTCGGGGTGGCGCTGAACGTGGAAGACCTCAGCGACGTCGCACTGGGCACGGTGTTCGGCACCGCGATCTCGATGATCGGAATCGTGCTCGCCCTCGCCGCGATCATTTGCCCGACGAAGGTGAACATCCCGCGGCCCTACCTCGTGTTGTTCGTCGCGGCGCCGGTGGCGCTGATCCCGTTCATCGTCTTCGGGCCCCTCACCCCGGTTTACGGCGCGGTTCTGGTCCTGTTGTTCGTGCTCTTCATCGGTTACGTGGCCACCCGGGAGCTGAAGCGGACCACCCCCGTTTTCCGCAACGCGGAGATCCTCGAGAAACTGGAGGTCGGGGCGGGCTCGGGCGGAAGCGCCACCACGGTCTCGCCCGAGCCCGCCGACCTCCCCACCGACAAGCCCCCCTTCGTCGTGACGGTGCCGTTCACCAAGAACCGGCCCATTCCCGGCTGGGCCGCGATCGCACTGGCCGTGCTCGCGCTGGCCGGCCTCGTCGCGGGCGCCGCCATCACCAGCTACGGCACCAAGGGGATCCTCGAGGACTACCGGATCCAGGGAGCGCTGTTCGGCGCGACGATCGCCACCCTCGTGCTGACGCTCGAAGACGTGTTCCTGACCGTCGAACCCACCCGCAAAGGCGCGCCCGAACTCGGCGTCGGCAACGTCATCGGCAGCGTCGTGTTCGGCGTGACCGCGAAGCTCGGCATCATCGTGCTCGCGGGCGGCAGCATCGTGATCGACGACGACGTCCTCTCCTGGCACCTGCCGGTGCTCGTCGGCATGACCGCGCTCGCGGCGTACTTCCTCGCCACCGGCCGGTTGAAGCGCTGGCACGGGTTCGTGTTGCTCGCGCTCTACATCGCCTACTGGGCTGTCAGCTTCGCCGTGTTCGGCGGAGCCCCGATCGAAACGGATTGAGCGCCTTCACGCCCGGGAGCGCCCGGCCCGGTGCGGGCGGGGGATCAACGGAGCGTCGGCGGCGCGCGATTCGGCGTTCGCGGCCTCGACCGCCCGCGTGACGAGGTGGTGATCGGGCGACAGGTGGCAGACCGGGTCGGTGCGGGCGGCCTCGCCGGTGAGCTGGAACGCCTGGCAGCGGCACCCGCCGAAGTCGAGCTCCCGCCGATCGCAGCTGCGGCACGGTTCCGGCATCCAGTCGGTGCCCCGGAACGCGGTCATCACGGGTGCGTCGGTCCAGATCCGCTCCAGCGTCTCCTCCCGCACGCTGGCCCTCGGCAACCGGAGGGACTGCGCGGCCGGGCAGGGCAGGACGTCGCCGTTCGGCGTCACGGTCAGCTGGCGCGCCGCCCAGCCGCCCATGCAGGGCTTCGGGTAGCGGCTGTAGTAGTCGGGCAGGACGTAGACGACCTCCGTGCGGTCCCGGAGGCGCTCGCGCGCGGCCCGCACGACGACCTCCGCCGCGTCGAGCTGGGCCCGGCTCGGCAGCAGCGCGTCGCGGTTTCGCCAAGCCCAGCCGTAGTACTGGGTGTTGGCCAGCTCCACCCGGTCGGCGCCGGCTTCCTCGGCCAGCTCGAGCAGTTCGGCGACGCGGCCGATGTTCCGCCGGTGCAGCACCACGTTCAGGGTCAGCGGCCAGCCCAGCTCCTTCACCACGCCCATCGCCTCGATCTTGCGCCGGAACGACGGGGTCCCGGCGATCCGGTCGGACAGGACGGGTTCGTCGGCCTGGATGCTGACCTGCACGTGGTCCAGTCCGGCGGCCCGCAGCTTTTCGGCCCTCGGCCGCGAGAACCCGAGCGCGCTGGTCACGAGGTTGGTGTAGAGGCCCAGGTCGTGGGCCTCCGCCACGATCTCCTCGAGATCGCGCCGCAGCAGTGGTTCCCCGCCCGACAGGTGGCACTGCAGGACACCCAGGTCGTGCGCCTCGCGCAGCACCCGCCGCCACTCGCCGGTGGTCAGCTCGTCGGTGTAGTCGGCCAGGTTCAGCGGGTTCGAGCAGTACGCACACGCCAGCGGGCAGCGGTAGGTGAGTTCGGCGAGCACACCGAAGGGGCTATCCATCGGCGAGCTCCACGCAGCGCCGGGCGACGAGCCGGGTCAGGAACCGCCGCACCTCCTCCTCGGGCACGCTGCGGTACCGCGCACCCAGCTCGGCCACGATCTCGGCCACGGTGCGCTGCCCGTCGCACAGCTCGAGGATGTCGGCACCGCTGCCGTTCAGCACCACCACGGTCTCCGGGTGCAGCAGGACGCGCTGCTGCCGGGCCTCGCTGAAGGTCAGCCGCACGTGGCGCGCCAGCCGCGGCCGATCCGTTGTGGACACTTCGGGCCGGGCCGTCGTTCCGGTCGGGTTCGGATCCATTGTGGTCACTCCGGGTAGGCCTTGTCGACGGCGTCCATCAGGCTCCACAGGACGTCGCACTTGAACGACAGCGCGTCGACCGCGCGGGCCTGGGACTCGGCGGACAGGCAGTGCGCCGTGACCACCTCGAGGGCGTGTTCGCAGTCGCGCGGAGCCTGCTCGAGGCGGGCGCGGAAGTAGGCCAGGCCCGCGGGGTCGATCCACGGGTACCACCGCTCGAACGCGGCCAGCCGCTGCGCCATCAGGTCGGGGGCGAACAATTCGGTCAGCGACGACGCGACCGCCTCCACCCACGGATGGGTCCGGGTGAAGTTCACGTAGGCGTCGACCGCGAACCGCACTCCCGGAACCAGGTGCCGGTGGTCCTGGATCTCCTCGCGGGTCAGGCCGGCCGCCTCGCCCAGGCGCAGCCACGCCTCGATGCCGCCCTCACCGGCGTGGCGGCCGTCGTGGTCGACGATCCGGCGGAGCCAGCGGCGGCGGACTTCGAGGTCGGGGCAGTTCGAGAGGATCGCCGCGTCCTTGCGGGGGATGTTCTCCTGGTAGTAGAAGCGGTTGGCCACCCAGCCCCGGATCTGCCCGCGGCTCAGCAGCCCGGCGTTCATCCGCACGTGGAACGGGTGCTGATCGTGGTAGCGCCGCGAATGGGCGCGCAACACCTCAACGAAGGCGTCCTCCGTCGCAGCGGTTGTCCTGGTTGTCGTCGTCACAGAGCTACACCTCGACCTCGAGTCCGTCCACGGCCACCTCCGCACCCGCCTCCACCACGGCGCGCCGCTCGGGGCTGTCGTCGAGCAGGATCGGGTTGGTGTTGTTCAGGTGCACGAAGATCACCCGCCGCGCGTTCAGCGACGGCAGCTGCGCCAGCGTTCCGTCCGGGCCGCCGACGGGCTGGTGCCCCATCTCGCGCGACGTCTTGCCGGCGAGGCCGAGCCGCACCAGCTCGTCGTCGCTCCAGCACGTCCCGTCGATCAGCAGGCAGGCACAGCCCTCGATCTGCTCGCGCACCGCGGGCGTCAGCGCCTGCACCCCCGGCAGGTACCCGAGCTTCCCCCCGCTGCGCTCGTCGGTCAGCCGGTAGCCCACCACCCGGCCGTCGTCCGCCCCGGAACCGAACCGGGCCCGCTTGGTGGTGGGCACGGCGAACGCCCGGCAGGACAGCCCCTCGCCCAGCGGCACGTCGGTGCCGCCGACGACCGCCGTCCACTCGACCGGGCAGTAGCGTTCGAGCGTGCGCAGCACCCCCGTGCCGTCGCACAGCGTCTTGTGCACGGCCGGAGTCGAGTACAGCCGCAGAGCGCGGGCCTCCCGCAACAGCAGCAGCCCCAGCGTGTGGTCCAGTTCGGCGTCGGTGAGCAGCACCCCCGCCAGCGGCGACGTCCGGCCGCCGTGCGGGTGCAGCCCGGGGAACGCCTCGATCTGGGTCCGCACGTCGGGTGAAGCGTTGATCAGGTACCACGTCCGGCGATCGGCGCTCACCGCGACCGAGGACTGGGTGCGCGCGACCCCCTCCCCGGACCGGACGGCGGTGCACACCGGGCAGCCGCAATTCCACTGCGGGGAACCACCCCCCGCAGCCGAGCCCAGCACCCGCAGCCACATCCCGGCACTCCCGTCCGTGGTCGTCCCGGACCGCCGGGTGGCGCCGGACCTCCTCCGGCGCCACCCCACGTCCCCTAGTCGTCCAGCTGAGCGATGTACATGGTCACCTCGGGTGCGACTCCGATCTCGTCGAACTCGGGCGTCTCCCACGCAACGAGCTGAGACTCCATGGATTCACCTCCTCTGCCCGAATCGCGGCAGGTTCTCCTCCGGTGTCAGGACGTTTCCGGGAGCGCGAAGACGAACAGGGTGCTCCCGTGCCCCGCACCCAGCATGCCGGGGAGGAACCCCTCGGCCCAGCCGCCCCAGCCGACCGGCACGGCGATGTACTGCCGTCCGTCGACCGTGTACGTGGTCGGGCTGCTGTGGTGGCCGCTGCCGCACTGGAACTGCCAGAGCAGCTCCCCCGTGCGCGCGTCGAGTGCGTTGAACTCACCACTGGCTTCGCCGGCGAACACCAGGTCGCCACCGGTCGCCAGCGTCGACGCGCACATCGGCAATTCGTTGCGCCAGCGCCACTTCTCCTCGCCGTTGCCGTCGAAGGCGCTGATCGATCCGGCCATGTCCTCGGCATCCACCTGAACGCCCGCGCCCCAATAGGGGATGCTCTCCTTGAACTCCCGGCGGCGCCGGGTGGCCGTGGCCCCGGTGTCCTGGACCGGGACGTAGAAGAACTCCGTCTTCGGGCTGTAGGACGCGTGGGTCCATTCCTTGGCCCCGGCCGGCCCCGGGTAGAAGTGGACGGGTTCGCCCTCCTTCTCCGGGTACACCTTGGCCGTGACCTTGCCCTCCCGCGTGACCGCGCCCCACGTGATGCGGTCGACGAAGGGGGTGATCTGCATCAGCGAGCCGTCAGTGCGGTCGAGGACGTAGAAGTAGCCGTTCTTGTCGAAGTGCCCGAGCAGCTTGCGACCGTCCTTTTCGAACAGGATGCACTCGGCGATGCTGTCGTAGTCCCACAGGTCGTGCGGCGTGCACTGGTAGTGCCAGCGGATCTGGCCGCTGTCCACGTCGACGGCGACGATGCTGTCGGTGTAGAGGTTGTCGCCTTCCCGGACCTCGCCGTCGAAGTCGGGTGCCGGGTTGCCGGTACCCACGTACAGCAAGTTGGTCTCCGGGTCGAACGTACTGGTGACCCAGCAGTTCGCGCCGCCGCGCGCCCACGCCTCGCCGTCGGCGGGCCAGGTCTCGGAACCGGGCTCGCCGGGCTTCGGCACCATGTAGCAGCGCCACTGGTGTTCGCCGGTCTCGATGTCGAACGCGTCCAGGTGGCCGCGGACACCGAACTCGCCGCCGGAACTCCCGACGATGACCATGTTCTTCACGATCAGCGGGGCGACCGTGGCGCTCTCACCGGCCCGCACGTCGCCGTAGGTCTTGGTCCACACCAGTTTGCCGGTGGTGGCGTCGAGCGCGAGCAGCCGGGCGTTCGCCGCGACGAAGAAGACCTTCCCCTGCGCCACCGCGCACCCGCGGTTCACGTTCCCGCAGCACAGCGAGACGTCGAACGGCACGGCGTGCTTGTAGCGCCAGATCTCCACGCCCGTCTTCGCGTCCAGCGCCCAGATCCAGCCGTCCCAGCCGGTCAGGAACATGACGCCGTCGACGACGATCGGGGCGGCTTCGAACGAGTAGGTCGAGGCGCCCGCGATGAGACCGGTCGTACCGGCCTGGAACACCCAGGCGGGAGCGAGCCGTTTGACGTTCTCCTTGTTGATCTGCTCCAGCGGGCTGTACCGCTGGCCGTTGTACGCGCCGTAGTAGGTCAGCCAGTTGTGGGGCTCCTGGCGGGCGTTGAGGATCCGCTCGTAGTTCACGCCTGCCGTCACCGGCGGAGCGACTTCCCCGCCCGGCATCTTGCCGCTGAGGTTTCCCTGGTCGATGGCCTCACCGGCGTCGACGTAGTCCTCCGAGGTCGCCATGTCCTCTTCCTCCCTACGGTTGCGGTTGGTCGGGTCGGTCGAGGCGCGCTTCCGGCGGTGCGTCACCCAGGACGACGATGGCACCGGTCAGCCCGCGGCCCTCGTCGTTGCCGGTGGGTGAGCTGAACCAGTAGTAGCCCGGACCGTCGAGCGTGAGCGTCGCCCGGCCGCGCGAATGGTTCACCAACCAGATGAATTTCCGGTCACCATTGCTCGGCAGAAGCGCACAGTGCGTGTTCTTGTCGTCGTTGATCAGCTCGAGGTCGATGGTTCCTTCGTGGGGCATGACGAGAATGGAGGGGTCGAACGTCAGCTCATCCTCGTTGATGCGAATCGTGGCTTTCATGCGGCCACCCGACCCCTCGGTGGCCCGGGCGATCTTCCCGGTGCCCAGCACGCGACCCAGCGTCGCGTGGTTCTGCACGTCCAACCCGAGCTCTTTGAGCAAGTCGGCCCGTTCTGGCGCTGTCGTCATCGGCCTTCACCCTCCTCATCCCGAATCCCTGTGCCGACTTCGCATCGGCCACGTCGTAGGCGCGCGGTCGCGGTGATGCGCATTTCCACGCGGAAAATTCTTCGAAATCCGAGCGAATTCCCCGCCACGCCCGACGTCCGACGGAAAATCGGTGGTAATAGGCACGCTACGCCGGGAAAAACACGTCGACAAGCGCAGGTGGTGGCCGGGAGCGCGGATGCCGTCCAGCGGCCACCGACTACCGTTCACAGCCGATTCGGGGCCGCTGAGCGGGAGCGGCACCACCAAAAAACTGCTCCGGTGAGAGTGTTGCGAGCCGTGAAAAATTCGACCCGGGGCCGCTTCGCGGTGCCGGTTCAGGTGAGGTCGTACCGATCGAGGTTCATGACCTTGTCCCAGGCGGACACGAAGTCGCGCACGAACTTCTCCCCCGCGTCGTCGCTCGCGTAGACCTCCGCGAGCGCGCGCAGCTCGGAGTTCGACCCGAAAACCAGGTCGACCCGGCTGCCGGTCCACTTGAGCTCGCCGGTGGCCCGGTCGCGGCCGTCGAAGGTCGATGGCACCCCGGCACCGGATCCCGCGCTCGGCTGCCACCGCACGCCCATGTCGAGCAGGTTCACGAAGAAGTCGTTGGTCAACGCTCCCGGGCGGGAGGTGAAAACGCCCAGCGGCGAGTGGCGGTGGTTCGCGCCGAGGACGCGCAGGCCACCCACGAGGACGGTCAGCTCCGGCGCGCTCAGGGTCAGCAGGTTCGCCCGGTCGACCAGCGCGTGTTCCGGAGGCAGCCGGCCACCCTTGCCCTCGTAGTTGCGGAAGCCGTCCGCGGCCGGTTCGAGCGCGGCGAAGGACTCACGATCGGTCCACTCCTGCGTCGCGTCCGTGCGGCCCGGGGTGAACGGGACTTCCACGTCGTGGCCCGCGTTCCGCACGGCTTGTTCGACGGCGGCCGCCCCGCCGAGCACGATCAGATCGGCGAGGGAGATCTTCTTGCCGTCACTGCGAGATCGGGCGAAGGACGCTTGGATCCCCTCCAGGGTGCGCAGCACCGTCGCCAGCTCTTCGGGCTCGTTGACCTCCCAGCCCCGCTGCGGTTCGAGGCGCAGACGCGCCCCGTTCGCCCCGCCCCGTTTGTCGCTGTCGCGGAACGTCGAAGCCGACGCCCACGCGGTGGAGACGAGCTGCGAAACCGACAGCCCGGAGGCGAGGAGCTCCGCCTTGAGCCCGGCGATGTCAACCGGGGAAACGAGTTCGTGGTCCACGTCGGGGACCGGGTCCTGCCAGAGCAGCGTTTCCCGCGGGACCAGCGGCCCGAGGTAGCGCCGGCGCGGGCCCAGGTCGAGGTGCGTCAGCTTGAACCAGGCCCGGGCGAACGCGTCCGCCAGCTGGTCCGGGTGCTCGAGGAACCGCCGCGCGATCGGCTCGTAGACCGGGTCCACCCGCAGCGAGAGGTCGGTGGTCAGGATCGTCGGCGCGTGCGTTTTCGCCGGGTCGTGCGCGTCGGGCACGGTGCCGGTCCCGCCGCCGCCTCGCGGGATCCACTGCCACAGCCCGGCGGGGCTCAGCTCCAGGTCCCATTCGTAGCCGAAGAGTGTCTCGAGGAAACTGTTGTCCCACCGCGTCGGCGTGGGTGTCCACGTACCCTCGAGCCCGCTGGAGATGGCGTCGGCGCCCTTGCCGGTGCCGTAACCGCTGCGCCAGCCCAGGCCCTGCTCCTCGAGGCCGGCCGCCTCGGGTTCGGGACCGAGGTGGGTGTCGGGTCCGGCGGCCCCGTGGGTCTTGCCGAACGTGTGCCCGCCCGCGATCAGCGCGACGGTTTCCTCGTCGTTCATCGCCATGCGGCGGAACGTCTCGCGGATGTCGCGGGCGGCGGTGACGGGATCCGGGACGGTGTGCGGCCCCTCCGGGTTCACGTAGATGAGTCCCATTTGCACAGCCGCGAGTGGTTTCTCCAGCTGCCGCACGCCGCGGTGCCGTTCGTCGCCGAGCCACGCGCGCTCCGGTCCCCAGTAGACGTCGTCATCGGACTCCCAGACGTCCACGCGGCCGCCGGCGAAACCGAACGTCGTGAAGCCCATCGTCTCCAGGGCCCGGTTGCCGGCGAACACCATCAGGTCGGCCCAGGAGATCTTGCGGCCGTACTTCTTCTTGACCGGCCACAGCAACCGGCGCGCCTTGTCGAGGTTGCGGTTGTCCGGCCAGCTGTTCTGCGGCGCGAAGCGCTGCATGCCCGTGGCCGCGCCGCCCCGGCCGTCGTCGACGCGGTACGTGCCGGCGCAGTGCCACACCATCCGGAGCACGAGCGGCCCGTAGTGGCCGAAGTCGGCGGGCCACCACTCCTGCGACGTCGTCAGCACCTCGTCGACGTCCCTCGCCAGCGCGTCGAGGTCGAGGGTCCGGAACTGCGCGGCGTAGTCGAAGTCCGCCCCCATCGGGTCGGCCACCGCGGGGTGTTTGCGGAGGATCTTCAGGTCGAGCTGGTCCGGCCACCAGTCACGGTTGCCCGGTGCGCCCGCCGGACGGGCGCTACGCGCCACCGGGGCGGGGAGGCCGAGGCCGCCCGCGCTCCGCTCGTTCGTCTCACCGACCACGGCGTCGGGACTGTCAGACACGGGAATCCTTCCGGGTACTGCGTTGTGCCGGCGAACTCAGATGTCCAGCGCCCGGCGTACAGCCGGCGCGTTCCGCCGGGAGACCGGCACCATCTCGTTCGCGCGATAGTCCATGACGAGCTGCAGCTCCCCCTTCTGCCCGCGCTCGATCTCGCGGATGCGGCTGAGGTTGACCACGTACCGGCGGTGCACCCGCAGGAAACCGACGTCGGCCAGCTCGGTGTCGAGCTTGTCGAGGCTCGGCGACGCGGCGCGCATGCGGCCCTGCGCGGTGGACAGCCACACGTCGTTCCCCTCCGATTCCGCGAAGGAGACCTCCCGCAGCGGCAACAGGACCATCCGGTTCTCCCGCATCCCGACCACCCGGCGGGGCTGCATCCGGGGGCGCACGGCGTCCGCCGCCTGGGGCAGCTGCACTCCCTCGGAGACGCCGAACGAGACCAGGTGGCCGATCAGGTGCGCGGACGAGAAGACGGGCCGGATGCTGATCGACGTCGGCGAGTCGGCGAGGTGGGTGAAGGTCTGCGTCGACCCGACCCAGTCCGGGTTGTGGGCGGCCTGCTTGGTGGCGTACCGGACGGCTCCGATCAGTTCCGGCAGCCCGGGGTTCCACCGCAACGTGGAGTCGAACGCCGGGGTGGACGCCGGCACGCCCATGAGCACACTGGCCGTCTCGTCCGCGATCACTGCCTTGCCCGCGGTGTCGACGGCCGCGAGCGGGGCGCCGGAGCGGGCCCGGGCCTGCGTGTAGGTCGCGACCAGCTCGGCACCGCTGTCGCGGGCGCGCCGCTTGAGCGCGCGCTGGGTCTTGGCGACCGCGCCGGCCAGCCAGCCGCCCGCGGACGGCGGCAGCTGGCTGCGCCAGCAGGAGAGGTTCAGGCCGCCGATCGGCTCCCCCGTCACCACGTCACGCACCGCGATACCAGCGCTGACCCAGTTGTGGAACGCCTGGCACCAGTGCTCGGCGCCGCTGATCAGCACCGGGCCGTGCGCCTCCAGCGCCGTGCCCATGCCGTTCGTGCCCGCGGCGCACTCGGACCAGCTGAACCACGGCGCCAGGTTGAAGTCGGAGGCTCGGGCGAGCGTGGCCTGGTCGCCCCACTCGCCCAGGATCCGGCCTGTGGCGTCGGTGACGGTGACGACCCCGGAAACGCTGCCCATTTCGTGCGCCACGGACGCGGCGCGGAAACCCAGCTCGGCGAACACGACGTCGTGCTCGGGGGTGTGGTCACGCTCGGCGGCGGCCACCGGAGCTTCGGTCAGGTGCGGGTCCACCCGGTACTGCTCCCGGCAGCGGTGCCAGGAGATCGCCACGACGGGCCGTACCCCGGGAACCTGATCCTCGCCCTGCACGAACCGTTCCCACGCCTCGAAGACGGCGCCCCCGCCCGGGTTCGCCGCCCTCCGTCCGAACCGATGTGCATCCTTCATGGTCGAGAACCACCTTCAGCCCATCCCCAGCGCTCGGCGCAAGCGCACGGCCTGCAGCGGTCTCCCCTCGTCCCGGCCCGGCTCGCGGCTGACTGAGCACTGCCTCGCACGTTTCCGGCTTCGGCACTCGTTCCGGTCGTGTCACCGACCGGCACAACCCACTGTAGGTACCGTCGCGAAGCTGCGCACGTTTCCGGGCGGGGGAACTCGTGCCGCCGTTCGCCGCCGGGCCCGGAACCGGTTGTGCCGTGCCGGGAAGGCCGGGCGCGGACCGCCCACAGTGAACCGGTCACGGGCTTCGCGGGGGATGCGAAAGAGCTTTTCGTTGCCTCGCAACAACAATCGGTGCCGCCTCGGGAAGCGTGCGCCGGCGGGGACACGAATCCGAGCCGATCGTGCCCCCGCAGGTCTCGACCACCTCCGCGGGACGCGCCCGGCCCGGGGGGTGGTGTGAAGCGCGCGTCTCCGCGATGCTGGCCGTCGAGGCCAGGACAGGGAGGTGACCGTGAAGGTCGTCATCGTCGGAGCGGGGATCGGGGGGCTGACCGCGGCGCTGCGGCTGCACCACGCCGGCATCGAATGCGTCGTGCACGAGCAGAGCGAGCGGATCGCCGAGCTGGGCGTCGGGATCAACGCGCTGCCGCACGCGGTCAAGGAGCTCGCCGCGATCGGCCTGCTCGACTCGCTGGACGAGATCGGGATCCGCACCCGCGAGCTGTTCTACACCCACCGGCTGGGACAGGTGATCCTGCGCAAGCCGTGCGGGCTGGACGCCGGGTTCACGCTGCCCCAGTTCTGCCTCCACCGGGGCCGGCTGCAGGGCATGCTGTTGCGCGCGGTCCGCGAGCGGCTCGGGCCTGAGGCCGTGCGGACCGGGCACCGGCTCACGGGGTTCGACCAGGACGCGAGTGGCGTCCGCGCGCAGTTCGCCGACCGGCGCGCCGGCACGCAGGTGACGGTGCACGGCGACGTGCTGGTGGCCGCCGACGGCATCCACTCGACCGTGCGGTCCCGGCTGTTCCCGGCGGAGGGCCCGCCCCGGTGGAACGGCGTCCTGATGTGGCGCGGTGCCACCGACTGGCCGGAGTTCGGCGGCGGCCGGTCGATGATCGTCGCCGGTGGCACCGCGGCCAAGCTGGTGATCTACCCGATCGCGGAGGGCCGCAGCGCGGACACGCGGCTCACCAACTGGGCGATCTGCATCCAGACCGGGCAGCCCGGTTCACCACCGCCGGAGCGGCAGGACTGGGCCAAACCCGGCGACCGGGCGGAGCTGGCCCGGCACGTCGGGCAGTTCTCCTCGGCGGTCGTCGACCACGCCGCGCTGGTCGAGGCCACCGAGGAGATCTTCGAGTTCCCGATGTGCGACCGGGATCCGTTGCCCGCCTGGTCGCACGGGCGCGTGACGCTGCTGGGCGACGCCGCCCACCCGATGTACCCGATGGGCTCCAACGGCGCCGGCCAGGCGATCCTCGACGCCACGAGCCTCGCCGGTCACCTGGCGCAGCACTCCGATCCCGTCGACGCACTGCGTGCGTACGAAGACGACCGCTTGGCGGCCACGAGCGAGGTCGTGCTGCGCAACCGCCGGGGCGGTCCGGAGAACGTCATCGACGAGGTCGAACGGCGCGCTCCGGACGGCTTCGCCCACCTGGAAGACGTGATCGACGCGGCTGCGCTCGAGGCGATCGTCGCCGGCTACGCTCAGGTCACCGGCGCCTCGGTGCAGCAGGTGAACGAGCCCGGCCGGTGACCCCGGCCGGGCCGGTCAGGCGCCCTCCACCGCACCGGGCGGCAGGAAGTCGACGTCGTACAGCGCCGACAACCGGACCACCTCGACCGGGTCCTCCAGGTCGTGCAGCTTGTCGAACAGCTGCGCGAGCCGCCCCGCCGGGCTCACCCAGAACAGACCGCGGGCGATGTCCTCGCTGCGGTTGTAGTAGGCGTGCGGGAGGCCCTTCGGCATCCGCACGGTGTCGCCGCGGCCCGCGGTCTCCCACTGGCCGTCGAGGTAGAGGGTGAACACGCCCTCCAGGATGTAGATGTGCTCGTCCTGGGTCGGGTGCACGTGCGGTGGTACGCCGGTGCCGGGCGGGTCGAGGGTTTCGAACGCGAAGCTCGACTCGCTGGCGGCCTTCATGTAGTAGGTGTGGCCGAGCACGTTCCACACCTTCTTCTGCATGCCTTCCTGCGCGAGCGTGATCCCCTTCGGAAGGGGACCGAGCACGATTTCCTCGCCGGTCATCACACCTCCTGGCCGATGGTTCGTCAGCTACGCACTCTGCGCCATGCCGGACCCGATGTACAGCCGCCCGGCCTACTCGCCGGGGCCGGCCTCGGCCAGCCGCTCCTGCACGCGGGCGTGGCGGAACTGGTAGACGTCACCGGCCTGCCTCAGAACGCCGCGGCGGTGCGCGTCGTCGAGGAAGTGCATGAGCCGCCAGGGCAGCCGGCCGGTGGCGGCGAGCCAGAAGTGGTGGACGAAGTAGTTCCCCCACGCGCGCGTCACGAGCACCGCCACGCCGATCCCGCAGCCGAAGCACAGGCCCGCCACGAACGGCAGAACCGGGTTCGACGCCGGCGGGAACACCTGGCCGCCGGCGATCGCACCCGCGACGCCGTAACACACCGCGGCGAGACCGCGAGCCATGAAGAACCCGAACAACGCGCCCGCCAGCCCGCCGGCGATCGCCAGCGCGAGGTCGAACCGGCCGCCCAGCACCGGCAGGAACCGCGTCTGCGCGGTGAAGGCGAACGCCATTCCGTCGAACAGGCCCGCGGACACCAGGAAGGAGACCGACAGCGCGATCGCCCCGGTCCGTTCGTTGCGCAGGATGGTCCTCGGGCTCGACACGCGGCTGGCGTCGACGGGTTTGGCGAGCCACACGTGCACCCCGAACACCACACCGAACACGAGCGCCAGGACCACGACGAGGCCCGTGGCCAGCGACCAGCCCAGGCCGAGCAGGACACCCACCACGGCGCCGGCCGCGAACCGGACAGCGAACTTGCCCGCGGCCCCGGCGAAGCGCAGTTCGCTGTGCAGGGGCTCCGGTGGGCGCCCGAAGCGGTGGGTCAGGTAGCCGGCACCGCCGAACGAAAGGGCGTAGATCGCGCCCAGCCCCGGGCCCGCGGACAACCAGCCGGCGGCGAGGAAGAACAGTGCGATCAGCGTGCCGGCCAGGGCTGCCCGGGTCCCGGCGGGAACCGCGCGGTGCAGGCGCCACCAGGCCAGGTCGCGGCCGCGCCGCTCTTCGAGGTGCCGGGCCAGGAACCCCAGCCAGCGCGTCGCCTGCGCCGCGGGGTACCGCCCGGACGGGCTGGTCTTGGGGTTGCGCCCCGGCGGCTGCGGCACCTGCGCGTAGGCGTTGGGGACGAGCGAGTCGAGCAGCTGTCCTTCGAGGACGGCTTCGTCTTCGGCGGCGAGCAGCTCCGCGGGGTCCGCGCCGGGACGGCCGTAGCCGATCCGCGCGAGGTCGACCATCAACGGTGTCCGCAGCGTCCGGCCGAGCGGTCCGTCCGGATCCCGGCGCAGCCGGTCGGCCACGGGCAGCCAGCGGTCGTGCTCCCGTGCGGACAGGTAGGTGATCGCCTCCTGCCGGGTGACGGGTTCGAGCCGCACCACGGTGGCGGTGCTCAGCACCGCGCCGGACTCGCGCGTGACCTGCTCGTACTCGGCGGAGCGCGAGGTCAGCACCAGTGAGCGGCCCACGGCCATGGTCTGGTCCAGTGCGTCGAGCGCGGTGGCGCGCAGATCGGCGGGCATCTCGTCGAGCCCGTCGAGGATCGGGACGACGTGGCCGCCGAGGACGAGCCGGGTGGGTGCGTCGCGCCCGTACTCCCGGGCGTTGAGCAGCGCCGGGTGGTTCTCGGCGAGCCGGCCCGCGAGCCAGCGGTCGAGGTGTTCGCGCCGCGGGTCCCACGAGGCCAGCGACAGCAGCACCGGGACCGGGCTGCCCGGACCGCGGGCGCGCAGCAGCTCCAGCGTCAGCACCAGCGAGAGCACCGACTTGCCGGACCCGGGATCGCCGAGCACGACCAGCTGCCGCACGGGCAGCGCGGCGTAGGTCTTGGCGATGTCGTCGAGGTCGCCCCGCAACGCCGGCCTGCCCGCGCGGGCGACGGCCGAGAACTGCAGGACGATCGGCTGCGGCCGGTGCAGCGACCGCAGCTCCGCTTCCGCCCGCCACTGCCACGTGACAGCTTCGGCCAGCTCGGTGACCGCACGGCCGAAGCGGTGATCCGGAGCGGCTTCGGCCGCTGCCTCGGGCTCGGGTTCAGCGGCGGTTTCGGCCGGGGCGCTGGGTTTGGACTCGCGCAGGATCTGCTCGTGCAGCCGCCGCAGGTCGGGGTTCGGATCGACACCGAGCTCGTCGGCCAGCCGCCGGCGCAGGCCGTGGAACACCATCGAGGCCTCGGCGTAGCGGCCCTCCTTGGTGAGCGCGCGCATCAGCAGCAAGTGGGACTGCTCGCGCATCGGGTGCTCGCCGCAGAACTCGGTCAACTCGCGCACGACTTCGCCCGTTTCGCCGAGCCGCAGCTGCCATTCGGCACCGAGCTCGACGGCGTCGGCGCGCTGTTCGTCGAGCAACGCCGCCCGGCCGGCGAGCGTGGTCGTGCGAAGCCCGTCGAGCGCGGGGCCGCGCCACAGGGCAAGCGCGTTCCGGATCTCTTCGACGGCGTCGGCGAGCTTTCCCTGCCCGGCGAGTCCCCGCGCCACCGCGACGCGGCGGCGGAAGAAGAGCGAATCGAGATCACCGGCGTCGATCTGCAGCCGGTACCCGGGACCCTCGGTGACGATCAGGCCGCCGAGTTCGCCGAGCCGTCCGCGCAAAGCGGAGACGCAGTTGCGCACCTGCTTCACAGCCGTCGCCGGCGGCTCGTCCGCCCACAGCGCGTCGATCATGCGCTCCACCGGCACGACCGCGTTGGGACTGAGCAGAAGCACGGCGAGCGCGCGCTGCTGACGTGGGCTCGCCAGGCTGACCCGATCCCCGTTCGCCCGGACTTCCAGCGTCCCGAGAATCCGGAACCTCATCGCCTCTCCCCCACGCCCTCAAGGCTAGCGCCCGGCGCGCGGGCCCGAAACGCGCAGGTGCAGCCGCGAATGCCGGCGCGAGGACGAAACGAGGACGGCATCCGCCACTCTGCGGGGACGGCGAGGAATCGGGGAGGCCGGGGACGACCCGGTGGCGGGCGCGTTGCTTTGGGGGTCGCGCCCACCACCGGGACGGTTCAGGCGCCGGCGGCCCGGCGGGCGGCGATGGAGACGGGGTTGTCCGGCACATCGGCCCACGCGATTTCGAAGTAGTTGCCCTCGGGGTCGCAGACGTAGGCCGAACGTCCGGTGAAGAACTCCGCGTCGACGGGTTCCTTCGTCACGCGAGCGCCGGCGGCCCGCATCCGCTCGGTCAGCCGGTCGACCTCCTCGGCGCTGTCGACCAGCACCCCGATGGTGAAGCGGAGGCCTCCCGTGCCGGGGTCCGGCTCGGCGTTCCCGTCGCGGGCGAGCATGGCGACCGGGAACAGGGCGAGCACGATGCCGCGGAGCTCGAAGGCCACGAAGTCGCCGTCGTCCATGATCTGCGGCCAGCCGAGCCCGCGGTAGAAGTCGCGCAGCGCGGGAAGATCACGCGCACCCAGGGTGATCAGGTTCGCCAGCGGTGCGGAAGTGTCCATGGCGCGAGTATGCGCCGGGCGGCCACCACCCGGGCGGGGCCGGATGACCCGTCGGGTTCCGCTTCAGGCGGGTGCGCCGGCGAGCCAGCTCACGCCGTACCGCGGCACCTCCGCTTCGGCGCTCACCCCGCGGTCGTGGAACGTGAGGACCCGGAAGTGCCCCCGGATGCCGAGGGCGGTGCAGCCGGCTTCCCAGTTCGCGCACCAGATGCCGAGCGCGACGGGCGCGTAGTAACGCGAGGAGGTGGCGGTGAAGAAGTCCAGGCGGCGGACCGCGGTCCCGGCGTCGTCGGTGAGCGCGACACACCGCGTGGTCTGGCTGTTGAACGAGGACGGCGACCACTGGCACGCCTCGTAGGTGCGCCCGAACGCGGCGAACGGCGGGGTGCTGACCGGGAGCGGCCGGCGGAAGCCGGTGTCGGCGAAGAACAACGAGGGCACCGGCAGGCGGCGGCGCTGGACCAGCTCGATCGCGCGGACGGTGAGGGGCTTCAACCGCGAGCGGTACCCGATCGCGCAGACGCAGACGACGTGGTCGCGGTCGGGCTGGAAGCGCGCTCCCAGGCGCGCCGCGATCGCCGTCTGGTCGGCGCCCGGGCCGATCCAGCAGGTCGCCAGGCCCATCCGCGCCGCGTGCAGGACCACTGCGTGCAGGCTCCGGCCGACGTCGATCATGGCGGTCCGGTCGTATTCGCGTGGAGCGATCGCGACGAGGAATTCGTGGGCGCCGACCGTCGGCCACACCGTGAGCGCGGCGGCGAGGTACTCCAGCCGGATCGGGCGCGCACCGATCAGCGCGGCCGGCCGCACGTGCTCCCGCGCCACACGCAGGAGCTCGGCCCGATCGGCCGCGGTCAGGTCCCGGCGCTGGAACGACCGGCAGGACCGCCGCGAGCGGATCAGGTCGAAGGCGTCGAGATCGTCACGCCGGGCCGGCCTCGGCTCGCGCGGCCGAAATCCCAGTTTCATCGTGACGACGTCGAAGCCGAAGCCGGCGAACACGAGGGCACTGGCGGCGGCGATCAGCAGAGCCGGCGGTGCGCTCACCAGGCTGACGACCGCGGAAACCAGCAGGAGGGCCACCGCCACCGCCGCGGTCGGCAGGTACTGCAGCCAGCCGGTGAACTGCAGGCGCCACTTCAACCGTCGCAGCGGTGATTGACGTCGGACTCTCGCCTGCTGGTGGACCTCGAGCTGGGTCATGGTGATCGCCCCCGGGCGCTTGCGGTGACTGTGTGTTTACGACTCCACGCTAAGCGCACCCGGTCTCTAATGCAAGTGACCACTTGCATTAAGGGTGGTTAAACTCGCCTGGCGGCACCAGGTGGGGAGACGCATGCCCAGGCAGATCGACGTCGACCGGCTGTTCGACACCACGGCCACGGTCTTCGCCGAGCGCGGCTACCAGGCCGCCACCACGCTGGAGATCGCGAAACGCTCCGATGTCAACGAGGTCACGATCTTCCGCCGCTACGGCGGGAAAGCGGCGTTGATCAACGCCGCGCTGGCGCACGTCCTGAGCCGGTCGCCGTTCGCCCGCCTGAAGGCCGGCGACGACGTCGAGGCCGACCTCCGATCCGTGGTCCACGCCTATGCGGAGACGGTCCGGCAGTACGGCGGCGCGGTTCTCACCTTGCTCACCGAAGTGCCCCGGCACCCCGAACTCACCGAAGCCCTGTCCGCGCTCGAGCCGAACCTGAGCAACGCGGCCGACGTGATCGCCGTCCACCAGGAGCGCGGCCGGCTGGCGCAGGGTGACCCGATGCGGATGCTGACCGCGTTGATCGCGCCGCTCATGGTTTCCGGGCTGTGGCCACGAGCCGGGATCGCCGCGTCGGCCGACGACCCCGAAGCCGTGGTGCGAGCGTTCCTCGACGGCCATCGCGCCGAGTGACGGGCACCGGGGACCCGCGCTTCAGCTCGCTCGCCGGTAGCGGTCGAGGATCCCGGCGCGCACGGCTGGGCCCGAGGTGCCGAGCGCCTCGAGGATCGGGCGGACCAGACCACCGTTCATCCCGATCAGGCCGAGAGCGAGGTGTTCGACGCCGATGTGCTGATCGCGCCGGGCCTGCGCCTCCTCGACGCTGTGCGCCAGGGCGTCCCGGGCCGCCGTGGTCAACGGCAGGTGCCCGCGGGGAACGGGACCCTCGGCCCGGTAGTGACCGGTCGCGGCCGGGCCGGGGACGGCAGCGGCGAGGAGCCGGCGGCGCCTGCGGCGGAGCAAGCCCGAAGGGAGAGCCAGGTTCAGCCGGGGCCGCCGCTTGTGGTGCACGACGCCGGCGGCCTGGGCGACCGCGTCGGCGCCGAAGGACGCCACGATCCGGGCCCGCACGGCGTCGAGATCGACCCCGACGGCCGCCAGCGCGTCGCGATCGAGGTCGCCGAACAGGCCGGCGCCGCCGCCCAGCCCGACCCGGCGGACGATCTCCTCCTCCACGCGGTCCGGCGTGCTCCCCCGCTCCCGGAGGACGGCGCCGGCCGGCTCCCCGGCCGAGGCCACGGCGAGCAGCAGGTGTTCGCAGCCGACGTGGTGGTGCCCGAGCCGGCGGGCGTGCTCCTGCGCGTGGACGACGACGGTGCGGGCTTCCGGGGTGAACCGCTCGAACATCATCGCCCCCCGACCCGCCGGCCGTACTTGCGGTGCACGGTCTGCTTGGTGACACCCAGCCGCTCGGCGATGTCCTGCCACGACCACCCCAGCGTCCGCGCGCGTTCGACCTGCAGGATCTCCAGCCGTTCGGACAGCGCGCGCAACGCGGCCACCGCTCGCAACCCCACCTCGGGGTCGTCGCTCGTGGCGCTCTCGGCGATTTCCAGAGTTGACTCCATGCCCGTCAGCATATGCTGACGCTCGATCGGCGTCAACATATGCTGACGAACGGCGGTCAGCCCTGGGCCGTCACCGGCGGAGGCTGATCGGCGGCACCGTCGAACCGCGCAGCGTCGGCTCGTCGATCGTCTCCGGGCGGTACGGCAGCGCTGCCAGCCGGGCCACCATCCGCTCGACCGGGTTGTCGAGTTCGGTGCCGAAGAAGAACGCCCACTCGTGCTCGTCCGAGCCGAAGTACACCGGCGTCGCGAACGTCGCCTCGAACCGCCGCCAGCACTTCACGAGTGTCGAGTTGCGCCACAGCGTCGGGCAGCCGCCCTGGTACGCCACGACCCCGCCGGGCGTGAGCAGCTCCTGGCACAGCTGCAGGAATTCCTCGCCGTACAGGCGGTTGTGCTGCGCGTCGGTGCCCTCCTGCTCGTCCGGCAAGTCGACCAGGACGACGTCGTACTTCTCGGCGCAGGTGCGGACGAACTCCCAGCCGTCGCCGTAGTGCACGCGGATCGGGCCGTCGCCGCGCTCGGCCTCGGCCAGCTGGGCGGCCGAGTAGCCGTAGGGCAGGTGTTCGGCGCAGAGCCGCACCGCCTGGGTGTCGATGTCGACGTGGTCGACGACCGACGCGCCCGCCGCGACCGCGATCCGGCACACCACGCCTTCGCTCGACCCGACCACCAGCACGCGGTCCACCTGCGCGGCCAGCAGTAGCGCCGGCACGACCAGCGCCTCGTGGTAGACGAGCTGGCTGAACTCGGTGCTCTGCCGTTCGCCGTCGCAGAACAACGAGACGCCCTGCGCGGTCTTGCCGATCACCAGGTGCTGGTAGCCGGTGCGGACGTCGGCGAGCACGTCCGAGACGTGCCAGACCCGGGTCACGCCCGCGCCGACCGGTTCCTCGATGTTCACCGCTCCTCCTGTCCCCTGTGGATGGTCCTGGTGCGCGAGACGCTCGCGCCGAGCAGATCCCGCAACAGGTGCACGGCCAGTTCCGAGTCCGCGCGGCGCCCGCACGTGAACACGTCGACGAACACCGCCCCGCGTTCGGGGTAGGAGTGGATCGAGGCGTGCGACTCCGACAGCAGCGCCACCACGGTCACGCCCTGCGGCTCGAACTTGCTGAACGTCACGTCGCGCACGGTGGCACCGGCCTTGGTCAGCGCGAGTTCCAAGCTCTCACACAGAAAAGCGGCGTCGTCGAGCAACTCGGACGACACCCCGGAAAACTCCGCGAGCACGTGCCGTCCCGCGAACTCGCCGACCTCGTCGGGCTCCCCGCCGACGAAGTACGTCCTCAGTGGAGGGAACCCGTTGAACGACACCGACGAGTAGCTCTGGGTGTACGCGCCCGTGTCCGGGATGTCGACGTAGTCCCCCGCCCGCAGCGCCAACGGCAAGCGGTACGGGGTGCGCTGGTAGAGCACGTCGTCCCCGTCGCAGGTCGGGCCGGCGATCACGACCGGCCCGTCCGGGGTGCCGTCGTGCGCGGTCTGCAGGCGGTACGCGATGGCTTCGTTCTCCGTCTCGGCCAGTCCCCCGTACCGCCCTATGTCCAGGTACACCCAACGTCGTTCGGCCGCCTCGGACTTGCGGGACACCAGCACGACCTCGCTGCGGATCAGCCCGGCGCCGGCGACCACCGCGCGGCCCGGCTCGAACGCCAGCTCCGGAGCGACCGGGAAGTGCCGGGCGACCGACGCGCGGATGGCCGCGGCGTAATCGGCGAGTGGCGGCGGCTCGGTCGTGTACCGGCCCGGCAGCCCGCCCCCGATGTTCAAGCCCCGCAACGACACGCCGCGCGCGCCGGCCACCCGGGTGACGGCGGCGGCGGTGGCGATCCCGGCGTCCCACGCGCGCGGGTCGAGGTGCTGGGAGCCGACGTGGAACGCGACCCCTTCCGGGTCCAGCCCGAGGGCGGCCGCGCGCACGAGCAAGTCCACGGCCAGTTCCGGGGCACAGCCGAACTTCTGCCCGAACGGCGTCTGCGAGCCGGAGCTGTCCACGAGCACCCGGCACGACACCGTCGCCCCGGGCGCGTGCTCGGCGATGTTCTCGAGGTCCGCCGCACTGTCGAACGTGAACCGCCGAACCCCGGCCCGGTGGGCGAACGCGATGTCCCGCGCCTTCTTCACCGTGTTGCCGTAGGAGATCAGCTCGGGGCGGGCCCCCTGGTCGAGGCAGAGTTCGATCTCCTCCCGCCCGGCCACGTCGAAACCCGCGCCCGCGCGCGCGAGCAACCGGACGACCTCCGGCGCCGGGTTCGCCTTCACCGCGTAGTACATCCGGGCCTCGGGCAACGCTTCCCGAAGCCGCGCATGGCCTTCCCGCACCGCATCGAGATCGATCACCAGGCACGGGGTCGGGGGTCTGCGCTCGTCCAGGAACGCCCGGCAGCGTTCCAGCGGCTGCGGAAGAGATTCGGTCACAACGCTCAAGTATAGGTTCGCCCCCCGCGCCGGCCGGTATCCCGGCAGCGCACCGGGACCTTTACGGCCCGCCCACCACACCCGGCTGCTCAGCGAGGCCACTCCTGACGAAATCCAGACCTCTCCGCAAAGAACCCGGCAACGCTCCGGCACCGCCCCGCGTGCTTTGTGGACACCTCGCGCGACACACCGGCGACGATCGTCCTGCCGCCGGAGGCGCCGGATTCACCGGCGGGTTTCGGTCGTGCGGTAGGCGGCGGCCCGCAGCCGCCTACGCACCGCAGCTGCGTGACCTGCTCGACCACGAGAACCCGGGTGCTCCACCACGTGGCGGATGCCCGGTGGAGCTCACCCGGAACCCCGAGCCGGTCTTGCCGGTGTTCGCCGCCCCTGGCGCGCCGGACCGGACCACCGGCCCTCCCTCGGCGCCTGCCTCGCCGAGATCGGGTTCGCCGACGGGGCGCAAACGGCGGAAGCTGCCGCGGCCGGTGAGCCGGACTCCAGCAGGGGCTCGCGCAGCCGCAGGTCGAGGTGGTCACCCAGCACCAGCTGCTTTCCGAGGTCAGATCGGCCAGGTGCAGCGCCGTCCTGCGAATTCCGCGTGCCGGCAAACCACTGCGTGCCGTCAGCCTGGCCAACGCGACCGACGAGACCGCGTCAGCAGACGGCCGCAGGCTCAGGAGAGGACGCCGCCGAGATCCTCCAGAAGCTCGGCTTTCGCCTTCGCGCCGACGATGCGCTGCACGGCGGCACCGTCGCGGAACACGACCAGCGTCGGCAGCGACATCACGCGGAAGTCCTTGGCGGACTGCGGATTCGCGTCGACGTCGAGCTTCGCCACGGTGATCTTGTCGCCGTGTTCGCCGGCGAGTTCGTCGAGCACCGGGGCGAGCTGCTTGCACGGTCCGCACCAGGGCGCCCAGAAATCCACGAGGACGGGTCCGGGGCTGCGCAGGACGAGCTCGGCGAAGGAGTCGTCGGTGACGGTGACCACGGTGGTGTTCTCCGGCATGGGTTCACTTCCTCACGAGGGTTGACGACGTGGTCATTCGGTGCCGGCGAGGTGGCGTTCGACGTCGAGCGCCGCGCTGCAGCCGCTGCCGGCCGCGGTGATCGCCTGCCGGTAGGTGTGATCGACGAGGTCGCCGCACGCGAAGACGCCCGGCAGGCCGGTCCGCGTCGACCGGCCCCGCGTCACCACGTACCCGGCTTCGTCGAGCTCGACCTGGCCGCGCACCAGTTCGCTGCGCGGCTCGTGTCCGATCGCGACGAACACCCCGGTCACGTTCAGCGTCGAAGACTGCCCGGTGACCGCGTCGCGCAGCCGGAGACCGGTGACCTGTTCGCCGCCGTCGACGTCGTCGACCACGGTGTTCCAGCGGAACCGGATCTTGGCCTCGGCGAAGGCCCGCTGCTGCATGATCTTGGACG
The DNA here is from genome assembly GCF_044452505.1 of Amycolatopsis sp. NPDC051903. NCBI lineage: Bacteria > Bacillati > Actinomycetota > Actinomycetes > Pseudonocardiales > Pseudonocardiaceae > Amycolatopsis > Amycolatopsis sp. NPDC051903. The sequence continues at coordinate 46,619 of NZ_JBITBT010000032.1, read as the reverse complement.
CCTTGAGCGCGTCGCGGCGGTGCACGACGGTCACGGTGTTCGCGAACCGGGTGAGGAACATCGCCTCCTCCAGTGCCGAGTCACCGCCGCCGACGACCGCGATGTCCTGGTCCCGGAAGAAGAACCCGTCGCAGGTCGCGCACCAGGACACGCCGTGGCCCGCGAGCCGGTCCTCGCCCGGCAGGCCCAGCCGGCGGTACGCCGAGCCCATCGCGAGCACGACCGTGCGGGCCCGCCAGCGCCGCCCGCCGGCGGTGACGGTCTTGACCTCCCCCGCCAGATCGACCTCGGACACGTCCTGGGCGAGGAGTTCGGCGCCATAGCGGCCCGCCTGCTTGCGCATGGTGTCCATGAGCTCCGGGCCCTGGATCCCGTCGGCGAAACCGGGGAAGTTCTCGACCTCGGTGGTCTGCATGAGCGCGCCGCCGTACTGGCTCCCTTCGAACACGACCGGCGCGAGGTTGGCTCGTGCGGTGTAGATCGCCGCGGTGTAGCCGGCGGGGCCGCCGCCGACGACGATGACGTTGCGGACCGGTTCCATGATCGTTCTCCGGGTTCAGTGGAAGGCGCTCAGCCCGGTGAGGGCCCGGCCGACGACGAGGGTGTGGATTTCCCCGGTCCCTTCGTAGGTGAGGACCGATTCGAGGTTGGCCATGTGCCGCATCACCGGGTACTCGCCGGTGATGCCGTTGGCGCCGAGGATCGTGCGCGCCTCGCGCGCGACCTCGAGCGCGGCGGCGACGTTGTGCCGCTTGCCGAAGCTGACCTGCTGCGGGTGCAGCCGGCCGGCGTCCTTGAGCCGGCCCAGGTGCAACGCGAGCAGCAGCGACGTGTTGACCCGGGTGGCCATCGCGACGAGCTTGTGCTGGGTGAGCTGGAACCCGGCGATCGGCCGGCCGAACTGGGTGCGCACGCCCGCGTAGTCCAGCGCCGCCGCGAAACACGCCCGCGCGGCGCCGGCCGCGCCCCAGACGATGCCGAACCGCGCTTCGTCCAGGCAGGACAGGGGCGCGCGCAGCCCGGTGGCGCCGGGCAGCACGGCTTCGGCCGGCAGGCGGCAGTCCTCGAAGACCAGCTCGGACGTGGTCGACGCCCGCAACGACATCTTGTTCGCGATGTCCCGGGCGGTGAATCCGGGCGTGCCGCGGGGTACCAGGAATCCGCGGACGCCTTCCGGGGTCTTCGCCCACACCACGGCGACGTCCGCCATGCTGCCGTTGGTGATCCACATCTTGGCACCGCGCAGGAGCCACTCGCCGTGCTCGAACCGCGCGGTGGTGGTCATCGAGCCCGGGTCGCTGCCGGAGTCGGGTTCGGTCAGCCCGAAGCAGCCGATCGCGGCTCCGCGCGCCAGCTCGGGCAGCCAGCGCTGCTTCTGCTCTTCGCTGCCGTAGCTGCGGATCGCGAACATGGCCAGCGAGCCCTGGACCGACACGAAGCTGCGCAGCCCCGAATCGCCCGCTTCCAGTTCGAGGCAGGCCAGCCCGTAGGCCACCGCGCTGGTTCCGGCGCAGCCGTATCCGGACAGGTGCATGCCGAGCAGGCCCACTTCGCCCGCAGCGGCCGGAAAACCTTCGGGCAGCTGCCCGGCCGCGTAGGCGGCGGGGATCCGGTCGAGCAGCTCCCGGTGCACGAGCTGGCGGACCGTGTCCCGGATGAGGCGTTCGTCGTCGGACAACGACGCGTCGAGGTCGAGCAGGTCGTGGGGGTCCAGGCGCGCCCGCTGCCGGGAATCGGCGCGGGCGCCCGAAAGTGTGGTCACAGGAATCGTCTCTCCGGTGTCGGACGGGGTTCGGTGGACGTGCGGACGGCGGCCGGGCCAAGAGCCCGGGCCGCCGTGCCCTCACTCGCTGCTGCGCGGGTCGATCACCTCGACGGCCGGCTGCGCGGCCATGCTGTCGCGCAGCACCGAGCCGACCACGGCACGCAGCTGCTCCGGGGGGACGATGCACTCCCAGCACGTCTCCTCGCCGCCCACCAGCCGGAGCGTGACCCGGTCCGGCGTGGCGTCCTCCACGGTCAGATCCGCCCCGTCGGCCTGAAACCCCTGCCGCAGCCCGTCGAGGGCCTGTTCGACTTCCTCGCGGATGCTCATGCCGGCTCTCCGATCAGGATCGCGGCGACCGAGTCCACCAGCGCGAGGGCGCGGCGCTGCAACTCGGCGTCGCTGACCGCGGCGATCGGGTGCTCGACCTCCACGAACGGCAGGTCCGGCCGCCCGAACGCGGCGCTGTGCGCGAGCGCGGAATTCATGAAGACCTGTGTGTGGATGGCCACGGTGGGAATCCCGCGGGCCTCCAGTTCGACCGTGTCGCGCACGCAGCCGGACGTGCACGACCCGCACGCACCGACCCCGGTCACCACGAAGTCGTAGTCGCGGGAGAGCTCGTCGAGCAGCGACGGATCGGCCGGGCGGGAGTAGACGAGCTTGCGCGCCATCTCCATCCGCCCGACCCCGTACTTCTTCTCGAGCAGGTCGCCGACGTGGCGCAGCAGCGGCCCGGCGTTGCCCTTGGTGTTGTCGAGCAGCACGCCGTGGGCGCCGGGCAGAGCGGCCAGGCGCGGCGCGGCGGCGCTCTCGGCGGCGCGGGCGGCGGCCGCGGTCGGATCGACGAGGCCGAGCGTCTCGACCAGGTACCGGGCCGCGCCGGCCTTCACGTCGTCACCGGGGTCCACGAGGACAGCAGACATGGGTTTGACCTCTCATCCTTCGATCTTGCGGGTGACCGACCGGGTTCCCCAGCCGGGCAGGTACGCCGAATGCCTCCCGGGACCACCGGCGACGAGCACGGTGATGTCCTCCACGCGGCGCGTGACCGGAATGCGGGCATCGGGGTCGTCACGATCGACCCAGCGCGGCCAGGTCGTGTAGTTCTGCGTGTTGCGGCCGTGGATTCCGCCGGCCTTGATCTCGCGATGACCGCGAGTGGCGTTCTGGAAGAGGAAATGCTGCACGTCGGCCTTGGTCCAGCCGGCCGAGGCGATGATGCGGGCGTGTTCGGGGCAGAGCACCACGAAGCTCTCGCCCTGGATGAAGATGTGGTTCGACCCGAGGTTGGTCATCATGCTCGCGACCGTGGTCAGGATGTCGAACGGGTTGTCCGCGGCCTGGTTGTTGATGTTCTGCGGGCCCTCGGCGCCGTAGAGGGTGACCGCGCTGTCCGTGGCGCGCAACCCGCGGTCGACGTGCAGACCGGCCCACGGCGACTCCTCTTCGTTCTCCCCGATGCAGAAGGTGAACTTCCCGGGCTGCCCCAGCGTGGCCTTGTCCGCTTCACCGGGCCGCGAGCCGCCGATGTTCACCAGCGCGAGCTTGAGCGCGCGGCCCAGGGTCGCGTTCGCCCGCACCCCCTGGCCGAAGGCGTTGGCACCGGAGTTGATGCCCAGTTCGGTGCGGATCGGACCGTGCACGACCAGCAACGGCGAGGCCATGTGCGTCGAGCACTGGACACCGCCGATGTTCATCGACGGCGCGGCCGCGGCCTCGATCGCGGCGATCAGCACCGGCATGTGCTCCGGGACGCAGCCGGCCATGACGGCGTTGGCCGCGATCTTCTCGGTCGTGGCGGCCCCGCCCAGCGGCGCGATCTCGGCGATCACCTCGTCGCCCGCGCGCCCGCTGCGCTCGACGAATTCCGCCACCCGGCGGGCGGTCGGCGGGATGATCGGCAGGCCGTCGGTCCAGCCGGCGGCGACGTGCAGCTCGAACAAATCCATCGGGTCGGCCTCCCGGCCCAGCATTTCCGTCGTCATTCTCTTCCTTTCCCGGACGGCAGACCGCACCCGGTCGCGACGATTCGGCAGACTCGAAATCGGGGCCGGACGAGGGCCGAAGTCCACCTCTGCTCAGCTTCGGCGCCGGTTTTCGGCTATTGCCCGATCGCGTCCCGTTATTCTAGAGTGGGATGCTAACAGCAGCCGGAAACGAGGGTCAACGATGATTCTGAAACCATCCGGAAGTCATTTCCGCATGACGGGAATTCACAAATGAATGAGCCGCCCGATTCGAATTCAGATGAAGTGCTGAATACTCTGTGCCCCATGTTCGTGCAATTCGCCGCGGTGGCGAGGGAGGGACAGGTCACCAAAGCCGCGGCGGCGCTGGGCGTGCCGCAGCCCACCGTCACCCGCCACCTGGCACGGCTCGAGAACGTCCTCGGCGTCCGGTTGTACACCCGGGCGCAGGGCGGGATGACGCTGACGACCGACGGGGAGCAACTCGTCAAGCCCGTGCAGCAGGCGCTGGGGGTGCTGGCCACCGCCATCGACGACCTGCAGGCGCGCGCGGCCCGCGAGCAGGTCCGGCTGGGGTTCCTGCACACGCTCGGCGAGCAGGCGGTGCCGCTGCTGCTGCGCCGCTTCGCCCGGCAGGCGCCGCTGATCAAGTTCGCCATGGTGCAGGACAGCGCCGACCAGCTGCTGCGGCGGTTGCGCGAAGGCCAGCTCGAGCTGTGCCTGACCTCGCCGCTCCCGGCCCAGCCCGACGTCGAGGTCGCCCGGCTGGGCCAGCAACGGCTGGTACTGGCGGTACCGGCTTCGCACGTGCTCGCCGGCGAGCCCGAGGTGCCGCTGGCCGCCGCGGCCAGCGACGATTTCGTGACACTGGGCGCGGGCAACCACATGCGCCAGATGGCCGACAACCTGTGCCGCGCGGCCGGGTTCGAACCGCGGGTCGCGTTCGAGACGGCCGGGATCAGCACCGTGCGCGGCCTGGTCGCGGCCGGATTGGGCGTGGCCATCGTGCCGGCCGCGCCGGCACCCGTCGCCGGCCTCGTGGAAGTTCCGCTCACCGACGCCGGCGCCTACCGCGAGGTCGGGCTGGTCTGGCGGGTGGACGTCGAGCTGGCCGGACCGGCGCGGCGGTTCCGGAGTTTCGCCGTCGACGAGTTCTCCACCGCACTCGACGATTCGCCCGGTACCGGCGCCTGGCAGGACCTCACCACCAGGGGGGAAGACGATGAACAAGATCGTTGACACAGCCGAGGCCGCACTCGCGACGGCGGCCGACGGGCAGACGGTCGCCCTCGGCGGCTTCGGGCTGTGCGGCACGCCCGCGACGCTGCTCGAGGCCCTGCTCGATTCGAGGGCCACCGACCTGCACCTCATCACCAACAACTGCGGCCCGGACACTTCCGCCGTCACCGAACTGCTGCGCGCTAACCGGGTCGCTCACATCACCGCCTCCTACATCGGCGACAACTCCGTCTTCCTGCAGCAGTACCTGCGGGGCTCGCTCAGCGTGGACCTCGTCCCGCAGGGGACCCTGGCCGAGAAGCTGCGCGCCGGCGGTGCGGGGATCCCGGCTTTCTACACTCCGACCGGAGCGGGCACGGCCGTGGCCGAAGGCGGTATTCCGCGGCGCTACGGCCCGGGTGGAGCGGTGGCCGAATACTCCGCGGCACGCCGGGTCGAGCGGGTCGGCGGCCGCGACTGCCTGCTCGAACACAGCCTCACCGCCGATCTCGCCCTGATCCGGGCCGAGGTCGCCGACACCCGGGGGAACCTGCGGTTCCACGCGTCGGCGCGCAACTTCAACCCGCTGTGCGCGATGGCAGCCCGGTTCACCGTCGTCGAGGTGGCGCAGGTGGCGGCGATCGGCGCCGACGACGTCCACCTGCCCGGCGTGTTCGTTTCCCGGGTGCTGCCCGTCGGCGCGCGGATGCGCAAACCGATCGAACGGCTGCGGGTCGCGCACCCGCGGGTCACGGAGGAAGGGGAACGCGCGTCATGACCTGGTCCCGCGAGCAGATCGCCGCCCGCGCCGCTGCCGAGCTGCACGACGGCGAGCACGTCAACCTGGGGATCGGCATTCCGACGCTGATCGCCGGTCACGTGCGCGACCGGCCGATCGTGCTGCACTCCGAGAACGGCATCCTGGGCCTGGGCGGCCATCCGGTCCCCGGGCGGGAAGACCCCGATCTCATCAACGCCGGGAAGGAGACCGTGACCACAGTGGACGGTGCATCGTTCTTCGATTCGGCCACGTCGTTCGCCATGATCCGCGGCGGGCACATCGACGTCGCGGTGCTCGGGGCGATGCAGGTGTCGGTGGCGGGCGACCTGGCGAACTGGACCGACGGCGGCTCGATCGTCAAGGGCATCGGCGGGGCGATGGATCTCGCGAGCGGAGCCGAGCGGGTGCTCGCGGTGCTGACCCACCGCACCCGCGACGGCGACTTGAAACTCGTCCGCCGCTGCAGCCTCCCGCTGACCGCGCGCGGCTGCATCACGACGGTCGTCACGGACATCGGTGTCCTCGACGTCCGGCGCGATCACTTCGCCGTGCGCGAACTCGCGCCCGGGGTGTCGATCGACGACGAGCTGGCGGCGCTGCTGCGTCCCGCGGCCGGGCAGCTCCTCCCCCGTTAGGCGCAGTTCGTACGCTGAGCAGGACACGGGTTCTCCGCTGCCCGGCGAGATGCAGAATCGCATCGGCGCATTCCTTTGTGGATTTCCGGGCGGGCCTTGTTTTCCGTGCTGCATTCCAGCAGTGTGACTCGAACCACCCCATCGAAGACAACGACGTCGGAGAGATTCATGCCTGATCCCCTGTCGCAGTCGCTCACGAAAACACCGTCGGCCACCGAGCCCGTCCTGACCGGGACGCACAAAAGAATTGTCTGGACCGTTGCCGCGATCTTGTTCTTCGAATTCGCGGACCTGAACACTTTCTCCTACGCGGCTCCCGCGTTGAAGAGATTCGCCGGGTACACCCTCGACGACGTCGCCCTGGTGACCTCGGCCGGTTTTCTGGGCATGTTCTGCGGCGCGGTCCTCGCCGGGCGGGTGAGCGACCGGATCGGCCGCCGCCGCACGCTCACGTGGGCGACCGCGCTGTTCTCGGTGTTCTCCCTCCTGACCGCCGTGGGGACGGACGTGTGGTTCATGGCCGCCCTGCGCGTCTGCACCGGGGTGGGCCTGTCGGCGATGACGGTGGCCGCGATCAGCTACCTCAGCGAAACGATGCCCGCGGCGCACCGGGGCCGGGCCCAGTCCACGACGCTGGCCGTCGGGCTGGCCGGCATCCCCGCCATCGCCTTCCTGGCTCGCGGCGTCGTCCCCCTCGGCGCCGACGGCTGGCGCGTCGTGTTCCTCGTCGGCGGTCTGGGGCTGCTCGCGGTGCCCGCGCTCGCCCGCCTGCCCGAATCGCCGCGCTGGCTGCTCTACACCGGACGCACCACCCAGGCCCGCGCGGTCCTGACGAAGCTGGGCGACCCGCACCTCACGCTCGACGAGAACACCGGCACCCGGCGCGACACCAGTCTCGGCGCAGTGGCCGCACTGGCGGGACGACGGATGCGTGGCCGCACCGCGGTCATGCTGGCGACGTGGATCCTGGCGATGCTGGGCTTCTACGCCTTCGCCGCGTGGGTTCCGGCCCTGCTGGCCGAGCACGGCTTGTCGCTGGCCAAATCCCTGACCTTCTCGGCGATCACCACCATCGGCGCGGTCCCCGGCGCGCTGCTGGCCCGTGCCGTCGCCGACCGGTTCTCCCGCAAGTGGACGATGGCGGCCACCTCGGTGGTCATCGCCGCGTTCGGCATCGCCTACGGGTTCAGCTCGGGCGCGGCCGGCATCATCGTGTTCGGCTTGCTCGTGTCGTTGCTCAGCCAGACCTTCGTGGCGTTGATCTACACCTACACCCCCGAAGTCTTCCCGATGCCCGTGCGCACCTTCGGCTGCGGCGTGTCCTACGGCGCCGGCCGGCTCGCCAACGTCGTCGGGCCGATGCTGATCCCCTCCGTCTACGCCGCCTGGGGGTACACCGCGGTGTTCATCACCGTCGCCGCCTGCTGGATCGGCGCCGGCGCCATCGTCGCCTTGTTCGGACCGGAGACCACGGGTACGCCGCTGGAGTCGGTGCCCGACGGCGGGTCCTCTGACGCGTGACAGCAACCACGTGGTCCGGCTCTACTACAACAGCAACTACGGCGGCACCTACCTGACATTCCAGCCCGGCGACACGCTCGGCGGAGGCCTGGGTCCGCTCGACTGGAACAACGCTTCGCACAAGTTCTTCCAGTGCCACCGCCCCAAGCGACGATGCACGTCACCCACTGATCGAACCACCGGCTTCGGGCGGACGCGGGCCGGGTGCGCCGCGTCCGCCTTTCCGTCTTCGGCGGCCGCAAGCGCAGGATGCCTGAATTCGTCCCTGTCGTAACGTTTCGCGGTTGTCCGTGCGACGTGAATACGGCAAAGCCGACACGAAGGGGACGTGATGCGAGCTCTGGTGATGGCCGGTGTGACCGGTCTGCTGCCCTTGACCCTGACCACGCCGGCGTCCGGCGAACCTGAGCAGTGGTCGACCGAACCGTTCGCCGCGCAGGTCGCGGTCAGGACCGGCGACGTCAACGGCGACGGCAAGGACGACCTCGTCAGCTTCACCGCGTCCGGGTGCACCGTGGCGCTGTCGTCCGGGTCGGGCTTCCAGCCGGGACAGGACTGGGGCGCGTGCCGAAGCGGCGCCAACGACAGCCCGTACTACGCCTACTTCATCGGCGACGCGGACAACGACGGCCGCGCGGACGCCATCACGGTCCGGCCGAACGCGATTTCGAGCCCGCGCGTGCGCGGCATCTTCGTGGCGAAGTCGATCATCGACGAGGCCGGGGCGGAGCGCTTCGGCACACCCACGCAGTGGCTCGACAACACCATCGCCGGTGACCAAGGGAGCCTGGCGGCGGACTTGGAGGGGGACGGGGACACGGACGTGATCGGGTTGTTTTCCGGAGTCCCGGCGCTGGCCGCCAGGTCGGACGGCACGGCGACGCTGCCCTTGATCGCGTGGGGCCCGGAAATCCGCGGCGAGCAGGCGACGCTGGCAGCCGACGCGACCGGCGACGGCAAGGCCGATTTCATCCTCGTCGACTCGGCCGGCACGCGCGTGGTGCCTGGCACCGCGAACCGCTGGTTCGACCCCCCGGCCCAGTGGTCGACGACGCCGTTCATCGGCACCAAGAAAACCCTCACCGCGGACCTCGACGCCGACGGCGACGCGGACCTCATCGCCATCAACGCCAACGACGTCCAGGTGATGCGCTCCACCGGCACCGGCTACGCCGCACCCGAACGCTGGTACGCGCACTCCTTCTCCGGCACGAAGGACACCCTCACCTCCGACGTGGACGGCGATGGCGACGCCGACCTCATCGCGGTGAACGACAACGACGTCTGGGTGCTGCGCTCGCAGTAAGCCTCAGCCTCCGGATGGAGCAGGCCAGCGCGGGTCCGGTACCGCACCGAACCGGACCCGCCTGCCGGGCCGTCACCTCCGAAGTCAAGCAGCGAAGGAATCAGCGTCCGAGACCGTACCGGCGCGCACGAACAACAGCGGGGCGCTGAGCACGCACACCACACCAGCGACGCCGATCGCGGCGCGGACACCGGTGAGACTCGCGAGGCCGCCCGCGGCGGCGACGAACAACGGGCGGACCAGCCGGCTGCCGATCGACCAGCTCCCGAGCACCCGGGCCAGCACCTCTTCGCGAACGATGTTCATGCGGTGGGCGCTGAACGACGGGTTGAACACCCCGGCGGCCAGCGACAGAGCGGTGTTGGCCAGCAGGTAGGTCACCATCCCGCCGAGGCCTCGACCGAGAAAGGGGATCACCAGCAGCCACGGAGTCCGCGCGACACCGGCCCACACCAGCACACGACGCGTTCCGAAGCGGCGTGACAACCGCGGAGCGAGCCGCGCGCCGACCACCCCGCCCAGGCACGGTAGGCCGATGACCAGCCCGTACTGCCACGGCCGGAACCCGAGGTCGTCGAGCATCAGCACGGTTTCCAGCGGCGAGCAGGCCAAAACCGCGGAGCCGAACAGCACGCCGTTGCCGAACAGCACCGCGAGTTCCCGGTGCCGCAGCAGACACCGCCAGCCCACGAGGAGATCGCGACCGAGGTGCCGGCTCGCGGGGCGCGCGGGCGGCGGTGGCTCCGGGCGACGGATCGAACGGACACCCAGCGCCGAAGCCAGGTACGAAACCGCGTCGATCAGCGTCGTCACCGCAGGTCCGACAGCGGAGACCAGGACGCCGCCCAGGGGCGGACCGGCGGAGTTCACGGTCCAGCTCGCGGCCTCGAACCGGCTCGCCGCCTCGGTGCGCTGCCGCGGACCGACCAGCGCGCGCAGGTGCGCCCCGCCGGCCGCGGTGAACGCGACCAGGGCCACCGTCTGCACCACGCTGACCACGTACAACTGAGCCAGCGACACCACACTCAGCACGATCGCCACCGGCACGCTCACCAGCGCCGCGAACCGCACCACGTCCGCCGCGATCAGCACCGGCCGCTTGGCCCGGAACTCGACGAAATCCCCCACCGGCAACGCGAGCAGAGCACCGGCGAGCCCGGGGATCGCCGCCAGCAGCGACACCTCGGCCGCCGACGCGTGCAAGATCAGCACCGCCACGAGGGGAAGTGCGCCGTACCCGATCGCCGAACCCGTCTCGCTCGCGGTGTATGCCCACCACAGCCGCCGGAAATCCGCCCCCAGCCCCGCCATCACGCCGACGCTAGCGGCTCGGAGCGCGGCCGATCACCGGTTGTCCGAATCCTGTCCCGGCCACGGGCGCGACGACGAGACTCGCGAACCGTTGGCGCACGGGAAAAGGATCCTCAATGAGATCCCCGCCTTCGGCAGGTGACGGGTTCCTGGCCACCTGACGCAGGCCAACGCGGCGCCGAACCTCGCCGGGCCGAAAGACGGGCGCCCACCCGGACATCCGCAGCGAGCGCCCGCGCACTTCGAGTACGAGTTCAGCACCCGCACAGCGAGCGGACGGCCCACCGGTTGCACCGGCGTCCGCACGGCCACCGTCCTCGTCGCCGGGTCATACGTCCAGGTTCCGGCGGCGCTGCGGTGGCCGTTGACGAACACCGCGGACGGCGCAGTGGTGTTGGTGAACCGGACCGTCCACGTGCGTTGCGCCGGCCGGCCCGGGTAGGAGCCGTGCGGGGCGGCGATGGCGAGGGTCGCCGAGTGGGCGTCCTCGGTGTAGGTCAGGGCGGTGGTGGCGCCCTTCGCGGAAGGCGACTGCCCGTCGTCCTCGTAGAGGGTGAACGTGCCGTCGTGGCCGCCGGCCGCGGTGGCGGTCGCGGAGGTCAGGGGGTGCTGCTCGTCGCCGGCGACGTTCGTGGTGCGGGTGACGGTGATGCCGCCCGAGCGAAGGAAGACCGGCATCGTGTCCCAGCCCGTGGTGAGCTGCGCCGTGGTGCCGCCGGGGTAGGTCTTGCCGGTGAAGTAGTCCGTCCAGTCGCTGCCGGGCGGGAACCAGACGCTCGTGGTGGCGGTCGTGCCCGGCGTGGTCACCGGCGCCACCAGTACGTCCGAGCCGTACAGGTACTCCCCACCCGCTTGGGCGTAGGCCTCTTGCTGATCCGGGTACTGGAGGTAGAGCGGCCGCACGGTCGGCAGCCCGGTCGCGGTGGCCTGCTGCGCGAGCGTGTACGTGTAGGGCACCAGGTCCTCACGCAGGTTCAGGAACTTCGTCGCCGACGCGTCGGCCGCGGCCCCGTACTGCCACGGCAGCCGGTCGCTGTGGTTGGAGTGGAGCCGGTCGATCGGCTGGAACGTGCCGAACTGCACCCAGCGCGCGTACAGGTCGTCCGGCAACTTCGTGCTGCCCGGCTCGCTCCCCGGTTCCTGCAGTCCCCCGGTGTGGCCGCCGATGTCGTGGCTCACGGACGCCAGCCCGGTCGCCGCCGACTCGCCCGGCGTGTAGCCGACCTCGAAGCCCAGCGTGGCCCAGTCGGAGATGGTGTCCCCGGTGAAGTGCAGAGTGGTGCGCTTGTCCGCCCACGGTCCCGTGGGCACCGCGGTGGGCGAGCTGTACCCACCGGCCTGCAGGGAGCCGTACGCGCGGGAGAACGCGAACCCGCGCCCGACGGTCTTGGCGGCGTCGTCGGCGTACTGCTGGTTGATCCACGAGTCCGGGGTGACGCCGGCGAGGCTCGAGTTCGACCCGTCGCAGCACCAGTCGAGCCACCACAGGTCGTTGCCCTGCTGCTCCATCGGCCGGTGCAGGTCGAAGTAGGCCCGCAGCTGGTCCGGGTCGCCGAAGTCGAAGACGTAACAGTCGGTGCCGCCACCACCGCAGCTCCCGGGCTTCAGCTTGCCCTTCGCCGTTGCCTGCGCCGCGGGGAACTGCGGATCGGACGCGAGGATGCTCGGGTGGATGTTCAGCGCCGTATGCAGGCCCTGATCGTGCGCCCACCGGAAGAACGCCGCCGGGTCGGGGAACCGCGACGGATCGATTTCCCAGCCGTTCCACTTGTTCGGCGTCTTGAAGTCGGTGTCGACGACGAGCATGTCGAGCGGCACCTGCTCCGAGCGGAACTTCGGGAGGATGGTCCGCTCGAAGTCCGCGGCCGTGCGGTCGTAGTACTCGGAGTACCAGACGCCGTAGGACCAGCGCGGCAGCAGCAGCGACGGCCCGGTCAGCCGGGCCAGCTCCCCCAACGCGTGGGCGTAGTCCTGCCCGTAGGCGAAGACGTAGCCGTCCTGGTAGGCCGCGCCGCCGTGCGCGGAGCGCTGGGTGACCGCCTTGGTACGCGGGTCGTACAGCGCCGAGGCGGTGTCGTCGAGCAGCGACCAGCCGTCCTGGTACAGGATTCCCGGGCTGGTGACAGCAGTGCCGTCGACGCCGTCGAGCCCGCGCCGGTAGCCGCCCAGCGGCGCGTGCGGGGCGAGCAGCACCGAGCGGGACGCGGTCACCGCGGCGGTGTCGACGTTGAGGTGGCAGCTCGTGGAGTCGGGGCAGCCGAGCGTCACCGAGTCGGTGCCCGCCGCGAGTTCGACCGGGATGGCGGTGGTGCGCCACGAGTTCCAGCTGCTCGTCGCCGGCAGCGTGAGGGTCCTCGGCGTCTCGTCGCCCACCCGCACGGACAGGGTGGTGGGCTGCGTCCGGCCGGAAACGGCGGTCGCGTCGGCGTAGCGCAGTTGCAGGTCGTACGAGCCGTTCGCGGGCACACCGGTCACGGTGAGCGTGTCCGACGCGTTCGCTCGGTCCATCCCGGCGAGGAAACCCTTGCCGGAGTAGCCGTCGTGGTCGCTCGCCGGGCGCGCGCCGCCGGCCGTGGCGCCCTGCTCGGCCTCACAGATCGCGCCGAAAGCACACGCCGTGGGCGCGGGCGGAACGGGCTGCGGGAACGAGGCGCCGGTCGTGACCACGGCGAGGCTGTCGAGGTTGACGTTGCCCGAGTCGCCGGCCCCGCGTTCGACGCTCACCCGGTGCTCCCCCGCGGGCAGCGTGACCGGCACGGTGGCCTGCGCCCAGGTGTCCCAGTCGGCCGTGGGCGGCAACGTGACCGGCTGCGGGTCGCCGCCGTCGACCAGGACCGTCAGCGTGCGGGTCGTGTGCTGCCCGTCGCCGCCGGATCCGTTGGCGTAGCGCAGATCCAGCTGGTAGTCACCGGCCGCCGGAGCGGTCGTGCGGAACCCCACGTTGTCCCCGGCGTTGAGGAAACCCGCGGCGAAACCGCCGCCGGTGTAGCCGCGGTGGTCGGTCGCCACGCCCGGCCCGGCCAGCTGCAGGTCCTCGGCCTCGCACAGGGTGCCGAACGCGCAGATCGGGGTCAGTTTGCCCGCCCACGGGCGAGCCGTGACGTCCTGGCCGCCCGTGCGCAGCCCGACGGTGAGGTTGTCGTCGGAGAACGCGCCCGAGCCGAGTTTGTAGCGCAGCTGGACGGCGCTGGTCCGGATGGTCAGCCAGCCGTCGCGCTTCGTTGTGGTGTAAGGGGTTCTGGTGAAGCTGCCCCGGCCGATCGCGGTGAACGTACCGGCGTCGACGAACGCGGAGTCGCCCGCGTACTCCGTCCGGATGAGTGTCGGCGACAGGACCTCGAACCGCGCCGGCCCGGCGGTCACCGTCTGCGCGGCCGGACCGGAAGCCGGTGCCGCACCGGCGGAAGCCCCCGTGGACACCACGGCGCCCGCCAGGCACACCACGGCCAGCAGCCGTGCCGTAAGTCGTTGTCGGACAGCTGCCGCCCGTCTGGCCACCCTTGCCTCCTCGACAGATCGTCGGCGACGCTAGTTCGGGACCGATCACGAATGAAGAGGTGCGATCAAGGCTGTCCGCTGTTCTGTCCTGGCGCGGATCCGTTCAGGGGAAAGGTTTCCCGCGGCTCGGCACCGCTAGGCTGGCCGCGTGGACCACGACGAACGGCTCCGGCACGCCTCGTCGTTCGGCACGGCGGCGCCGGCGTACGCCGAGCACAGGCCGGACTACGCGCAGGCCGCGGTGCGGTGGGCGCTCGAGCCCGCGCCCGGCTGGCGGGTGCTCGACCTCGGGGCGGGAACCGGCAAGCTCACCGGCACCCTGCGCGCGATCGGCGCGGACGTCACCGCGGTCGAGCCCGACCCCGCCATGCTGAGCGAGCTGCTCCGCACCCTGCCGGAGGTCCCGGCGCTGCCGGGAAGCGCCGAGGCGATCCCGCTGCCGGACGGTTCCGTCGACGCCGTACTGGCCGGCAACGCGATGCACTGGTTCGACCCGGCCGTCGCGGCCCGCGAGATCGCCCGGGTCCTCTCGCCGGGCGGCGTCCTGGCCGGCCTGTGGAACGTCCTGGACGACGACGTGGACTGGGTGGCCGGGCTGGCGGCCGTCAGCGCAAGCGCGGCCATCGGCCCGCGGGACACCCCCGCCGGCTGGCGCGCCGAGCCGCTCTTTTCCGGGACCGGCCCGGATGCCCGGTTCGGCTCGCCGGTGCGCGCCGAGTTCCCGCACGGGCAGCGCCGCACCGCCGACTCCCTCGTCGCGACACTGGCCACGCGGGCGGGGATGCTGGTGATGCCGCCACCGGAACGAGAAGCCACGCTCGGCCGGATCCGCGCCTTCCTCGCGAGCCGACCCGAAACCGCGGCCGGCGCGTTCACCCTCCCGATGCTGACCTGCGTGCTGCGGCTCCGGCGCCGGTGACCACCCGCTGGCGGTCGAACAGCGGAACGGCGTCAGCCTCGCGCGCCGCCGACCTCGTCCGAATGCGTTACGGGCGCAGTGGTTCCAGCAACCGGTGAGGACGCTGACTACGCAGCTTCACGTCAGCGTCGACCTCGCGGGGCTGGCGGACGACGTCGCGGGCGGAGGGGACGATCTTGCAGTGCGCGCACAGGCCCGTGTCGTCGAGGACGGAGCCGCATTGGTGGTGGGTGAGGACCTGGCGCGCTTCGGGCTTGACGTAGTGTTCGCTCCCCCACTGCGCCAGGCCGGAGAGCACCGGCCAGAGCTGCTCGCCCTTCGGGGTCAGTTCGTATTCGTCGTGGGCGCCGATGCCGGGGACGCGGGCGACGACGTCCTCCTCGATGAGCCGGGTGAGGCGCTGGGTGAGAACCGCGGGTGAGACCCCGACGCTGGTGCGGATGTCGGTGTAGCGGCGCAATCCGTAGAAGAGGCTGCAGATGATCAACAGCGTCCACCGCTCGCCGACGACCTCGAGCGAGCGGGCGATCGGACAGTCCTGATCGTCGTAGCCGGTGCCCAGTGCCATGGCACGAGCATACCTCTTGCTATGGTCACCGATCCAACTCAGCCCGGCGGTCAAGGGGCGACGACGGTGTCGACGAGCCCGGTGATCACGTCGTAGACGAGGCCGGAGATCCGGATTCCGGCCAGGCGAGGCTCCGCGCGCAAGGCGGCGACGTCCTCGGCGACGGCGGCGCGCGGGTCGCCCACGGCCTTGCCGGGCAGCCCCTCCGCCGGCACCGCGAAGTACGGGGCCAGCAGATCGTCGCGGTCCCGGATCTTCCTGATGCCGCAGTCGGTGTGGTGCAGCACCACGATGTCCCACCCGGGGCCGAGGTCGGACTCGGCGGCGCGGGCCACCTCGCGCAACATCACCAGTTCCTCAATGGTGTGCGGGGTGACGCGGCCGCCGACGTTGCGCAGCACGCCGATCTCACCCGGCTCCAGTCCGAGCACGATCGCCGGGTCGACGCGAGGGTCGAAGCAGCCGATGACGATCGCGGACAGGCCCGGCCGCATGCGCAGGTCGCGGTCGATCCGGGTGCCGGCGAAGCGGCGGTTGCGGCGGATGAGGAGGTCGAGGACGTTCACGGGATTCTCTTTCAGGCCACGGAAACGGAGTCGAGGTCGAGGTGGATGAGGCGGTCACCGGAGGTCGTGCCGTCCGGCTCGCGCCGCAGGACGTAACGGCGGGTGGGGAAGGCGAACCCGTCGAACGTCCGGTATTCGGTGGTGTAGTGCGCGGTGAGCGGGTTCCCCAGCAAGCCGGGGCTGTAGTCGTGCCGGCGCAGCAGGAAGTCGTCGGCGCCGAAGTGCGGGGTCTGCCCGCGGTTGTGCGTGACGAGGTGCTCGGGGAACTCGACCCGGACCCGGCGCCAGGTCTCGCCGTTCTCGTGCCACGGCTCGATCTCGGTGATGTCGACGTCGTGGCGGGCCAGCAGGAACGGGGTGGTCAGGTGGGTCCAGAACGAGTAGCCCTCGAAGTACGCGGCCTGCAGTTCACTCCACAGCTCACTCCACAGCGCGCCGGCGGGATGGCCGTCGAACAGGCGCCGCGGGTCGTCTCGCTCCGCCACCACGCCGCCCTCGGCGGTCCGCACCTGGACGTGTTCGGGGTGAACAGAGCACGCCGGCCCGGAGCGCCGAACGGCTCGATGACCGTGCGCTGGGCCCGGGTGTCGACGGTGACGCCGGTGGACCGCAGGAAATCCGGCCGGGGCCAGGGCAGGAGGCCGGCGGCCGAGCCGGTGAACCGGATCTCCCGGGTGTCCCACCACCGGTCCAAGCCGCCGTGCGCGTCGAAGATCGAGTCGAGCAGGTCCGCCATCGGCGTTCTCCGTTCAGGAAGGGCAAGGGCGACGAGGCTCATCGGCCGGACGACGGCGCCACTCGGTCGCACGGCCCACGGTAGCCAGCTAACTTCGTTTTTACAAGCAAACTTCGCTCAGAGCTGCCAGGGGCCGAGAATCTTGCTATGCTCGGTGCATGAAGCGTCGTGCCTTCGGGCAGTACTGCGGCCTCGCCCGGGCCCTGGAACTCGTGGGCGAGCGGTGGGCGTTGCTGATCCTGCGCGATCTCACGGTCCGGCCGCGGCGCTACACCGATCTGCTGACGGGGCTGCCGGGCATCCCGACGAACGTGCTGTCCACCCGGCTCAAAGAGCTCGAAGAGTCCGGCATCGTCGAGCGCCGCGTCGCGCCCGCGCCGCAGCGCGGCATCATCTACGCGCTGACGCCCGTCGGGCAGGAACTCGAGCCGGCCATCCTCGCGCTCGGCCGCTGGGGTGCCACGCAGCTCGACGAGCCGCGCCCCGGCGAGATCGTCACGCCCGAATCGGTGACCCTGAACTTCCGCGCCGCCTTCGACTCCGACGGGGCGGCCGGCGTCACCGCGTCCTGGGAGATCCACGCGCACGACCTGGTCGTGCACCTCGCCGTGACCGACGGGAAGCTCGAGTCCGGCCCCGGCCCCGCCCCGGGCCCGGCCGACCTGGTGATCACCGCCCAGCTCACCGACGACGAGCTGCCCTCCTACCGCGCGATCATGCAAGCAGCCAAGTGCGGCCTCGTCGAACTGAAGGGGCGCCGGAAGCTGCTGGACACCTTCTTGCGCCTGTTCGCGGTTCCGCACACGCCGTAGCCGGCCCTCCCCGCTCGACGGTGGCCCGCCGTCGTCGAGATGCCGCAGCAGTATGGTCCACATCGGACACGGCGCGGCCGGCCGATGACGTCGGTGGCGTGATCCGTGTTCCGAGTTCACCCTCGGCTCCACGTCCACAGCTCGAAGCCGGTTGACCCCACCCTTCGACCCGTAGCAGCTTCCGTCCTATCCGGAGCCGAAACGGGCGATCAGGCGTGCCCTGGTCAGGTTTTCGCGGTCAGAGTGGGGCTTCTTCCGAGACCAGGCTTGCGCACGAATCCATAACCAGTACACTTCATTATTGGAAGTGTGCACTCCTGTGCCGAAATCACCTGCAGGGGTGTGCGCGAGTCGTCGCGGCCGCAAGCCGCCAGACCTCAGTGATCTGACTCCCAGCCGGCAAATCATTATTGTCATCAAACCAACTGTTGATATGGTGACCGATGTGAATAGTTCTATGACTGAAGTAACTGACGATCAAGGACTCCCCCTCGCCGGCAGCGGCCGGAGGAGACGAGCGGCCGTTTCGCGGTGGCCCCTCGTGCCGAAAACCGTTGGCTTCGCGGGAATGTCGACCGCCATGGTGCTGATCTTGGTCGCGGCCGGATCTCCGACGCCGCTCCTGCCGATCTACGAGCGGGAGTGGGGCTTCGCGCCCTGGATGCTGACTCTCGCGTTCGGCGTCTACGCGATCGCGCTGCTGGTGACGATCCTGGTGATCGGTTCGCTGTCCGACCACATCGGACGGCGCCCGCTGATGATCGCCGCACTCGGCGGGGATCTGCTGGCGATGCTGGTGTTCCTGTTCGCGCCGTCGGTCGGGTGGCTGATCGTCGCCCGGGTCATCCAGGGCCTGGCCACGGGTGCGGCCTCCAGCGCGGTCAGCGCCGCCGTGGTCGAGCTCGCGCCCGAGCGGCACAAGAAGCTCGGCGCGCAGGTGGCCGGGATGGCACCGATCGCCGGCCTCGCCATCGGTGCGCTGTTCGCCGGGCTGATCGCCCAGTTCGTCGCCGACGCGACCTTCACCGTGTGGCTCGTACTCGTGCTCGCCATGGCCCTCGGGACCGTGTTCACGCTCTTCGTCCCCGAGACGTCGGCCCCCAAACCGGGTGCGGTCGCGTCGCTGGTGCCCCGGATCTCCGTGCCCGGCCCGGTGCGCGGCCTGTTCGCCGCGACTCTCGCCGGGACGGTCGCCACCTTCCTGACCATGGCGCTGTTCCTCGGGCTCGTCCCGATCGTGCTCGCCGCGGTGTTCGGCTTGGTGAGCCCGATCGCCGGCGCGCTCGCCGCGTTCGTCACGTTCGGACTCGGCACCCTGGTCTCCGCGAGCGCCGGCGCGGTTCCCCCGCACCGGTTGCGCCTGCTCGGTTCCGTCGCGATGGCCGTCGGCGCGATCCTGTTCATCGGCGCGATCGCGACCGAGGCGCTGGCCCTGGTCTGGGCCGCCGCGGTCCTCGGCGGCGCCGGGATGGGCGCGTCGTTCACCGGCACCACCCGCGGGCTCGTGCCCGGGGTCAAACCGCACGAGCGCGCGGGACTGTTCGCCGCCGTCTACCTCGTCGCCTACCTCTCGATGGGCGTCTCCTCGATCGTCGCGGGACTCGTCGTCGGCCCCGTCAGCGTCCGCACGATGGCCGCCGGCTTCGGCGTCGTCACCGCGATCGTGGCTCTGGCCGGCGCACTCAGCAGTGCCGGCCACCGCCGCCGTTCCCGTCAACCACACCGCTGAAAGGACCGAGCACGATGACCGCTCTGCAGAACGCCACCGTTTGCGTGACGGGCGCCAACGGCGGCCTCGGAACCGCCTTCGTCCAAGCCGCATTGGACCGCGGCGCCAAGCGGGTGTACGCGGCCGCCCGCAACACCAAGAACTGGGGCGACGAACGCGTCGTGACCGTGGACCTGGACCTCACCGACCGCGACTCGATCGCCGCGGCCGCCGGCCGGGTCGGCGACACCACGATCCTGGTCAACAACGCCGCGATCTTCCCGCACAACGACCTGCTGACCGCCGAGATCGCCGAGCTCGAGGAGGTCCTCGAGGCCAACCTGCTCGGCCCGCTCGTCCTCACCCGCGCGCTGGCGCCCGCGCTGCGCTCGGCGAAGGGCGCCCTGGTCAACGTGGGCTCCGTGCTGGGCTGGTTCGCCGTGGGCAAGGCGCACAGCGTTTCGAAGGCCGGGCTGTGGATGGCCACCAACGCCCTGCGGCTCGAACTGGCCCCCGAGGACGTCCAGGTGCTCGGCGCCTACCTCGGCCCGACCGACACCCCCATGCAGGCCGGCAACGACACCGCGGGCATGAACAAGCCCGCCGACGTCGTCGACGCCATCTTCGCCGGCCTCGAAGCGGGTCAGCACGAGGTGCTCGTCGACGAGATGACCAAGAAGGTGAAGGCCGGTCTCGCGGCCGACGTCACCGCCCTCTACCCGATGCTCGCCGGGAAGTAGGCACCGGAGTCCGTTGTGGACGAACGCGCGGCGCGCCCGGCCGGGTGCGCCGCGCCGAGGTCCGTCCGCGAACACGCCACGCTGCTCAACGGGACCGACTGATCACCTGCATCGCGGGGCCGGAACCCGGAGTACGGATGGACGGCGCTGATCGACTTGCGTTCTCCCCCGGCGATGACCTATGCATGAGTCATGCATGAAAGGACCGCGAACCTGCTGGGCGCTGCCGCGCTGGCGGTGTCGGACCGGATGCTGGCGGACGCGCAACGGAAGGTGGGCATCAGCGCCAGCGCCGCCGCGGCCGTCGTGGTGGCCTCGGCCAGTCCGGGGCTGAGCGTGAGCGAGCTGGGCCGCCGGGTCGGGCTGAGCCAGTCGGCCGCCGCCCGCATGGTCGACTCGCTCGAACAGGGCCGGTGGGTGCACCGGCGGCCCCGTCGGGGACGCGAGGTGGCCGTCGAGCTCACGGCGAAGGGGCGACGGGCGGCTGACACTCTGCTGGCGACGCGGGGTTCCGGGCTTTCCGGCCTGCTCGACGTGCTCACCTCCGGCGAGCAGGAGCAGCTGGCCGACCTGCTGGGCAAGCTGCTGACCCGCCTCTACCAGGACGTCGGCAGCGCCGACCTGCTGTGCCGGCTGTGCGACCGGGCCGGCTGCACCCGCGGCGCGGTGTGCCCGGTCGGGCAAGCCGAGCGCGACCGAGCGCAAGGCGAACGGGATCACGGGGGCTGACCTCATGGGTCCGCTGCTCGCGCTGGCTTCCGCGATCTGCTACGGCCTGTCCGACTTCGTCGGTGGTCTCGTCGCCCGCCGCGCACCGTTCGCCGCGGTCGCGCTGATCGGTCAGGTCGGCGGGCTGGTGCTCGCGCTGGCCGTCGCGCCGATGCTCCCGGCCGCCGCCTCCCCCGCCGACCTGGGCTGGGGCGCGCTCTCCGGCGTCGGCACCGGCGTGGGCATGGTGTTCTTGTTCCGGGGCCTGGCGCGTGGCGCGATGAGCGTGGTCGTGCCCACCAGCGCCGTGGCCGGTGTCGCGTTGCCGGTGCTGGCCGGCGTGGCTTTCCTCGGCGAGCGACCAGCTCTGGCGACGTGGCTCGGCATCGCGATCGCCGTGCCGGCGCTGTGGCTGGTGTCGCGCACCGGCACCGCGACCGGCGCGACGGCCGGCCCGGCGGTGGACGGGCTGATCGCGAGCGTCGGCATCGCCGTGCAGTACCTCGCTCTCGCGCAAGCCGGGCCCGCAGCCGGAGCGTGGCCGCTCGTCGCCGGCCGCGTCGCGGCCATCCTCACCCTCGTGCCGTGGGCCGCCTTCCGCGGGCTGCGGCTCCCCGCCGCGCGCCTCACGCTGTTCGCCGCCCTCTCCGGGGCGGCCGCGGCGCTGGCGCTGCTGTGCTACCTGCTCGCCACCCGGCACCAGCTCGTCGTGATCGCTGTGGTGCTGTCGTCCCTGTACCCCGTGCTGCCGGTGCTGCTCGGCATCTTCCTGCTGCGCGAGCGGCTGCGCACCCTGCAGGTGTGCGGCCTGGTCACCGCCGCGGCGGCCGTCGTCCTGCTCACGGCGACGTAGCGTGCGGCGGTCCACTTCGGACCGCGTGGCTGCCGCGCTCCCCATGGGATGTCTCGTAACCCGGTGTGGGGTTGGCCTGCCTGGTAGTTGATCATGGTGGATTTCCCCGTTCACGGGGTTGGAACCGGGTCAGTTCCGCAAGCTGGTGCGGATCGTGACGAGCCGTGGTGGTGAGGAGATCGCCGATGGCCGGCCTGGCCGGCAGTGGCGTCTTGACCTGGCCGATCGTGTGCTGCTGGTCGCGACGTCTGGCGGACGAAACTGACGATGCGCCAGATCGGGCCATTGTTCGGGCTGGTGCCGACGCGGGATCACCGGCTGGCGGCACCGTCGAAGAACTACCGGTACTCGGCGAACGTGCAGGTCGCGATCGACGCCGACACCCGGTTGGTGATCGCCACCGGCGACGCGCATCCGGGCAACGCAGCTCGCAACGGCAGCGATTTGCCGGCCTGGCAGGAAGACCTCAACGCCGGCCACCGCAAGATCCGTGCCCGCGTCGAACACGCGCAGGCGCGAATGAAGTGCTGGAAGATCCTGCGCGACTACCGCCGCGCCGTCAGCACACTCAACGACACAGTGTCCAACATCCTCCTGACCGACTGAACCCCAACACCAACCTCACCAACCACAACACCAGTTACGAGACATCCCTCAAGCCGGAGGTGACGGTGTTGTCTGTTCGATGATGCGCAACGCGTGCCCGGGCACGGTGACGTCAACCTCGCCGGCGAGCCCCGGGAGGTCGCGGTGCAGGACGAGTGCGGCCAGAGGTGGTGTGGTCGCGAGCAGAACTCGCGCGAGCGGGACGGTCGGCACGACTTCGACGACCTTGGTTCGCACCCGCAGCGAGGCGGACGCGTGCCGGTCCGGACCGCCGATGAGGACTTCCTCCGGGCGGTAGTACACGGTTCCCGGCATCGCCGCGGTGCCGAGGTGCGCGGGATCGAGCGGCAGGTCACCGACGTGCAGGCCGTCGGCGTCGCGGGTTGCGGGGCCGAGTTCCGTCCAGCCGAGCAGGCGGGCGGTGACCGCGTCGGTGGGCTGGTGGGTGAGCTGGTCGGCGGGGCCGGTCTGGCGCAGGGTGCCGGCGTCGAGGATGGCGAGGTCGTCGGCGAGGCGGAGCGCTTCGTCGCGGTCGTGCGTGACGTGGATGGCGGGCAGGGCCAGGTCCAGCAGCGTCGCGCGCAGAACCTCGCGCAACTCCTCTCGCACCGGCTGGTCCAGTGCCGAGAGGGGTTCGTCCAGCAGGAGTGCGGCCGGGCAGGCGGCGAGCGCGCGGGCCAGCGCGACTCGTTGGCGTTCGCCGCCACTGAGCGAACGTGGTGCCCGGCGGGCGAGCTGGGTGATGCCGAACCGGGCCAGCAATTCGTCGACGTCCGGGCTGCGCCGCCGCCCTCGCAACGCGGGTGCGAAGCCGACGTTGTCGCGCACCGACAGGTGCGGGAACAGCGCGGCATCTTGGAACACCACACCGATCCGGCGCTGGTCGGCGGGCAACCTCGTGATGTCCTGACCGTCGAGGCGCACAGTGCCACGCCGGGGAGTCCGGAAGCCGGCGATCGTGTCCAGCAACATGCTCTTCCCCGCGCCGGAAGGACCGAGCACGACCAGCACGCGACCCGCGGGCACGACGAGGTCCACGGGGCCGAGGCGGAAGGATCCCGCCGAGGTGAGCAGATCGGCGACGGTGAGCACGCGTCACCGCCGGGTGCGGGTGGTGTCACCGACGAGCCAGCCCGACGCGAGCGTGCGCAGCACCAGGAACGTGGCCAGGGCGACGAGCAGGAGCAGCACCGCGGCCGCCGCGGATTCGGCGAGACCGGAGGACAGGAACAGGTTGTAGATCGCGACCGGGGCGGTGGCCGGGTAGTAGGCGAGGATGACGACGGCACCGAACTCGCTGATCGAGCGGGCGTACACGAGCACCGCGCCGGTCAGCACCCCGCGCCAGGCCAGCGGGAGGGTGACCCGCCGGAACGTCTGGCCCGGCGAGGCGCCCAGGCTCCGGGCGGCCCGTTCCACGGTGGGGTCCAGGGCTTCGAACGCGACCCGGGCGCTGTTGACGGCGAACGGGGCGCTCACGAACAGCATCGCCACGATGATCCCCGCCTGCGTGCCGTAGAACGACAAGCCCGTGACCTGCAACGGGCTACCCAGCCAGCCCGTACGACCGAACACGAACAGCAAGGCGATCCCCGCGACGGTGTGCGGAATCGCCAGCGGCAGGTCCACGACCGCCTGCACCAACGCGTGTCCGCGGAACCGGCGCCGGGCGAGCAGGTAGGCCAGCGGAACACCCAGCACCGTCGCGACCACCGCGGTGATCGCGGCGTCCTGAACGCTCAGCAGCAGCGCGTCCCGGATCTCGTCGTTGGCGGCGGCGGCGCGCAGGCTGCCGGGCGAGGTGGCGGTGATCAGCCCGAGCACGGGCAGCAGGATGAACCCGAGCAGCAACCCGCTTGCCGTCCACAGCAGAGCGGGGAACAGCCCGCGCGGCACGCGGCCCGCGCTCCACCGCCGCCGTTCTTGGGAGACCGTGCCGTTCACTCAGCCCCCGGGCAGCTTGGCCGGCACCGTCTGCGGCTGCACCGACGCAGGCAGCTGCGCGCCCTTGGCGACGCCCGCGACCGCCGGGTTGACCACGGTGAACCCGTTGTCGATCATGATCTTCTGCCCCGCCGGGGAGAGCACGAACTCGACGAACCGCAGGCCCGCTGCCGCGTTGGGCGCGTTGGTCGGCACCGTCAGCGCGTAGACGATCGGCTTGCCGGTTCGCGGCCCGGAGGAGGTCGGGACGCTGACCGTCGCGTACGTCGCGGCCAGCGCCGGGTCGGACAAGTCGATCCGGCTCGGCAGGTCGAGGAATTTCAGGTGGTGCTGCAACGCGTCGGACCGGTAGATCCCCAGGTAGTCGATCTGGCCCGACGACACCGCGGGCAACAGCTGCGTTTCGGTGCCGACCATCGTCTCCGGCGGCGAGTTCGCCAGGATGCCGGCCGACAGGCCGGGCTGGTGGTAGAAGTTCTCCGCCAGCGCGAGCATCTGCAGCGTCTGATAGCCCGACGGGTCGGTGTCCGGATTGGACCGGCCGACCTTCACCCCCGGCTGCGCCAGGACCTGGAACCAGTTGTCCGCCGTCAGACCGGCCGCGCCCTTGCTCCGGTCGGTGTAGGCGAACGTGATGCGGTTCGACGCGAACCCGACGTACCAGTCGGCGAACTGCGTGCCGCCGTTCGTGCCGTACATCTTCGACGGGATCAGCGAGTAGTCCGCCACGCCCAGCACGTCGACCGGGTTGTGCAACTCGGTGATGCCCCGCACCACCTCGACGCTCCCGGCGAACCGCGACTGCACCGTCACGTCCGGGTTCTGCGCCTTGAACGCGGCGATCACCGCCGTGAACGGCTTGGCCAAGGTGCCCGCCCCGTTCACGATCAGCGTGCCGGTGACCGGAGCGGCGGAACCGCTCGCCGGAGCCGAGGGAGCCGGAGGCGACGACCCGCACGCAGCCACCACCACCGCAGCCGCGCCGATCGCCAGCGCCCTGAGCCCGAAGCCACGTCGCATCGCCCCTCCTCCTGCCACAGTGCAGATTCAGCAGGCTACCGACAGTGCAGCAAGGACAACAGCATCGAATCGACCACATGGAGCAATCAGGACGCAGGCAGCCACGCGGCGCGACAACACCAGGCCGGTATTCCTATACCGATCACGTGCTACGGTACTGGTATAGAAATACCGGAACCGAAGACGCGCGAGGTATTCGTGATCGAACTGAAGACGCCTGCGGAGATCGAACGCATGCACGTGGCTGGGCGCTTCGTCGCCGAGGTGCTCTCCGAGGTCGGCCGGCTCGCCGACGTGGGCGTCAACCTCCTGGATCTGGAGCACCACGTGCGCGGCATGATCAAACGGCGCGGGGCGGAATCGTGTTACTGGGACTACGCGCCGTCTTTCGGCGAAGGCCCGTTCCGCAACGTCATCTGCCTGTCGGTCAACGACGCCGTCCTGCACGGTCTGCCCCACGACTACGTGTTGCGCGACGGGGACGTGCTCACGGCGGACCTCGCGGTCGGCATCGACGGCTGGGTGGCCGATTCGGCGCGCACGGTCGTCGTGGGCACCGCCGCCGAGGAGGACCTGCGGATCGTCCGCGCCACCGAGGAAGCGCTGGAGGCGGGGATCGCGGCGGCCCGTCCGGGCCGGCGCCTGGGCGACATCTCGGCGGCGATCGAGGCCGTGGCCCGCGAGTACGGCTATCCGGTCAACACCGAGTTCGGCGGGCACGGTCTCGGCCACACGATGCACGAGGATCCCCACGTGCCCAACAAGGGCCAGGCGGGTCGCGGCATGAAACTCCGGCCGGGCCTGACCCTCGCGCTCGAACCCTGGTTCGCCCGCACGACCGACCGGATCGTCTACGACGCCGACGGCTGGACCATCCGCTCGGCCGACGGCTCACGCACGGCCCACTCCGAGCACACGATCGCCATCACCGACGACGCACCCCTGGTGCTCACCCGGCGCGAAGCGGACGAGCGTTAGCACCGCCGGAACAGCAGGAACCGTCCACGAAGGATCCGGCGGGAACCACGCCGGCGGTCCGCCGGCGTGGTTCCCGGGAAAACTCCACCACCGCACCGAACTGGCGGTGGCGGATCGCGACGTGCCCGATGAGCCCGCCGGCAGTGCGGGTCAGCACCGTGACACCGGCCATCTCCGTTCCCGTCGGACCGGCGGCCGCCCATTCCAGGTAGGTCCGCTCGCCGTCGGTGCTCTCGCGGATGAAGGCCAGCCGGCTGTAGTACTCCGGCGGCCGCCATGATGGCCGCCACCGCGCGACGGCCGTGAACGGGTGCCCGCAGGACGGAGGCCGCCAGGACCACGTCGTCGGCGAAAGCCGGGCCCGAGGCCCACGACACCGCCGGGCCCGTCATCCGGTCACCGCGATGGACCGGATGCCGAGGGAGACCACAACGGGTCCGGGCAGCGTCGAGCCGTCGGGGAGGCGGGGAACGACCCAGCGGCGGGTCGGGAAGACGAAACCGTCGAACGTGCGGTGGTCCGCCGTGTAGTGGGCGGTGGTGAAGCCGCCGAGGACGTCGCCGGCGTAGTCGTGGCGGCGCAGAAGGAAATCAGGGCCGTAGTAAAAGGTCTGGTCGGTGTTGTGGGTGGCGAGGTCCGCCGGGAACCGGACGGCGAGGCGCCGCCAGGTCTCGCCGTCCTGGTGCCAGGGCCCGATTTCCGTGGCCTGCACGCCTTCGCGAGCAAGCAGGAACGGCGTGGTCACGTAGTTCCAGAACGCCTACCCCGAGAAGTACAGCTTGTGCAGCCGGTCCCACGGCGTTTCGGGGGTGAACCCGGCGAACGACGCCCGCGGATCGTCTCGACCGCCGACGACGGCGCCGTCGGCGGCGAGGATCTCCACCCGCTCCGGCGTGAACCGCCCCCGCCGGCCCGGCTCGCCGAACGGTTCCCACGACACGCGCTGCTCGCGGGTGTCCACAGTGGCCACCGTCGCGGCCAGCACGCCGTCACTGGGCCAGGAACTCCCGCCCACCGACACGTCGGCACACAGCTGCCGCACCTGCCGCCAGCGGTCGGCACCACCGTGCGCTGCCAGGACGAGGTCGAGCAATTCGGACATCGGGTCCCTCCCAGGACTCACTGACTTTGCTTCTCCAAGCTACGCTGTCTGACTTGGGTCAGCAAAGTCAGAGAGTCCACCGCGCTGAAACCTCCTCACTCCACCGCGACCGGGGTGCCCGGCCGGCGGCCAGCCGCGCTTCGACGCGGGTCGCGTCGCGAGCCGGGCGGATGAACGCGATGGTGAGCAGCCCCGCGACGATCAGCAGTGCGCTCAGCAGGAGCCACGCCGTGCGGAGGCCGTCGAGCGGGCCCCGGGCGGTCGCGAGGCGGCCGGCGAGGGCCGGGAGGACTTCGGTGCGCTCGACCTGTTCGGTCACGGCGTGCTCGTTTCCCACCGGGCACCGAGGAATTCGGCGCGTCCCGGTCGTGGTGGATGCGGTGGCCGTTGCAGGCGAGCGGCGAATAGCGGAACAACAGCACCGGGCCGACCACGGTCCGGCGGTCCTCGATGCCCGGCAGCACGACCTCGGTGGATTCGGGCGCGCCGGGCCCCGCCGCGGTGGCCGCACAGTAGACGAGGTCCTGTTCCTCGTCGAGGACCACCCGGCCCCGCCGGCTGATCTCGTGGGCGACGGTGCCGAACGTCAGCGGTCCGGTGCTGCCCTGGAGACCACGGTGACGCCGGTCAAGGGCAGGTTCATTCAGGACACTTTTCGCGTAACGGGGTTCGTTTCCGTCCACTGTGGCCAGTCGGCGGCCCCTCGGTGCAGGAACGAGCGGAAGTCGCGGCGCAAGCGGGCGGAGACCTCGTCGATCCCCTCGTCGCCGTCGAAGAGCCGGACCGGCGCGGGGCTGCGGTGGGTGCCGAACAGCACCGGCACGTCGAGCGTGTGGGTCGCGCCGAGCCAGCCGGCCCACAGCGTCGACGGACGGCCGTAGCGCGTGCGCCACACCGGACCGGCCGCCGCGGCGGCCCACCGGTCGGCGGGTTCGTCGAACAGCGCGGTGGTCACCGCCGCGGTCACTGCCTGACGCGTCGCCACAGCCGGGGCGTCTCCGAGGAGCAAGGCCTTCGCCAGCGCGGTCGCTTCGGCCGCGGTGAATTCCCGCGGGGCACGTTCGTCGACCAGGAAGAACGTGCCCTCGTCGGCGGTCGTGGCGAGCAGGGTCGGCAGCGCGCTGGGTGAGGGCAGGCCGTCCGCCAGCTCCCCCGCGGCGACCGGACCGAAGCGGGGTGAAGTGATCAGCGCGTCGCCGCGCACGTCGGCCAGCCCGGGCACCGGCACGCCCAGCTCCGCGGCCAGGCGCTCCACGGCTTCGGCGGCCTCGTCGGGTCCGGTGAGCCGGGGCAGTCCGCTGTGCAGCGCCAGTGCGGACATCCGCTCCCGCGCGCCCGGCAGCACGGACTGGATCGCCGCGCTCATCGCGCCCGCCGAGTCGCCGGCCAGCGTGACGCGGCCGGGGTCTCCGCCGAACGCGGCGATGTTGCGGCCCACCTACTCCAGCGCCGCCCGCTGGTCGAGCAGGCCGGGGTTCGCGTGGTCACCCGTCAGCTCGGGGTGCCAGGCGAAGCCGAACGCGCCGAGCCGGTAGTTGACCGTCACGACGACGGCTTCCGCGTCTTTCGCCAGCGTCGCGCCGCGCAGCGCGGGCACGTCGCCCGAGCCGTTGGTGAACCCGCCGCCGTGCAGCCACACGAGCACCGGCAGCGCGGCCGGGCGGGCGCCCTCGGGTGCCCACACGTTGAGCACCAGGCAGTCGCGTCCCGGCGGCGCCGACGGTCCGAGGACCAGGCGCGCCCGGAGGCTCCCCGGCTGCGGTGCCGCCGGGCCGAACCGCACGGCCGGCCGGACGCCCCGCCACCGCGGCGGCGGCTCCGGCGGGCGGAACCGCGCCGGCGGCGCGGCGTACGGCACGCCGAGGAACGCGACGACGCCGTCCGCGGTCGCACCTGCCAGCTCGCCCGACTCGACGGGCACCCGCCGGGCCGTCATGCGACGGGCAGGCCGAGCCGGCGAGCCGCCTTGTCCGCGGCCGCGCGGGCGGCCGGCGCGACGTGCTCGGTCATCGTCCGCGCGGTCGCGATGGCGTCGTCGACGCCGAGGTCCCCGAAGATGATCTTCAGCTCGAGGTAGTTCACGCCGGAGGCCTCCACCTGCGCCACGATCTCGTCGCGCACGGAGTCGGCGGTGCCGACGATGCCGTTACCCTTCTCCAGCACGCGCCGTGTGCCGAACACCCCGTCGAGCCGGTGGTCGTCGTGCTCGTGCCACAGGTGCAGCAGGCGCTGTTCGTGCAGCTCGTTGGCGCGGCCGAAGACGTCGTCGGCCTCGGCCTGGCTGCCCGCCACGACGACCGGGCCGGAGATGCCGAAGCGCGGCGGCCCGGCGATCGGGTTGAGGCGGTCGTCGTCGCTCTGGTGCTTGTCCCACGCGGCCCAGAACTTCGTCCCGACCTCCACGACCGCGCCACCTTCCCAGCGGGTGACGAAGTTGATGCCGTTCGCGGCGGCCCACTCGGCGGTGATCGCGCTGCCCGAGGCGTACCACAGCTGCGGGTACGGGGTCTGGACCGGTGCCACCGGCAGCGCCGCGTCGTAGTCACGCAGCAAGGTGCCCTGGTGGATCATCCGGCCGGTCTTGAGCGCGTTCGTGACCGCGGTGAGCGTCTCCTGGTAGAGCTCGCGCGCCTGGTCGCCGCGCACGCCGAGGATGCCGAGTTCCAGCGGGCTGATGCCCGGCCCGACGCCGAAGTTCAGGCGGCCGTGGGTGAGCTGGTCCAGCGTGGCGATCTCCTCCGCCAGCCGGAACGGTTCGTAGGCCGGCAGCACGTTCACGAGCGTGCCGAGCCGCATCGTGTCCGTCAGCCGGCTCAGCGCCGCGACGAACAGGTTGGGCGACGGGCACACCGACAGCGGCGTGCCGTGGTGCTCGGTCACGTGGTAGTGCGCGAAGCCCAGCCGTTCGACCTCCTGCGCGAACCTCAGCCGGCCGTCGAGCAGCTCGCCCACGCCCCCGTGGGCGAGGTCGAACGAATCGAAGATCCCGAATTCCAGAGCCATGCGACGACCTTTCCGCTTCTTCGCGTGCCGGTGGGTGTCCGATCACTGTGGCGCCTGGAGGCGGGTGCAGTCGACCGGACCTTTCCGCCGCGCGGAAGCCCGGCGTGGCTTCCGACGCCGGCTTCAGCGCCCCGGACGTGGAAGTCGCCGGCAGGTGTGCGCTCTGGCGGCGAAGAACGACGTCAAGACACCCCTCGCGATCCACGGGGCGCGACTACGGGGTCAGGGACGAGAAGTCCCGCGTCAGTCGGTCTCGGCGATCGACCGGGAGATCGACGACGCGTACTGGCGCAGAGTCGGGACCAGGCGCGGGAGGTTGACGTCGGTCGCGGGGGCCAGCACGGTCAGGGCCATGGGCGTGCGGTCGATGCCCGTCGCCACCGGCACGGACAACGACGACTGCCCCGCGGCGCTCTCCGAGCGCGACACGGCGAACCCGGCCTGCCGCGCGGCCTCCAGCTGCGCCAGCACGAGCCGCGGCACCACCTGCGTGTACGGCGTGCGTCGCTCGAGGCGCGTGCGGAGGGCTTCAGCCAGCGCCGACTTGTCCACAGTGGACATCAGCAGCTTGCCCGCGCTGGTGGCGAACAGCGGGATCTCGTCGCCCGCGTGCGCGAGGTCGATGCTGTCGAGCTTGCCGCGGATCGTGTCGATGCAGATCAGCCGGTCGCCGATCATCGTGCTGATCGCGACCGCGGCGCCGGTGCGCGCGGCGAGGTCGTTGGCGAACGGCAGCGCGGCCCGGCGCAGGTCGCGCTCCCAGGACGACGACACGCCCAAGCGCCAGATCTTGTCACCCAGCCTCTTCCTCCGCGTCGGTGAACGCGGTGAGCTCGCGCCCCTTGAACAGCCGGCCGCCGGGGTCGCCGGCGGCGAAGAACGACGCCGGACCGTGGCACAGCGAAGCCACGACCTTGGCCTCAGCAGGTCGGGCTGGCGCAGAACGCGCCGTGGCTGCTGGAGAAGCGGCTGCGAGCGGTCGGCGCCGAGTACTGTCGGGCCCGGCTTGGAATTCGTACGTCGTCGTCGACGGCAACCTCGTCACGGGCCAGAACCCGGCGTCGGGCCGGGCGGCGGCCGAGGCGTTCCTGAAGGAGCTCGCGCACCGCGCTCGGTGATGAGCCGGCAGAACGGCCACGCGGCCGTTCTGCCGCTACCGCCCGGGCTCGCTGCGCGCGAGCACGGCCCGGGCGCGAACCAGGACCGGGCGGTCGATCAACTGTCCTTCATGGACAGTCACCGGGCCGGCCGCGCCCCGCCGCCGGCCCGGCGCGCGCCCACTCGGCCTCGTCCGCCGCCGGGCGCAAGCGCCGGTCGGCCGGCTCGACCAGTCGCGGGTGGAGACACAGCTTGCCGGTGAACCCCAGCCGCACGGCGTGGTCAAGGTCCGCGACCGGCGCGGCTTCGTCGGCCAGCGCGATCGTCACGCCCTCGACCGGGCCGGCGCAGCCGGCCGCGGCCGGCACGACGGCCGAGCGCGCGTGCCGGAGCGCCTCGTGCGAGCGGTGGTCGACGCCGAGCTGCGCGGCGAGGTCGACGCTGCCGAACACCGGCCGGACGACCGCCGGGTGCGCGCACAACGCCCTCGCGCCGGCGATTGCCGCCGCGGTCTCCAGGACTGGCAGCACCGGCACGTCGTGCGGCAACGCCGCCGCGCCTTCCGCTTTCGGCACGATGACGGCCACCGCGTGCCGCCGGGTCGCGCGCAGATCCTCGTCTCACCAACGCGTTCCGGGCGAGTTGACCCGCACCACCGCCCGGTTGCAATCGCTCAGCCACGTCCGGGCGTGCTCGCGCGCTGCAACCTTCTGCTCCAGACCGACCGCGTCCTCCAGGTCCACGACCACGACGTCCGCCCCGGCCTTCGCGAAGCGGTCCGGTCGGTGTCCCGGGACGAACAGGAAGGTCCGGGCGTGCCGGAGCTCGTCGTGCGCCATCGGCTCAGCGTTCGACGACGCGGTCGATGACCCGGCGGAACTTGCTGCCGTGGAACAGGAGCGGCTCGACCGTGGCCTGGCCGTGGACGTCGTCCACGCGCAGGAACGCGACCTCGTGGTCACCGGCCGTGGTGAGGCCGGCGATCGAGCACGTGAGCGCGAGCGCGCTGCCGCCGATGTGCACGGCGCCCTCGGCGGTGGCGGTCCAGTCGGCGCCGGCGAAGCGGTCGCCGGGCCCGGCGAGCACGCGACAGTAGTCGGCGTGCTCTTCGGCCAGGACGCTGACGCCGAGGCGCGGGACCTCGCGCAGCCGGGCCCACGTCCGCGACCGCGCCCCGAACGCGACGCTCACCAGCGGCGGGTCGAGGGACACGGACGTGAACGAGCTCGCGGCCAGACCGGCGGGTTCGCCGTCGACGAGCGCGCACACCGCCGTCACGCCGGAGGGGAACGCGGAGAACGCTCGGCGGAGCTCTTGGTGGATCGGCGCCTGAGTCATGATCAACCACCTCGGGGATCGCGGTCGTGGTGCTCGATAGCTTCCGACGCCGGCCCGCGTTCTGTCGACGAAGTGCTTCCACACCGCGGAAACGACGCGTTGCCACGACCACCGGCCATGGCCCGCGCTCCCCTCACGACCAGTTCTCCCCGGGAGGTCCGTCATGCCCGCACCACCGCCGATCCGCCTCGGCGTGGCCCTCCCCCACGCGGCCGCGGGCGACCGGCGGGCGCTGGTCGCCGGCTACGAGTACCTCACCCTCGCCGACCACGTCCTCGGCGCCGACACCACCCACCGCCCCGGCTGGACGGGCCACTACCCCGCGGCCGACCCGCTCCGCGAGGTGTTCGTCCACCTGGGACACGTCTCGGCACTGACCACTTGGGAACTCGTGCCCAGCGTGGTGGTCCTGCCCCAGCGCCAGACCGCAGTGGTGGCCAAGCAAACCGCCGAACTCGCTTCCTGAGCCGCGGAGGCGTGCGCCTGGGTGTCGGCGCCGGCTGGCACGCCGTGGAGTTCGAGGCCTTCGGCGCCCGCTTCGACGCGCGCGGCTCGAGGAGCAGATCGCGGTCCTGCGGCTGCTGTGGTCCCGCCCGGTCGCCTCGTTCACGGGCCGCTACCCCGCGGCCGCGACGAGGTCGGCATCCGCCCGCTGCCGCCCGCCCCGACCCCGGTGTGGCTCGGCGGCGGCCTCGGCCAGACCGAGGAAACCCGCGCCCGCGTGCGCCACCGCATCGTCTCCCTGGGCGACGGCTGGATCACCGCACCCCCGCTGCTCCCCGGACACCTCGCCCCCGCCACGGCCGCCCTGCGCCACCACGCCGACCCCGAATCCCGCGACCCCGCGACGATCGGCGTCCAAGCGATCCTCACCCTCACCCCCGCCGACGACGACACGACCCTGCGCCGCAAGGCAGCCCGGATCCGCGCCGCCGGCGCCACCCACCTGACGGTCGACTGCCGCACCACCAGCGGCGGCTCCCGCGCCGAACACATCGAGATCACTTCAGCGGCGACGGAACTGATCGCCAAGGAACTGCAGGTCGCCGGGCCGGTGGCGGAGAGTCGGCGATGCGGACGGGTCGACTCGATCTTCCGGTCGATTCCTCTCTCCGGAACCGGGCGGGCCGGCCCGGGCCTTTCCGCGCGGCCGGCGTTAGCTTCGCACCCGCCCGCTCTCACGGTTCAAGGAGGAAACGTGGCGAATCCCGGAGCGCATTTCGTGCTGGTGCACGGAGCCTGGCACGGAGCTTGGTGCTGGGAGAAGATCGTCCCGCTGCTCGAGGCGTCGGGACACGCGGTGGAGGCGGTGGACCTACCCGGCCGCGACGGCAACTCGACGGCCGCGGTGACGCTCGACGATTGCGTCGCGGTGGTGCGGGAGCGCGTCGAGGCCGCCGACCGGCCCGTGGTGCTGGTCGGGCACAGCATGGGCGGGCTCACGGTCACCCAGGTGGCCGAGCTGGTGCCCGAACGGATCGCGCGGCTGGTGTACGTCTGCGCGTTCGTGCCGGGAAACGGGCAGACGCTTCGTGACCTGGCGGCACTGGAGGAGTTCCGGCCCTCGCTGGCCGCGCGGTACCAGAGCCTGGATGTCGAAGCGGGCGTTTACACGATGCCGGTCGAGCACGCGCAGGACGTGCTGTTCGGGTCGTGCACAGCCGACGACGCCGCCGCTGCGGCCGGCCGGCTGGGCCAGGAAAGCTTGGCCATCGGCGCTCAGCCGATCTCGGTGACGCCGAGCGGGTTCGGCTCGGTCCGGCGCGCCTACGTCGCAGCGCTGCAGGACGCCGCGATTCCCCTGGCGGCTCAGCGGGCGATGCACCGCAGCGGTGGGTGCGACGAGGTCGTGGCACTCGACTCGGACCACTCACCGTTCCTGTCGTGCCCGCGGGAACTCGCCGAGGCGCTCCACCGGCTGGCTGATCCCGTGAGCGAAGCCCGCGCCTGAGCCGGCCCGCCTCCCTCCCGGTTCTCCCTGGCGGAATCAGCCGGCCGAGGCGGGCGTCGGCGCTTCGCCGGCCCCTAACGTGAAACCAGGTTTGGTTTCCCCATCGCTGAGGAGAAGTTCCAGTGGTCGCAGTTCCGGAACCGCGGTTCGCGGTCAACTCGTATTCGACCCCGCACAACACGATCT
This sequence comes from Amycolatopsis sp. NPDC051903, assembly GCF_044452505.1. Classification (NCBI taxonomy): domain Bacteria; kingdom Bacillati; phylum Actinomycetota; class Actinomycetes; order Pseudonocardiales; family Pseudonocardiaceae; genus Amycolatopsis; species Amycolatopsis sp. NPDC051903. The sequence goes on along the minus strand of NZ_JBITBT010000032.1, from coordinate 11,778 downwards.
TCGACGACATCGAGCAGGTCGCCCGCGTCGGCGGCGCCGCGGTCGGGGTGTGGGAGGGCAAATTCGCCGACGGGGACGACGAGCGCATCCTCGCGGCCCTGGACGAGCACGGCCTGGGCACCTCGTTCGCCGTGCCGGCGATGCACTCGATCCTGTCGATCCCGTTCGAGCGCCCGGGTTTGCCGACCGATGTGTCTCGGCGCGCGGACCTGATCTGCGCGTCCGTCGAGCGGCTCGCGCCGTTCCGGCCACAGGTCATCGCCGTCGCACCGGGCACGTCGGGCAAGGCCGACGAGCCGATCGGACCGGTCGAGGACATCGTGCGGATGCTGCCGCGCATCGCCGACGCGGCCGCCGCGCACGGACTTCAGATCGGGCTCGAACTGCTCGCCAAGCGGCGCGGCTCGGCGCTGGCCGACCTGCCCCAGGCCGTGGCGGTGGTCGACGAGGTGAACCGCCCGAACGTCGGCATCCTGCTCGACGTCTTCCACAGCTGGTGCGAACCCGACCTGCAGAACCGCCTGCGGAAGTACGGTTCGCGGATCAACAGCGTCCAGGTGTGCGACGCGAAGGTCGACGAGCGTGGCGGGTTCGACCGCGAGTACCCCGGCCGCGGCCGCGCGGCGGCGCCGGCGATGATCGCGACACTCATCGAGCAGGGCTACACCGGCTACTGGGAGCTGGAGGTGTTCTCCGACGACGGCACCTACGGCAACGATTACCCCGACTCCTACTGGAAGCTCCCGCACGAGCAGTTCCTGCGCGAGGCCAAGAAGGCGTTCGACGAATCGTGGGCCGAGGCGCTGAAGATCCTCGAGCAGCGCCACGGTGCGCCGGCGTGACCACCGCGGAGCAGCTCTGCCCGGTCGTGCACGGGAAGACCTTCGACCCGTTGGACGCCGAGCAGTCGGCGAACCCGTTCCCGTGGCTGCACGCCGCGCAGGAACAGCGTCCGGTCTTCTACCTGCCCGGGCACGACATGTGGTGCGTCACCCGCTACGACGACGTCGTGGCGGTTCTGCGGGATGCCGCGACGTACTCCTCGCGCAAGGTGATCCGGCTCGCCCAGCTCGGCCCCGAACTGGCGGACGCCTTCCCCGACGGGCCGCCGGACGAGGTGCTGGTGTCGCTGGACCCGCCGGCGCACACGCGGTTGCGGACGCTGGCGCAGAAGGCGTTCACCCCCAAGCTGATCAACGCGCGCGAGGACGAGATCCGAGCCCTGTGCCACGCGCTGATCGACGAAGTGGCCGGCGCCGGTCGCTGTGATCTCGTGGCCGATTTCGCCGACCGGCTCCCGGTGCAGGTCATCACGCGGCTGGTCGGAGCGCCGCTGGAGAAGGCGCCGGCGTTCCACCAGTGGGGCGTGGACCGCGTCCTGCTCCAGCGGGGTGCGCCGCACCTCGACGACGCGGAACGCGCCGCACTCGGCGCCCGTGTCGTCGAGATGAGCTCGTGGTTGCGCGAGTTCGTCGAAGAACGCCGTGCTCGTCCCCGCGACGACCTCGCTTCCGCGTTGGTGCACGCGACGTCCGACAACGGCCACCCGGCGCTGAGCACCGCGGAGACGGTCACGATGATCGGCACCGTCCTCAGCGCCGGTTCGACCACCACGGCGCACTTCATCCCGCTCATGGTCCGCGACCTGGTGCGGCACCCCGAGCAATGGCAGCAGGTCCTGGCGGACCGTTCGCTGGTCAAGCGAACGGTCGAGGAGACGCTGCGGCACGTCACGTCCGTGCACGGTGTCACCCGCACCACGACGAAACCCGTGCGGCTCGGCGGGATCGACCTGCCGGCGGGAGCCGACCTCTACGTCCACTACGCGGCCGCGCAACGGGACCCACGTGTGTTCGAGCAGCCGGACGAGCTCGACATCCACCGGGCAGGCGTCAACCGCCACTTCGCCTTCGGCCGCGGCATCCACACCTGCCTCGGCGCGCCCCTGGCCCGGTTGGAGGCGAAGGTCGCGCTCGAAACGCTCATCGAGCGGCTCCCGGGCCTGCGGCTGGCCGCCGACCGGCCACCGGAGCGGTGGCTGCCGAACCTGCTGACGCCCGGCCTGGAGCGGCTCGACCTCGAATGGGAGCACTGACCGTACACAGTGGACGGAGGGGAGCCGGATGAGCACCACGCACTGGCACCTGCACCGCGAAGGCGCGGTCACTTCGATCCGGTTCGCCCGGCCACCTGCGCACGACCTGCGCTTCGCCGACCTGCGCGCACTGCGGACCGTACTGGCCGAAGTGGGCGCGGACGAAACGGTGTCGGTCGTGATTCTGGGGTGTGCCGAGGAAGGCCGGTTCCTCGGCCACGCCGAGCCAGCCGAGATCGCGGCCGTACGCAGCGGGGAACTGCCCGCCGAGGTCATGACCGAGTGGCTCACGACGCTCCTCGCGATCGAGGACCTGCCGCAGCCCGTCATCGCGGCCATCGAGGGCCCGGCCCGGGGCGGCGGCCACGAGCTCGCGCTGGCCTGCACCTTCCGGCTGGCCGGGCCCGGTGCCGTGTTCCAGCAACACGAGATCGACCGCGCGGCGATGCCCGGGGCGGGCGCCACCCAGCGCCTGCCCCGGCTCATCGGCCCCGGCCGCGCCGCCCGCATGATCATGACCGGGCGCCCCGTCGACGCCGGCGAAGCCGCCCGGATCGGCCTCGCCGACGAGGTGCTCACCGGCCCGGACCTCCGCGGCCAGGTCCTGGCCCGGGCCGCCACGCTCGCCCGCAAACCTCGCCGGAGCCTGGTCGCGATCAAACAAGCGCTCCTCGCCGCCGGACGGCTGCCGCTCCAAGAAGGACTGCAGCGTGAACAGGAACTGTTCCTCGACGTCCTCGGCGTCCGCCCGGATCGGCCTCGCCGATGAGCCTCGACGGCCAGGCTTTCGCGGCCAGGTCCCGGCCTGGGCCGGCGACCACGCCCGTAAACCTCGCCGAAGCCTCGTCGCGATCAAACAAGCGCTCCCAGCCGCCGAAGGCCTTCCACTCCAGGAAGGACTGCAGCACGAGCAGCAGCTGTTCCTCGACGTCCTCGGCGTCCGCCCGGATCGGCCTCGCCGATGAGCCTCGACGGCCAGACCTCCGCGGCCAGCTCATGGCCCGGGCCGGCAGCCACGCCCGCAAACCTCGCCGAAGCCTCGTCGCGATCAAACAAGCGCTCCCAGCCGCCGAAGGCCTTCCACTCCAGGAAGGACTGCAGCACGAACAGCAATTCTTTCTCGACGTCCTCACCGTCCGCCCGGATAAGGAAGCCATGACAGACGAAGCCGGCCGCATCGGCCTCGCCGACGGGGTGGTCACCGGCCCGGACCTCCGCGGCCCGATTCCGGCCTGGGCCTGCGGCCTCGCGCGTAAACCTCGCCAGAGCCTCGTCTCGGTCGAACAAGCGGTCGGCGCCGGACGCCTCCCGCTGCGAGAAGGACTGCGGCGGGAAGTATTCCTCGGCGTCCGCGCGGAAGGGGTCCCATGGCCGACCCGATGAGCGCTGCCGTCATCGATCACCACGGTGGCCTCGCCGCGCTCCGGATCACGCGGGTGCCCCGGCCGGTGGCCGGGCCCGGAGAACGGCTCGTCCGCGTCTCGCGCAGCGCGGTCAACTACGCGGACGAGCGCTGGTGCGCCACCGGCGTCAACCACTTCACCGGCCGGATCGATCCCCTGCCGTTCATCCCGGGCGGCGAGGTCGCCGGCGTCGACGACGAATCCGGCGCGCGCGTGGTCGCGCTGTGCCGCAACGGTGGCTACGCGCACTACGCCACCGCGCCGGTCGAGCTCGTCCACGCGGTGCCCGACGACATCTCCCTCGACGTCGCGCTGGCGGCGTTCGTGCCCGGGCTGACCGCGTGGTTCCTGCTCGACCTCCTACCAGCAGAAGCGCGTGACGAGCCGCTGCTGGTCGTCGGCGCCTCGGGCGCGGTCGGCACGGTCCTGCTCCGGCTGGTGCGTGCGCGCGGGTACCGGACCGTCGTCGCGACGGCGTCCTCCCCCGCCGCTCGCGACCGCATCGAACCCGAGGTGTCCGCCGTCGTCGACCCGGCCCCCGAAGGGTTCACGGATCGCTTGCTCGCCGCCGCCGGCGGCCCGATCGGCACGGTCCTGGACTCCGCGGGCGGTCCCGTGCTCGAAGCCGCGCTCGCCGCGCTCGCACCGCGCGGACGGCTGGTGACCTACGGCACCGCGTCCGGGGTCCCCGCGACCGTCGACCCGAGGTCGCTGATCGTGGGCTCCCGGACCGTGACCGGGTTCTGGCTCATGGACCACGTCGCCGACCGCGAGCGCTCCGAACGCGCGCTCGCCGAGCTGTTCGGCCTGCTGCGCAGCGGCGCTCTCGCGGTCGCCGAACCGCGCTTGCACCCGCTCGCTCTGGCGCCCACGGCGCTGTCGGGCCACGCGCCGGGCGGACGGGTGCTGCTCGTCCCCTGACGCGGCGAACACCCGACCCGGCGAACAGCTGCCGGCTCGGAGTTCCCGAGCCGGCAGCCGCTGTCACCGCCGCGTCAGCGCAGGCCGGTGCCTCCGTTGACCGGCAGCACCTGGCCGTTGATCCACTCGCCGTCTTCGGACAGCAGGAAGGTGACCGCGGCGGCGATGTCCTCGGGCTTGCCGAAGCGCGGCGAGCGCAGCATCTCGAAGACCGTCTTGCGATACTCCTCGGAGTTCATCGCCTTGTTGTTGTCGGTCATGACCATGCCGGGCGCGACGACGTTGCAGCGGATGTTCTCCTTGCCCCACCGGGTGGCGATGTGCTTGCTCAACGCCACGACACCGGACTTCGACGAACCGTAGGCGACCCGGGAGCGGTCACCGTGCAGCACGAGACCGGAGATCGTGTTGACGATCGCGCCGCCACCGCGGGCGAGCATGGCGGGGACGGCGTGGCGCGCGGTCAGGAAGTAGCCGGTGAGGTTGACCTCGAGACTGCGGCGCCACACGTCCAGGGGAACACCGACCAGGTCGGTGTCGCGGCCGAGGGTGTTCCGGGAGAGGTCGGCGGCGACGTTGAACAGGCCGTCGACGCCGCCGAACGAGTCGAGGGCGGCCGCGATCAGCGCGGCGCACGAGTCGTCGTCGGCGATGTCGAAGGTGTGAGCTGCGGCCTGGCCACCGCTTTCGCGGATGCTGCCCGCGACCTGTGCCGCGCCGGCGGCGTTGACGTCACCGACCAGCACCGTCGCACCTTCCTCCGCCAGCCGGTGCGCGGTGGCGGCGCCGATCCCGGACGCCCCGCCGGCCACGATCACGACTTTGTCGGCAAGTCCTCGCACGGACTCCGCTCCTTTCGTCGAACCACCTCCGGCAGCGTGCCCGTGGTGGTGTTTTCGGCTACCTCTCGGCGGCGATGCCCTGTGCCACCGGAGTTTCCGGGCGGGTGCCGCCTGCCGCTCCGGCGTCGCGCAGGTCCACGCCCCGCGACTCCCGTCCGAAGAGGACGATCACCGCGGCGACCACCGCGACGGCGATCGTGAAGGCGCACACGAGCCCGATGTTGCGGCCACCGCCGCCGGCGGCGAGCAAGCTGCCCGCGATCAGCGGCACGAACCCGGCGCCGAGGCCGGCGGCCTGGTAGGCGACCGACACCGCGGTGTAGCGGGACTCGGTCGGGAACATCTCGGCCAGCACCGCGGCCAGCGCGGCCGACATCGCGACCGAGATCAGCGTGAAGGCGAGGAACATCGCGATGAACAGCAGGACGGCCGAGCCGGAGTTGATCATCCAGAACAACGGGAACACCGCCACGGCCAACCCGATCGCGCCGCCGAGGTACACCGGACGCCGTCCCACCCGGTCGGACAGCCGGCCGTACACCGGTGTCATGACGATCGCGCCCACCCACGCCACGCCGAGCGCCCACAGCACCGTGGCGCGGCTGAAGCCGATGCCGACGGCGTAGGACACGGCGAAACTCCCGAACAGCGAGGAGATCGAGATCGGCGGCACCGCGGTGATCGCGCCCCGCACCAGCGGCCAGGGCCGCCGGGCGATGTGGCGCAACGGGCGCCTCCGCTGGCGCTGTTCGGCAGCCAGCTCTTCGAACAGCGGGCTCTCGGCCACGTGCAGCCGAACGTAGAGCCCGACGCCGAGGAGGGCGAAGCTGATCAGGAACGGGATCCGCCAGCCCCACGAGAACAGCTGCTCCTGCGGCAGCAGCGCCACCAGCGCCATCGCGATCGTCGACAGCAACCCGCCCGCGGGCAGCCCGGCCTGACCGAGCGCGGTGATCCAGCCCCGGCGCTCCGGTGGCGCGTGTTCGGCGGCCAGCAGGGCCGCGCCACCCCACTCCCCGCCGACGGCGAACCCTTGCACCAGCCGCAGGACGACGAGCAGGATCGGTGCCGCGGCACCGATGTGGGCGTAGGTCGGCAGCAGGCCGATGAGCCCGCTGGCCAGTCCCATCGTGATCATCGTGGCCAGCAAGACGGTCTTGCGCCCGACCCGGTCGCCGACGTACCCGAGCACGATCCCACCCAGCGGCCGCGCCACGTAACCGGTGGCCAGCGTCGCGAACGACACGATCGTCCCGAGCGCGGGAGCGAGGTCGCTGAAGAACAACCGGCCGAAGATCAGCGCGGCCGCGGAGGAGAACAGGATGAAGTCGTAGAACTCGATCGCGTTGCCGATGAACGACGACACCGCCACCCGGCGGACCTCCTCGGGCGGCGACACGGTGCGGGCTCTTGCGGCGGGGAGATCGTTTCGGTCCTGAGTGGACATGAGGACGCCTCACTTCTCGTCTTTGAGCTGGCGCACCCGCCCCGGACGGAGTGTCCGCCGGGGATCGGGTCAGCTGGAAACGTAAGGCGCCGCGGCACCGGGCTCGCCGAACGGGCGGCCGGATTCCGCCGTCCGGAACCGGATCACGCTCACCGGAGGACAGCGCGGGTTCCCGAGGACGGAACGCGGCCGCACACCGTGGACGCCCCCGCGCGCCGCGCCCTACCGTCGGACGACCCGGCTCACCGCGACGCCAAGGAGTTGACCCCGTGGCAGCACTTCCCGCCTCCGTGTTCCCCGCCGAGTACTCCGCAGTGGCCCCGGCCGCGTCCGGACTGGGCCTGTACAAGCTCGGGTACGTGACGACCGACCTGGACAAGGCGATCGAGACGTTCACGGCACAGCTCGGCTTCGACGGGTTCACGCGCTTCTCCCCGTCGATGGACGTCACCGCCGAAGGGCAGCAGGGGCCGGCCAAACTGGACTGCGCCTTCAGCACCGGCCGGGAGCTGGTGGTGGAGCTGATGTAGCCGCTCGAAGGTCTGGTCGGCGTCTTCCGCGAACCCCTGCCGCAGGACGGGTTCGCGATCGCGTTCCACCACATCGGTGTGCTGGTCGACGACTTGGCCGCGGTGAAGGCGCAGCTGCCGGTGCCGCCGGCGTGGGAGTCGTGGCTTCCCGATCGCATGGGGGTCACCTACAGCCGGTTGCCCGGCGCGGGCCACTACGTCGAGCACGTGGAGTACCGCAACGACGGAGGAGCGTTCCTCGCGTCGGTGCGGCAACCACGCGCCTGAGGCCTCAGAACGGAACCGGGATCGAGCCGCTCATCCCGCCGTCCACGGTCAGGACCTGACCGTTCACGTACGACGAGGACTCGGCGAGCAGGAACGCGACCACGCTCGCGATCTCCGCCGGAACGCCCGCGAACCCGCGCGGAATCCCGGCGCCGACCTGACGCCACTGCTGTTCGCTCAGCATCGCGTCCAGGCGCGGAGTCCGGGTGAAGCCGGGCGCGACGACGTTCGCGCGGACACCGCGCGGGCCCAGCTCGCGGCCGGCCGACTCCACGAGCCGGTGCAGCGCCGCTTTCGCCGCGCCGTACACGGTTTCCCCGCCCGCGTGGGTGTGTCCCGAGATCGAGCCGACGAAGACCATGCTGCCGCCACCGGTCGCAGCGAAGGAGCGGCCGAAGACCTGCAGGGCCAGGAACGCGTGCCGCACCACGAGGTCGAACTGGCGGTCCCAGCGTTCGTCGTCGGCGTCGAAGAGCGGCCCGAGCAGGGCGACGCCCACGATGTCGACGAGACCCGTCACCGGGCCGAGCCGGCTCGCCTCCCGCAGCACCCGTTCCACTTCGGCCCGCCGGGTCACGTCGGCTTCCACGGCGGTGCCGCCGACCTCGGCCGCGACCTTCGCCGCCAGCTCGCCCTCGCGGTCGACGCAGGCGACCCGGGCGCCGAGCTGCGCGAGCGCGTGGGCGCTCTGGCGGCCCATGCCGGCGCCCGCCCCCAGCACGGCCACCACCCGCCCGTCGAGGCGCGCCTTCGCCGCGTAGTCGGGCACGGCCTCGACGTCGGGGTCCGGCCCGGTCACCGGGCGACCACCGGCAGCGGCCGGACCGTCCGCAGCGCGGCGGTCGCGGCGGGTTCCATCAGTTCCGGCAGCCACTCGGCCGAGTGGTCGACCTCGATCGTCACCTCGCCCACGCCCGGCAGCCGGCGCAGCGCGATGGTCAGCTGCTCGCTCATCAGCCCGACCTGCATGCAGAACGGACTGGTCAGCTGCAGGACGACGGTGACGTCGGCCCCGTCTAAGGTCACCTTCGCCACCAGGCCCATGGCCACGACGTCCACGGGCACGCCCGTGGCGATCGCACAGGGATCGGCGACCGTGCGCAGGGCCGCCCGCACCTCGTTCTCAGTGATCATCACTGCTCCAGATCTCGCAGGAAATCGACGGTGAGCTCGGTGAACTCGTCCGCGCGTTCGATGTTGAGCAGGTGCCCCGCGTCGTCGAACACGACGACCCGGGACCCGGGGATGCGCTCCAGTGCCCGGTGGTAGCCAGGCTCGCGAAGGCGGTCCTTCGCCCCCGCCAGTGCCAGCGTCGGCACCTTCACCCGTTCGTACGGCGTCGGGTCGGACTGGCCGAAGTCGCTGCGCGGCGGGATGTTCGGGGCCTTGAGCCGGGCCGCCGCGGCGGCTTCCCAGGCGCCGGGAACCAGGCTCGAGGCGACGCGGCGGGCCACGTACTCGTCGTCGGCGGCCCATTTCTCGTCGGCCAGGCACGCGCGCAGGATCCGGCGCATGCCCTCGGTGGTGCCGTCGTAGGCCAGCAACGCGCGCCGGTCCTCGTTGTCGGGCACGAATCCGCCGCCGGACACCAGCACCATCGCCGCGATCGGCAACCGTGGCTCCTCCCGCGCGGCCTCCTGCACAAGGCGGGTCGCGCCCATCGAGGCACCGGCGAAGTACGCCTCGTCGATCGCCAGCGTCCGGAGGAACGCGGCGAGGTGCCGGACCATCCGGTCCGATTTGGACACGAAGTCGTGGATCTTGTCCGTCTCACCGAAGCCGAGCCAGTCGGGGGCCACGACGCGGAAGTGCTCGGCCAGCGCGCCGATGTTGTGCTCCCAGCACAGCTCGGCCGACGCGCCGAACTCGCCGGAGTGCAGCAGCACCAGCACCCGCGGGCCGTCACCGGCTTCGAGGTAGTGCGTGCGGATGCCGCCGACGTCGACGAACCGGTCGGACCACGGACGGGCCGGGTCAGTACGCGACATCGCCGACCGCCGTCGTCGAGTACGGCGCGGGCGGCTCGGTGCCGTCCGGGCGCCGCAGCGCGAACTCGTCGCCCTTGACGGCGGCCAGGCGCGCCGCGAGGTCGATGCCGTGCAACCGCGCGTAGTTCTCGGCCAGGATCTTGCGCTTGTTCTCCTCCGTCATCTCCGCGAGCCCGAACCGCTCGGTCCATTCCGCGGAGAACGCGAGGTCACGGACGAAGTGCTCCAGGTGCGGGCGCGGGTGCGACACCATGCAGCCGGTGCCCCAGAAGATCTGGCTCAGCGCCCGATCACCCCCATGAGCGAGCAGCGTGGCCAGGGCTCGTTCGAAGGCGCCGGGGCGGTTGGTCAGCATGGTGGCCGTGGTTTCCAGGTTCACCCACACGTTGCGGAAGCGGGCCAGCTGCCACGCGGTTTCCTCCAGGAACGCCATCCCGCCGTGCACCACCTCGAAGTTCAGGTCGGGGAACGCCATCGCGGCGCGGTCGATGTCGTCGACCCGGTAGTGCTTCAGCTCGACCGGGCCGAGCGGGATCGCCTTGTGCACGGCGACGGTCTTGATCCCCAGCCGCCGGGCGCGTTCGAACAGCGGGAACGCGACCTCCGGATCGTCCATGAGCCAGCCGCTGACCTCGGAGCCGAGCCAGCTGTTCGGGTACAGCTTGAGCCCGACGGGGTCGTGGAACTGCTCCACCTGCCGTTCCAGGTCTTCGACGGCTTTCGCGCCCTCCAACGGATCGACGCCGACGTAGAAAAGGAACCGGTCGGGCCAGCGCTCCTGCGCTTCCAGACCCTTCTCCACCGAGCAGATCCCGTCGTGGAACGCGCGGATCGGCACCACGTGGTAGACGGCGAGGTCGGCGTAGCTCTCCACGAAGGACATGTTCGCGACTTCTTCGACGCGCCAGTCGCGTTCGTAGCCCTCCTTGGGCAGCCGGTACCCCTCGGGCGCGACCGCGCGGTTGCCGCCCGACACGAGGTCCGTGATCGGCCGCGCGTGCGGCGTGCGGAAGTTCTCCTCGGTGAGGTTGTAGGGGTGCACGACCGCGTCGATCACGGGAATGCCGTCGATCATCTGGCCCTCCATTGTTGCGCTGGTGCACCGACACTACGACCGCGGAACGCGGCGGCACACGCAGCGATCCGGCAGGTTCCGGCCTCAGGAATTCCTTTTCCCGGCGGCACCCGTCGCCGTCCGGCGCACCTAGCGTGACCCGGGCATCCGCCGAAGCCCCCGGGGAGAACTCATGCACGAGGACGACATCGCCGTGGTCGTCAAGGAACGCCAGCAGGTGACCGAAAACGTGGTCCGGCTCGTGCTGGGCCGAGCCGACGGCGCCGCACTGCCGTCGTGGACGCCGGGCGCGCACATCGACCTCGTCCTCGACGACGGCACGATCCGCCAGTACAGCCTGTGCGGATCGACCGGGAGCCCGGACTGGACGGTCATGGTCCTGCGCGAAGCCCACGGCCGCGGTGGTTCGCGCCGCATCCACGACGACGTGAAAGACGGGACCGTGCTCGGCGCCCGCGGTCCGCGCAACCACTTCCCGCTCACGCCGGCCCCGCGCTACCGGTTTCTGGCCGGTGGTATCGGGATCACCCCGATCCTGCCGATGCTCGCCGAAGCCGAGGACCGCGGCGCGCAGTGGAGCCTGACCTACTGCGGACGCTCGCACGCGAGCCTCGCGCTCGCCGACGAGCTGGTCACCCGCTACGGGCCACGCGTCCGGGTGCACCGCGACGACACCGACGGCCTGCCCGACGTCGACACCCTGTTCGCCGACCCGGCGCCGGGCGAAATCGCCTACGTGTGCGGGCCCGCCGGCCTGCTCGACGCGGTCCTCGCGCGGACCGGCCACTGGGCGACCGGCACCGTCCACTTCGAACGCTTCACTCCGGCGGAAGCGGCGTTCGCCGAAGGGACCGAGTTCGAGGTCGAGCTCGCCGGCGACGGCGCCGTGCTCACCGTCCCGGCCGATCGTTCGCTCCTCGACGTGCTGACCGAACACGGCTACCAGGTGCTGTCCTCGTGCACCGAAGGCACCTGCGGAAGCTGCGAAACGCCCGTGCTCTCCGGTGCCGTCGACCACCGCGACGCGGTGCTCAGCGCCGAGGAACGCGAAGCCGGCGACGTGATGATGGTCTGCGTGTCCCGCGCAGCCTGCCCGCGCCTGGTGCTGGATCTCTGAAAGGACTTCCCAATGGGGATTGTCAAGTCACGCTGCTGCTGGGATCGGGGGTGAGGCGTGGTAGTTGGCGTTGTCGCGGAGCATGGCCCACAG